>CALFOM010000140.1 GCA_937919685.1 uncultured Phycisphaera sp.
CGAGAAAACTGAACCAGCGCCCGACTCCACACCGATCGCGGGGGCCGTCACCCCGTTGGTCGCCGGCAGATTCGAGGTCAAGTCTGTTGAGCAGCATCCCATCGACGACTCACTCTGGTTCATCTCCAATCGAGATGACCCGAGCATCTGGCGTCTCGAACGGGTCGAGCCGTCGACCGGCTGGTCGGAGACCATTGTCGGCGAGCCCGGCATGGTCGAGACCTACGCAATCTCGCCGGACGGGGCCGATCTCCTCTACCTGCATTCGACGATCGAACATCCCGCCGAACTTCACGTCCTTGGGCTTGATGAATTGCGCGACGACCGAATCCTGACTCATTCGACGACCCCTCGGTTCGATCGGATCGAACGTCGACCACCAGTCCTCGTCGACGTACCGAGTCGGCATGGCCGACCAATCCGCGGCCGCCTCCACGTTCCGCCCGTCGAGGACTCCGGACTCGATGAACACGCGAAGCGACCCGCCGTCCTCTTTGTACATGGCGCGGGCTATCTTCAGAACGCACATGCGGGCTGGAGTCGGTACTACCGCGAAGGTCTCTTCCACGACCTGCTCTCCCGAGAAGGATTCGTGGTCCTCGACCTCGACTATCGTGCGAGTGCCGGCTACGGCCGCGACTGGCGGACGGCGATCGCTCGCGACATGGGACCCGCCGAGCTCGACGACCTTGAGGATGGCATCGCCTGGCTCGCCGAACATCACGACGTCGATCCGCGTCGAGTGGGTGTCTACGGGGGCAGCTATGGAGGTTTCGTCACCCTCATGGGCCTCTTCACTCGCCCAGGGACATTCGCCTGCGGCGCCGCATTGCGGCCGGTCACGGACTGGGCTCACTACAACGACGGCTACACCCGGAACATTCTGAACACGCCGGCGGACGATCCTCTGGCCTACCGACGAAGCTCGCCGATCGAGCACGCCGAGGGACTCGCTGACCCACTCCTGATCTGCCATGGCATGGTGGATGACAACGTGGCCTTCCAGGACACCGTCCGACTCGCCCAACGGCTGATCGAGTTGGAAAAGGAGGACTGGGAAATCGCGGTTTACCCGATCGAAGCCCATGGATTCCGGGAGCCCACAAGTTGGCTAGACGAGTATCGAAGGATTCGGCGGCTCTTCCGAGATTGCCTGCTCGATAATCCTCGTTGAGCGGGTTCAGATATCATCTCTGGGGTGAAACTACCCACCAGATCCATCGTCGAAACCGCTGCCCCCCTCGCCTTGTTTCTTGCCCTCGTCGGAACGGGCTGTGAAGACCAGCGGAATGCGTTCCAGGCGCCCCCGCCACCAAAGGTGACGGCGATGCACCCCGAGATGCGGCTCTTCGAGCCGTATCGAGACATCGTCGCGACCGTCGAACCCCTTGAGACCGTCGAGATCAGAGCTCGAATCTCGGGCTTTCTCGAATCGCGTGAATTCCAACCGGGAGACGTGGTCGAAGCCGGCGCCATCCTCTTCAAGCTCGAACCGGACGAATACGACGCAAACCTCGCCATCGCCAACGCCGATCTTCGAAGCGCCGAAGCGAACTTGAAACTCACCCAGCAGATCCAATCGAAGTACCAGACGGCCTTTGATCAGGGCGCGGCCACCGAGATCGAAATTCTGGAGTCAGAAGCCAACGTTGAACTGGCGTCCGCCAAGGTCGAACAGGCGACGGCCAAGGTCACCCGGACCCAGCTCGACGTCACTTACACCACGATTCTGGCCCCGATCAAGGGACAGATCGGTGAGGACCTCGTCAGCGTCGGCAACCTGGTCGGACGTGGCGAGCCGACCCTGCTGGCGAAGATCACCACCATTGACCCGATGAACGTCTACTTCTCCGTTCCGGAGAACTCATTCCTCGACTTCCGACGGCGGATGAACGAGGCGGGCATGGAGGCCGACACCCGGGGCACGTACCGCTTCAAGGCGGTCCTTCCGGACGGCCAGATCTACGATCAACCGGGCACCGTCGACTTCGCGGCCCCGGAAATCGATCGAAACACCGGGACGGTGACCATTCGCGGCGTCATTCCGAACCCGGACGGGCTCCTGAGATCGGGGCTCTTTGTTCGAGCCCGACTGGCGGAACCCTCCCGCAAGGCCCTCGCACTCCCACAGTCCGCGATCCTGATCGACATGGCGGGCTCCTACGTCTTCGTGATCGACAAGGACAACATCGTCTCCCGCCAGGGCGTTTCGGTCGGCGTGGCGATCGACGGCCTCCAGGAGATCAACGCCGGCCTTGAAGAGACCTCCATGGTCATCGTCGACGGCATCCTCCGGGCTCGTCCCGGATCCGCCGTCTCCCCCGACACCGTGAACCTCGACCAGGCCATGAGACTCATCGACCCCAGCGCTCCGGCTGCAGAGACAAACGCCGCGAACGGGGACGCCTGATCCCATGCTGAGCAGCTTCTTCATCCGGCGACCGATCTTTGCTTCGGTCATCTCCATCGTCACTCTGCTCATGGGCGGCATCGCCTACACCGCGCTGCCGCAGGCCCGGTATCCGAACATCGCCCCACCGACCATCCAGGTCTCCGCGGTGTTCCCCGGTGCCAGCGCGTCCACCATCGGTGCGACGGTCGCGACGCCGCTGGAACAAGAGATCAACGGCGTCGACGGCATGCTCTACATGAGCAGCGTCTCGGCAAGTGACGGCTCCTGTTCGATCACCGTTTCCTTCGAGGTCGGCACCGATCTCGACACCGCCAACGTTCTGGTTCAGAACCGAGTCGCATCGGCGATTCCAAAGCTTCCGGAAGAAGTCCAACGTCAGGGCGTCCTGACCAAGAAGCAGTCGACGGACATCATCCTTTATGCCTCGCTGGTCTCCGATAGTGACAACTACGACGCCCTCTTCCTGAACAACTATGCCGAAGCATTCGTCCGCGACGAATTGACCCGCGTCCCCGGCGTCGGTGACATCAAGACTTTCGGCGTCGGCCTGTACAGCATGCGGATCTGGCTCGACCCTCAGATCCTTCGCTCGCTGGACATGACCACCAACGATGTCGTCTCCGCGATTCGAAGTCAGAACGCAGAAGTCGCCGCAGGGCGGATCGGCGCCTCCCCCGCGCTTCCCGGGCAGGTTTTCGACTACACCGTCACGACCACCGGCCGACTGAACACCGCTTCGGAGTTCGAGAACATCGTGATTCGGACCGGCCAAGATGGAACGCTGGTCAGACTGAGCGACGTCGCGAGAATCGAGCTGGGCTCTCAGAGCTACAACCTTTCCTCCACGCTCAATGGCCAGCCCGCCGCGACCCTTGCGATCTACCAACTGCCGGGCGCCAACGCCATTGATGTTGCCGACGGATGCGTGGACGTCCTCGAGAAACTTTCCGAATCGTTTCCTGAAGGCGTCAAGTACAAGCCCGTCTACGACGGCACCCTGATCATCCGGACCAGTCTCGCCGAATTGCAGACCACGCTGTTGATCACCATCGGGCTGGTGATCCTCACGGTCTTCGTCTTCCTCCAGAACTTTCGAGCGACGCTCATTCCCGCGGTGACCATCCCGGTCTCACTGATCGGAACGTTCGCGGTGATGCTCGCGCTTGGTTTCAGCCTGAATCTCCTCACTCTGTTCGGCTTGGTTCTCGCGGTCGGAATCGTGGTAGATGATGCGATCGTGGTGGTGGAGAACGTGACCAGAATCCTCGACGAGGAACGGATACCTCCGCGTGAAGCGGCGCTAAAGGCGATGAAGGAGGTCTCTGGCCCGGTCATCGCGACGACCATCGTCCTGCTCGCCGTGTTCGTTCCCGCCGCATTCCTCGGTGGCATCACCGGCAGCCTCCTCAAACAGTTCGCCCTCACAATCTCAATCGCGACCATCTTCAGTTCGATCAACGCGCTGACCTTGAGCCCGGCACTGGCCGGCGTGCTGCTCCGCCCGACTCCCGAGAAGAAGAACGTCCTCTTCCGCGGATTCGACGCCATCCTCGGCCGAGTCACCTCGGTCTACGTCGCAACCGTCAAGGGGTTGATCGTGATCTGGCCGCTGACCGTGATCGGCTTCCTCTCGCTGGTGATGCTCGCCGGATGGCTCTTTGGCCAGCTCCCGACCGGATTCGTCCCCCAGGAAGACGAAGGGTTCTGCGTGGTCAACGTGCAGCTTCCCGATGCGTCGAGCATCGCCCGGACCCAGAGCGTCGTGGACCGCGTTGCGGAGGCTGCTGACAAGATCCCCGGGGTCGCCGACGTTCTGGCGATCACGGGTTACTCCCTGCTTTCAGGTGCCGGATCGCCCAACGGGGCGACGATCATCGTGGTCTTCGATCCTTGGAGCGATCGAACCACCGAGGAACTCGCGCAGGCGAGCATCATCCGGCAATTGAACGGCATCGGGGGCTCGATCCAAGAAGGCGCCGTCCTCGCGTTCCCGGTTCCATCGCTACCCGGGCTCGGGGCCAGCGCCGGACTTTCCCTCGAAGTTCAGGATCGGGCCGGCCTCGGCATGGAGATGCTGCAAGGCGCGCTCGACCAGTACCTCTTCGCGGCCAACTCTCAATCCGGCATCGGCCGTGCCTTCTCGACTTTCTCGGCGAATGTGCCTCAGGTCTTCGTCGACATCGATCGAGACCGCGTCCTCTCACGAGGGATCAGGCTCGATGATGTCTTCCAGGCGTTGTCGGCCAACCTCGGCTCCTACTACGTCAACGACTTCGCATCCTTCGGCCGGATCTACCAAGTCAGGACCTCGGCGGAACCTCAGTTTCGATCGCGTCCCGCCGACATCGGCGAACTCGAAATCCGCAACCGATCCGGCGACATGCTGCCGCTCTCTGCAGTCGCCGACATCAAACAGACCTTCGGCCCCGAGAACGTCTTCCACTTCAACATCTATCCATCCGCCCGCGTCACCGCAGGCCCGGCACCAGGTTTTTCCGGTGGTGAGGCGCTCGACCTGATGGAGCAGATCGGCACCACCGAACTGCCTCCCGGAACCGGCTTCGCGTGGCGGGATATGGCGTACCAGATGAAGTCCGCGACCGGCGCGATGAGCGTGATCTTCGGTCTCGCAGTGATCCTGGTCTACCTCGTACTCGCGGCCCAGTATGAAAGCTGGACCCTTCCGATCTCCGTCGTGCTTTCCGTCCCGACGGCCCTGCTTGGCGTGGTCGCCGCCTTGATGATCTCCGGACTGCCCATCGACCTCTACGTGCAGGTCGGCATCGTGCTACTCATCGGCCTCGCGGCCAAGAGCTCGATCTTGATCGTGGAGTTTGCCAAGTCCAAACGTGACGAAGGACTCTCCGCCACGGAATCTGCGGTGATGGCTGCCCGGCTCCGATTCCGCGCAGTTCTGATGACCGCCTTCAGTTTCATCCTTGGCGTGATTCCCCTTCTGATCGCTGAAGGCGCGGGCTCGGCCAGTCGCCGAACCATGGGGGTCACGGTCTTTGGTGGCATGCTTGCCGCCACCGTCATCAGCCTCCTCGTCGTCCCCGTTCTGTATTCTGTCGTGCAGCGTATGTCCGAAGTAGGACGCCGCAATCAACCAAAAAAGACGACACCCGAAACCAAATGACTGACATTCCCATTGCGATCGATCATCAGTACAACGGCCTGACCGAGGCCGCCGCTTCTTTCGTCTTCAAAGGGGACACCGGACATGTGCTCATCGAGTCCGGGCCGCTCACCACGCTCGAAACGTTGAAGGCGGGGCTGGTCGACCACGGGATCGACCCGACGTCGATCCAAGCGGTCTTTCTGACTCACATCCATCTTGATCACGCCGGCGCCGCCGGCTGGTTCGCGGAACACGGTGCAGACATCTACGTCCATCCGTCCGGGGTCAGACATCTCGTCGATCCGTCCCGGGTCAATGAGAGTGCGCGGCGCATCTACGGATCGCAACTGGCCGAGATCTTCGGCGAGATGCTCCCTTGCCCCGAATCGAAGGTTCACGCCGTCGCGCACAGCGAGACGATTTCCGTCGACGGCCTCGAATTCACCGCGATCGAGACACCAGGCCACGCCAAACATCACCACGCCTGGTCGACCATGATCTGCGGTCGACACTGCTGCTTCACCGGCGACGTCGCCGGGATGCGAATCCCCGGAACATCTTGGGTGACGTTGCCGCTGGCACCCCCCGAATTCGATCCCGAGATCTGGCGGCAGTCGATCGATCGGCTCGAAGCGTTCGACCTTGATGCGATCTATCTCACCCACTTCGGCATCGTGGAAAATCCTCGAGCGCATCTGAAGACCCTCAGATCCCAGATCGACTGGGAGACGGAGGTCGTCACCGGAATCATTGACGATCCCCGACTCAATGACGAGGAACAGCAGACCGCCTATCTTGAGGCACTTCACGCTCGAGCGACCGCCAATGGAATCTCCAAGGCCGATTGTGATGCTTATCTCAGTGCTGGAATGGTCGATATGAACCTCGGGGGTGTTCGGCGGTATCTGAATCTGCTTCGAAAAACGCCAGATGACGTCGGTTCCGGATCCAATACCGCCTCCCCGACGAAATAGTGGGCGTTCTGAGTTTCGTGACCACGATGCTCCCCCATTCGCCGCACCCTGTCCTTGAATCGACGTAGGGTGTCAATTGACTGATTTCAGGTCTCCATCGGAGAACCACTTATGCGACTTTCGTTCATGATCACGTTGTTCATCGTTGCCGCCCTCGCCGTCATCGCCGTCATCGGCCTCGGGGTCGCAGCCAGCCCCAACCAGACCCCACCAGACCGGAACACCTCCACCATGCCTGACCGTGATCCCCAGAAGCAGATTTCATCCGCAGGCTTCGACGTCACCCCGCTGCCTCGCGAGGAAGTGGAAGTCCTCGCCAAGAAACTCACCCCCGAGCAGTATCGGATCACCCAGAACGCCGGGACCGAACGAGCCTTCTGCGGCACTCTCCTCGACAATAAGAAGGACGGCATGTACGTCTGCATTGTCTGTGGGCTTCCCCTCTTCAAGAGTGAGCACAAGTTCATCTCCGGCACGGGCTGGCCTAGCTTCTTCAATCCCTTTGATCTCGCGCATGTCGCCGAGACCAGCGACGACACGCTCGGCATGGCGCGGGTTGAGATCAACTGTGCCCGGTGCAACGGGCACCTCGGCCACGTCTTCCCCGACGGCCCGCCTCCCACCGGACGTCGCTTTTGTCTCAACAGCGAGTCGCTGGAATTCCTTGAGGACGGCCAAGAGGTTCCGATCGAGAGCCGGCCGCTTCCCGTCGAGACCGGCTACTTCGCCGGCGGCTGCTTCTGGGGAGTCGAATACGGGTTCCAGCAGATCCCGGGCGTGATCTCCGTCGAGAGCGGCTATCAGCAGGGTCGCAACGACAACCCGACGTACAAGCAAATCTGCGCGGGCGATACCGGGCACGCGGAGAGCGTCAAGATCGTCTTTGATCCCTCGAAGATCTCCTATGAGAAGCTCGTCCGGTTCTTTCTCCACCTCCACGATCCGACCCAGTTGAATCGACAGGGTCCCGACTTCGGAACGCAGTACCGCTCCGGCATTTACACCGTCGGCGCCGAGCAATTGGCGACCGCGCAACGGGTCAAGGCCGAAGTCCAGTCCGCTGCACTCTTCAACGGCAGGCAGATCGTCACCGAGATCGAACCCGCGAAGAAGTTCTGGATGGCCGAGGACTACCATCAGGACTACATCGCCAACACCGGGCGATCCTGCCATGTGACGCTGCCCGCCGCGTTTAAGGCCGCCGACATTCAACCCGCCAAGGTTGGCAGGGTCAAGTGATACCGGCGGCGCTATGACGCCCAGCCCCGTACGAAAGAAGGCCGCAGATCGTCACTGACGATCCGCGGCCTTCTGTTTCTCTGCATGCGTCGCATGCGACGGATGCGTCTTGGTCAGGATCGACGTCGACGGCGTGAGCCAAGCATGGCGACACAACCAAGGGCCAAGGCCCCAGGCGTGGGTACGGCTTGGTTCAGACCCTGAACCCAAGCATCACCAACGTCCGCGCCCGTGAGGTCGCTGCTGGCGAGGCCGAGGTCGAGCAGAATCATGGCGAAGTTCTCGGTAATGAGCAGGTCGCCCATCACGTCAAAGGTCCCCACAAGCGGTGAAGCATCGGTGATGCCGACTTCGAAGAGGGCACCCAACGAGGAGTAGGTATCACTCACTGTGAACACCCCGAGGATTGGATCAAAGCCAATCTCGAAGTTGCCGATCGTGACCGCGTCATTGAACGTGAGTGTTCCGCGATGCCCGATCGTTCCCGAGAAGGATCCGAAGAAATCCATGGTGTCGTACTGGAAAGTTGTCGCCCCGGCCTCGGCGTAGGGCGAAGTGATCGCGAAGGCGACTGAATCGCTCCCTAGATTTCCGGGGATGATCACACCATCGCTCACGCCAGTGAGCTCAAGGTCCGTCACGCTTGAGATGAGCTCGAAATCAAGAAGGACATTGGTCTGCCCACCAACCACACCAACCAAATCGGCCGAAGCACCAACGCTCAGACCTGACGCTGCAACGATCGCGCCAAACGCAAAACTAGCCTTCATTCTGGGTCCCTTTCCTCAGAATCCCGGTTGTACAGGACGGCTCACGATCCCGTCCATGACGAGATTATGAGCCGAGATTCAACCGAGTCCAGTCACAAAACGATTTTTTTCCGGCGTCGAAAACCAACTAAAAACGATACATCCATCGTTGATCGCCGACGAATTCTTCACCATGACCCAACCAAACGATCGATCCCCCCGATGGATGTGCCTCTGGCTCGTGGCGGCCGGGATTTACAATCTCGTCTGGGGAATCCCCATCATCCTTATCCCTGATCTGCCGTTTGAGCTTCTGGGCATGCCGCCGCTCGAGGATCCTGGTCGAGCCATCTGGCAATGTCTCGGCATGGTCATCGGCGTCTATGGAATCGGCTACCTCGTGGCAGCCCGAAACCCAATCCGGCACTGGCCGATCGTGCTGGTGGGACTTCTCGGAAAAATCCTGGGACCAATCGGATTCGTCTGGACGGCGTCAAACGGGGGCATCGACTGGATCTTCGGCGTCAATATCCTCACCAACGACCTCGTCTGGTGGATCCCGTTCTGGATGATCCTATCTTCCGCACGCCAAGCCTCGCTCGCGGCGCGTCGGACATTGATCATCCTTGAATGACCCTCCCCGGCCTCGATCAAACCGTGGCGAAGAGACACCGTTCAGGGGGCGAGCCAGGCCGTCTCGACGAGTTCGTCACCGGCCCATCGCCATCGACCGCGGAGATGGCCGTCGTGATGAAGTTCAAGACGGTCCAACCGATCGATCCGCGAGCGGACGACCATGAAGTTCGATCGTCCACCTTCGCTCGTCGTCTGGTCGGGAATTGACGCCAAGAGATCTTGAGGAAGGTTTGGATCCCAAGCCTCGAGGGTCGAAGACGGCGCATGCGGCGCCAGATAGCAGCGTCGGCTTGAAAGGCTCGTTCGCGACCAAGCCTCGTCGGCGATCGCATCGTCTGCATGAATCGTCGCCGGCCCCGACATGCGAAGCTGGACGCGATGTCCCCGCTCGTAGAAGGTCCAGGCGATTCGACTCGACCGCTCGATCTCCCGAGGTTTCAGGCTGCGACGATCAGTGTTGAAGACGAGTTCGCGATTCGCTTCGTCGGCCGCTCGGAGAACCACCGTTCGAGCCTCAGGGCTACCGTCGAGGCCGATGGTCGACACGACCGGGAGATGCCACTCGTGCTTCGCATCGGCCACCGCGAGCCGTAACTGCGCCCAGGTGACAGAGAGCTGTTCGGGAAGGTCGCGAGCGGGATGTCGATCCGGCGTGTTGCTCATGCGGGCATCATCGCCGATTCAGTGGATTCGCGATTCAACGCCTGGAACCCCCACTCCCGTGAAACCCGATCCCATTCGTCGCCGAACCCATCGCGTGGCGGAATTAACCCTCTCGACTCCGAACCCCCGACCGAGCGCCCACCAATGACCCTCTCTGCCAAATCCAGCCCAGATTCCCGAATACTTGTCGTCGGCGCCGGTGGTGGCATCGGCCGAGCCACCGTCAGCCGACTTCTCGCGCGAGGCGCACGGGTGATCGGCGCGTCGAGATCGCTCGACAGCCTGTCAGATCTCACCGGCCTCGAATCGGTGCACACCCTCGACGCCCGGGATCCCGATGCCGTGGAGCGACTGGTGGGGACCCTCCACACCGAATCCCCGATCACCGGCATCGTGAATCTCGCTGGCTGCATCACCCTGAAACCGGCCCACCTCGTCTCCACGGAGGAGTGGAACGAGACGATCGCCACCAAACTCACCACTGCCTTTGCATGCGTCAGAGCGGCGGGAAGACATTTGAAGGCGGGCGGAAGCGTGGTCCTCGTCTCCACGGTCGCGGCTGGAACGGGCCTCTCGAACCATGAAGCGATCGCCGCCGCCGGGGCGGGGATCGAAGGCCTCGCAAGGGCGGCGGCCGCGACCTACGCCGCTCGCAGGCTTCGCTTCAACGTCGTCGCCCCCGGGCTCGTCGACACCCCCCTCGCATCCCGCATCACCGGAAGCGAACGAGCCCTCGAACATTCTCGGAAGATGCATCCACTCGGACGCATCGGCGTCGCCGAAGACGTCTCGCCCGCAATCGACTGGCTGCTCTCCGACGACTCGAGTTGGGTGACCGGCCAGACCATTGGAATTGATGGCGGACTCGGCGCCCTACGCGTGCCCGCGACATGATCCTTCAAGTACTACCGAAATGGAGCGAGTCTCCGAAATGGGCACTCGACCGCGGGCTCGAACCCGAAGGTCCGATCGCAGGCATGGACCCGGCACGATCGACGACAAGAGACGGCCGACGATGAAGACGGACGTCCATCCCTCGTTGGTTTCCCGAGCTGTCTCGCGTGGCTCCGCGATGGTGATCGGCGCGGGCATCGCCGGATCGACGGCGGCCCGGATACTTCATGATCACGGCCATCGCGTCACGCTCCTCGACAAGGGACGCGGACCGGGCGGACGTTTGAGTAGTCGCCGTGGCAAAGATGTCCGACACGATCATGGATGCCAAGTTCTCCGACTTCGAGGCGAGTGTCTTCGGAAATTCCAGAAGCGATGGGAAGAGGACGGGGTCATTGCACGATGGAACCCGCGCATTCTCGAGCACGGCCGAGTCACGCCCGCTCCGGCCGACCCGTGGTACGTCGGCATGCCGGCGATGAACGGGCTGGTCCGACACCTGCAGACCGATCTTGACGTCCGATTCGGAGGACGCGTCGCCCGGCTCGAACGCATCGGGTCGGGATGGCGGGCGTTCGACGATTCAAACAAAATCCTCGAGGAGGCCCAACGCGTGATCGTCGCGGCACCAGCTCCCCAGAGCGCCGTGCTGCTTGGTAGTGCGGGCGTCAATTGCGAGATGATTGACGCAGTTCGTTTCGATCCCACTTGGACGCTCATGCTGACCGACGTCCATCATGATTTGGATGATT
>CALFOM010000141.1 GCA_937919685.1 uncultured Phycisphaera sp.
CGGGCACGGGTGAGGAAGCCCGCCGGGATTTCCCTGCAGGAATCGAAAAGAAGGACCGGCGGATGTCCTGTGACATTCGCCGGTCCGGAGTTCGTTTCTGGATCCATTGGACGCGGAGAATCAGACCTCTGCGGCCATTCTCTCCGCCTTCTTCCGGGCGTCGTCGAGCGTGCCGACATACATGAAGCAGTTCTCCGGAAGATCGTCGCCTTCGCCGTCGCAGAGTCGTTCGAATGAATCGATGGTCTCTTCGAGCGTCGTGGTGACACCGGGGAAGCCAGTGAAGATCTCGGCCACGAAGAAGGGCTGCGAAAGGAAGCGTTCGATCTTCCGAGCGCGGGAGACGGTCAACTTGTCCTCTTCGCTCAGTTCATCGACACCGAGGATGGCGATGATGTCCTGAAGGTCCTTGTATCGCTGGAGGATCGACTGGACGCGACGGGCGACGCCGTAGTGGCGTTCGCCGATCACGTTCGGGTCGAGAATTCGACTCGACGAACCGATTGGATCCACCGCGGGGTAAATGCCCTTTTCGGCGATCTTTCGCTCGAGCACCACGAACGCATCAAGGTGAGCGAAGGTGGTTGCGGGAGCGGGGTCGGTCAGGTCATCCGCCGGCACGTAGATGGCCTGAACGGAGGTGATCGCACCCTGTCGGGTCGAGGTGATTCGTTCCTGAAGGGCACCCATTTCGGTGGAGAGGTTCGGCTGGTAGCCCACCGCACTCGGCATTCTGCCGAGAAGGGCGGACACTTCGGAACCGGCCTGCGTGAATCGGAAGACGTTGTCCACGAAGATCAACGTCTCCTTGCCGGAGGCGTCACGGAACTCTTCAGCCATCGTGAGCCCGGAGAGTGCCACGCGGAGGCGGGCGCCCGGGGGTTCGTTCATCTGACCGAAGACCATCGCAACCTTGTCGAGAACGTGGGCAGTGTTGCCTTCAGTATCGGTGTACTCGGCCTCCTGCATTTCCAGCCAGAGGTCATTGCCTTCGCGGGTTCGCTCGCCGACGCCGCAGAAGACGGAGTAACCGCCGAAGTTTCGCGCGACCCGGGCGATCATCTCCTGGATGATCACGGTCTTGCCGACGCCCGCACCACCGAAGAGGCCGATCTTGCCACCGCGGACGAAGGGGCAGAGAAGATCGATGACCTTGATGCCGGTCTGCAGGATCTCGGTTTTGGGGTTCAAGTCGACGAACGGAGGAGGCTCGCGATGAATCGGCATTCGCTTGCTGGTCTGGACGGGGCCGCGTTCATCGACCGGCTCACCGAGCAGGTTGAAGACGCGTCCAAGAACCCCTTCACCAACGGGGACGGTCACCGGTGATCCGGTATCGACGCATTCCTGACCGCGACGCATGCCGTCGGTCGATCCGAGGGCCACGCATCGCACGGCGCCGCCGCCAAGATGCTTGGCGACCTCGCCCACGAGTCGAATCTTCTGGCCGCTCTGCTCGAGCTCCACGTTGATCGCGTTGTAGATCTCGGGGAGATCGGACGCGGGGAACTGTGCATCGAAGGTCGATCCGATGACCTGTAGGACTTTGCCGGTCGAAGCCATGGGGGGTCAAGCTCCCTGAGGTGGCGAGGGGATGAAGAACGTCCCAATCAGCGTCGTGCCGAAAGGAGAAGGACGGCGGAATCAGGCCCGATCCGCCAAAGCTGTCGAAGCCCGGAGGAGTGGTTTCCTGAGTCGGGGAGAATACCCGCCCGAAGGCCACTCCTCAACCGTTCGGTGCCAGAAGCGGGCTTCGCACACGTGAATTCTGGTGGTTCCGGCCAAAATGGGAATATGCGGGATCGACGGGAGATCCTTTTGGAGGGGTTCGTCAAGATCTCAACCAGGCTCTTGGAGAAATGGCGGCGGGTCAGGCCTTGAGATCGAGTTTGCGGCCCAGTTCGACGCGGGTGGAGACCTCGAGTCGATCGGCATTGCGGGAGTAGAGGTGCAATTCGCCGGCGTGCGGTGGTTCCGGCCGGGGCGGCGTCACCGACGATGGATCACCGTCGAATCCGAGGCCGTGATTGACGTCGCTTCGAACCACGCCTGCAACCAGTTTTCGTAACGCACGGGTCGTACCGCTTGTGGTGTCCACAAGGTCCACGATTTCCGGCCGGATGTTCGGCGTGTTGCCTGGCAGGGAATTCGTGGATCGGGCCGGTCCGGGTCGGCCAACGCCGTAGGCGGCGGCGGCATTGAAGGGAATGGGACCTCGAACGTTCATGGTGAGGAGTATACGAACGGCCGTGGTGTTCGTTTGAGTCCCTCGAGGTGATCTCTGGTGCCGGGCGGCGTATCGTGGATTCAAGGCGCAGATGGGGGTTCGTCGGGTACTCCTTGATGGCCGAATCTCCGCGCTGCGGGATTCGTCGCACGGGTCGTTCGCGGAATCAACCCTGGATCGACGTCCACCACCTGAGGTGCGGCATTCGAGGGGAACCCGCCAAGCCATTCGATCGCGGCGGGCATCTCCGCGGCCCACCAGAGATTCGGGCCCATCTGAAACTCCCCATCGGGTTGATCATCGATGACGAATTGTTTCAGGCCGTTGACCGTCCACCAGATCAGGTTGTCTTGAATCTGAATTCCCGAAGCAGAAGGCCATCCGTCTCGAACCAGTCGGAGCTCGAAGGCGGCGCTTCCAGGTTCGACGATCGTGCAGTGACTGCAAAGAACATCTGCCGCGGACGCAAAGGTGAATGGGATCGCCACTCGCTCGATGATGCATCGTTCGATGCGGACGTGGCGAGCGGCAGGCGGCGGCAATGCGTCGGGTGGCGACGCCGGCGGCGGGGAAGTCACCATGCCGATGGCGACGCCGGATCCGCCGATGGTCAGCAAGGAGGAATCGAGGATCCGAAGTCCGTCGACGGCATCGTTGACCCGTACGCCGATGGAGGCGTTCTTATCGCCGCGAATCGTGAGTCTCCGGATCTCGACATCGCGGGCGTCCCGAATCTGCACGGCGGCTCGACTCCAGAGGTCGACCTTGGCACGAATGATCCGGGTGCCCTCCACGCCGTCCAGATCGATACCGACCTTGGTCAGGCTTCCGGGCCTTGGCACGACGTAAATGTTCTCAAGGGTGATCGATCGGCTCGGGCCTGCCTCGTCTCGATCGACTTTGATTCCGCCGGCCTGGCCGGACAGCACCATGAGCGTCGAGACCTTGATATGACGGCCTCCACGAATGGTCAGTCCCCATACGTCGCCGACCAGCGTCGCCGGTTGGCTCGCGTCGACCGAGGCGATCGTGATCGGCAGTGCCTCGGTTCCCGTATATGAGAGGGCCGGCGGTTCTTTGTAGAACCCGGGGGTGAGATAGATTCGGTCGCCCGGCGCGACGGCCGAAGATTCTGGCCAGGTGTCCGTCGGGGCAAGGACGTGGTCGACACCCATGGCGGCCGGAACCCAGAGCAGCATGGCACTCAGGATGAGCGTCCGCAGGGCCTGGGTCGGAGATGTGGGGCGTCGGGGATGCATGTGGTGCGGTGGCGTTTCGGATTCAAGGGGGCGGTCGAAGCCCGGCTCATGCAAGCATGATGCCGGAGCGGGGCGGGATATCGATCTGGAGCAGTGAGATCGACTCCGCGGTTTGAAGCCTCGGATGATCGCATGATGCTGGGACGAGGACGGTATCGCCGGCCTGCAATCGGGCCTCGTTTCGTCGTGCATCCACGACGCTTCCGGTTCCCGCTGTGGCGAGCAGTACCAGGGGCGTCGAGCCGACCGTGATCGCATGGGAACCGGGATCGAATTCGATGTGATCAATGGTGAAGTCCGGCGTTTGGCAGAGGCGTCGCCGCCGACAGCCGGATGTCTCGACCGGGGGGATCTCGTCGACGCGAGTGATGGCGGCCATGCCATCGTCTTGAGCCGCGCCGAATCTCGTGCACTCCATCGCCTGGTTCAGATGCAAAGGCCTGTCGGGGTCGTTTCGGTCCCAGTCCCAGACTCGGAAGGTCGTATCGCTTGGGGTCTGGACCTCGGCGACCAGCACGCCAGCGCCCAGGGAATGGCAGATGCCGCTTGGGAGCCTGATGCAGTCGCCGCGACGGACGGGGAGCCGGATGAGATGCTCGAGCATCGGGCCTTGGGTTCGAACCATCTCGTGAAAGTCAGGCGCGGAAAGCGAGGGATCGATTCCGCGGTAGATCACCGAGTCGACATCGGCCTCGAGCACAAACCACGCTTCATTCTTGATGGATGCTTCGGGGTGTCGCTCGACGTAGGCGGCGTCCGGGTGGACCTGTACCGAGAGATTCTGCTGGGCGTCCAGAAGCTTGACCAGCAAGGGGAAGCCCGTGGTCGTCGGGTTTGCCGCGGAACCGAGCACCGCAGTTGGATCGCGACGAATGAGTTCATGAAGTAGGAGGCCCTTGAGTGGTCCCTCGGCGATCGATGAGCGGCCTTGCTCGATCGATTCAGGAAGATCGGCGAGATCCCAGGACTCGCCGACTCTTGTGGTCTCCGCAAACAACCGTCCGAATCGTCGGAGGCGACCTCCGCCCCAGGCTCGGGTTTTCAGAAGCGGATCAAAGCGGAGTGGGGGAAGACTCATGGGACTGCGAATCGTCGATTCGGCTTGAAGCCGGATGCGTGGAATTGAGGAAAGATCCCTCAGATGATGGAGGCCATTGCGATCAGACCTGCATTCCGGTGACAGTTACTTCGAAGACGAGGTTCTCGTTCACGAATCCCTGGCACTTGCTGATAAACCGGCGTCGATTCCGGGTCACGCTTTGGGCGAGGAGGATCAGCCGGTCTCCGGGAATCACCTGGCCTCGAAAGGCGCATTCGTCGCATCGCGTGAAGCCCAGAAATCCGATCTCGTCCGGCGGCGTCCCTTTGATGTGGATGAAACTCGAAAGTTGGGCTGCCGACTCGATCATCAGGACGCCGGGGAGAAGTGGCCTTCCGGGAATGTGCCCGGGGACCCAGAATTCGTTGTCCCGGACGTCCCGCCAACCGACGCCTTGTTTGAAGTCGTCCGTCCAATGCGCGACACCGTTAATCTGGATCATTTCGCCACGATGCGGGTTGATCACCTTCAACGCCTCGATGTCGGCCATCGGATGGTCAAAGTCGATGTTCGAGTAATCAAAGAGCGGTTCGGCTGGCACTGGCGTGTTCCTGTACTAGTAGGGACTTTGGGAGTTCTCCCGGGATCCGGCAAACTCTAATCGATCAACCGAACGAAAGTATCAACTCCAGATCGTCAAACGACCTGAGGGGGCGTGAGAAGAGACGACGCCGCAGCCTCGGTGAGGCAACGGCGTCGCTGTGATTCGTACTTCTATCACAATCGATCCCTGAAATCGGGATCAGTCGGGCTTCTGGGCCCCGAGGATGTCGGATCGGAGCTGCTTGGCGGCTTCCCGAACGTCCTGCATGACCTTTCGGACACGAGTGCCCGCGGCCTTGTTGCCACCAGCGGCTTTCTGGACGTCATCCTGGCAAGAGTCGATGAGTTGCCGAAGGTGTTCGTAGGCTTGCATTCGAAGCGCTCCTTGCATGCGGTTTTGAGCGGGCAGGATTCTCTTCGGAGGATCGCTACCGAGCGTCAGGATCTGTAGAGACTAGA
>CALFOM010000142.1 GCA_937919685.1 uncultured Phycisphaera sp.
TCCTCGACCAGTAAGCTGTTACGCACTTTTTAAATGGTGGCTGCTTCTAAGCCAACATCCTGGCTGTCACTGCAATCTGACTACCTTTTCAACTCAGATGTATTTAGGGGCCTTAACCGGCGGTCTGGGCTGTTTCCCTTTTGACCACGGAGATTATCCCCCGTAGTCTGACTCCCACGATACGTCCATGCGGTATTCGGAGTTTGGTTGAGGTGGGTAGGCTTGTGACCCCCCAGCCCCATCCAGTAGCTCTACCCCCGCAGGATATTACGTAAGGCTAGTCCAAAAACTATTTCGGAGAGAACGAGATATCTCCCGTTATGATTAGACTTTAACTCCTCCCCACAGGTCATGCCAGAACTTTTCAACGTTCAAGGCTTCGGTCCTCCAAGAGGTTTTACCCTCCCTTCAACCTGCCCATGGGTAGATCAACGGGTTTCGCGTCTACTCCCTGCGACTCGACGCCCTTTTAAGACTCGGTTTCCCTTCGGCTGCGCTGGGATTCAGCTTAGCCTTGCCACAGAGAGTAACTCGTCGGCTCATTATGCAAAAGGCACGCCGTCACCCCGAAGGGCTCCGACCGCTTGTAAGCACACGGTTTCAGGTACTTTTCACTCCCCTTATCGGGGTGCTTTTCATCGTTCACTCGCGTTACTGGTTCACTATCGGTCGTCGAGGAGTACTTAGGCTTGGGGGGTGGTCCCCCCATGTTCAGACCGGGTTTCACGAGCCCGGACCTACTCTAGGCCTTACCGGCAACATTGCTACAGGACTATCACCTTGTATCGTCTGCCTTTCCAGGCAATTCGCAATGCATTCCGGCTAATCCGCTTTCGCTCGGCGCTACTTACGGAGTCGCTGTTGCTTTCCTTTCCTACGGTTACTGAGATGTTTCAGTTCACCGCGTTCGCTTCCGTACCCTATGCATTCAGATACGGATGACCCTTTCGGGCCGGGTTTCCCCATTCGGACATCCCAGGATCAAAGCTCGGTTACCAGCTCCCCTGGGCTTATCGCAGGTTCCAACGTCCTTCATCGCCTCTCGACGCCAAGACATCCACCGTGTGCCCTTAATAACTTGACCGCGCCGACCGCAACCCGATCCCGAAGGAACGAAGCGGAGGTCGACCTTTCCTCATCACCGCGAGTGGTGAAGTCGGAAACGGCTGTCAGCAGCAAGCAAGACAGCCCGCAAGTCACATGGCTACTCAAGATCTCTCGGTCTCGACGTTCACTATTTGACCTACATCTTGGTGAAAGGTCAGTGAACATCGCGACATCGTGCACGGGTTTTCAAAGAGCAGAAACGCGACCTAAACTTCATCGGCCGGCTGCCTCGCATGACGATTTGCGTCGGTTGAGGGCAGAAGGAGAAGGATAGTAAAACCACCGAGGGTGTCAACCCCACTCACTCGCCAAAAGCTCTATTTTCAGACCAGTTTTTGACCAGCCAGGGCGTGGAGGTCCGGTTTGAGAGCCGGATTGCCGCGATCGAAGAGGCTCCAACCTTTGAAGATCTGTGGGTTGATCCACGATTTTTCCACCGAAGAGACTGGGTTTCGGGCGATTCGTGCCCTTGTCACGTCCCGCTCACGCCCCTGAGGTGCCCTGAGATTGCCAGAGACGCCCAGAGATGCCCAGAGATGCCCAGAGATGCCCAGAGACGGGCGACAAGACCAAACAGCACGCCTCCCACAAAAGTCCACGCGGGGTCATGAAGAAGCCGGCCGTCCTCTCAGAGGACGACCGGCTGGGTACTTCGCATCTTCGAACCATCTCGTAAAACGCTCACGCCACCGGAAACACTACGTATGCAGTGTTTTTGGCAGATCTCGGATCAAGAAGACTTGGCGTCTCGCGCATCCATCTGCAGTCGAACACGCCCCGGGTCGGCGATCTGGTGCGACGGAACCCTGAGTCGCACTTCCGATCCATCGATCCGCCTGCAGACCACGGTGGAGTCGTCTTTTCGATCCAACCCGGAACCGCCAGCGGCGGCGGGATCAGCGATGACGTCGACGAGGTACCAGTCGGTTGAGAAATCAATCTGCTCGCCCGTCACGGTCGCGGGCCGCCCGATCTGCTCGCCAGGCTGCACCGTGAACTGCTCGCTCCGACGACTTCCGTTGAAATACCGGTACATCTCGATTCGAATTTCACCCAGCCCCATGCTTCCGCCGTCCTCGGTCGCTCGAACCACATAGAACTCGACGGGCGGCTTGATCTCGATCGGTGCTGACCAGTCACTGGTCAGCGATTCAACTGTGAAAGCGGCCGCAAGCCCCTGCTGGGCTTCAAGGAGCTGCCTGCTCCGGGCGAAGAGTGGGTTGTAGAGAAGAACCCGGCAGCGGTATCGATACGACGCCCCTGGCTCGACACTCAGATCATGGGTCCAGACGAGCATCTTGTCATCCGTGACGACGTCGATCATCTGGAGCGATGCGTCATCAAGGCCCACCATCGCTGCTGCAGCGGCTGGATCGAGTGCTTCGAACTCGGCCTGAAGTCGCTGAATCTCGGCCTTCAGACGATCGAGTTTGAGGGTGAGGTTCAGACGCCGTCGTTGGTCGGAAGCCGATGCCGCGGAGCCCTTCTTACCTTGCCCACTTGACCCGAAACCCGGATCGCCGTCCGGATTCTGCTTGTCGCCCCCGCGACCACCGCCCTTGCCACCACCCCCCGAATTACCACCCTTGGAATCATCGATCTCATCCTGTCGGATCGGGCCTCCGAGTTCCTGAAGCGTCGACTCGACTCGATTGGCGGAGTTGACTCGATCTCGGAGTCGCCGTTCAACCTCACGCTGCTGTTGCCGACGAGCAGCTTCCTCGTCGCTGACATCCTCGATGTCGCCCTCGGTGGATGCGGCTCGATCGTCAAAAAGTGCCGGCTCGGCAAAAGAATCGTTCACGGTCTCATAGAACTCTGGCTGCATGATTTCGAGCTGCCTGACCTTGTCGTCGAGCGTGAGCCAGACCTGCTGGCGGAACCCTGCATCAAGCCCTGAACTCGCGACCAATTCCGCGATCTCCTCGCGAAAAGAGAGCATCCCCGGAACTGGCTCCACCAGTGCGGCAGCACCCCACTTCCCATCACGCCCCATGGCCTGACGCTCGAAAACGATGTCCACGAAGTACGGCCTTCGGTTGTACCAGTTCGTTGGAATCTGACTCCGCATCGGATCCGTCATCGAGTCTTGGTTCTGGAGTTCGCTGCGAATGGCGGCAAGATCGATGCTCGCCACCGGCGTCGTCCAGATGATGTCTCGGCTTCCACCATCGAGCATCGATGAAAGGGTCGGAACCCGATCGAGTTCGGATGGCTGGATCGTGTCGATGGTCTGCATGACCATCGGCTGAATTCGAGGTTCGGGAATGACTGGCTCGTAGTACCAGACGTCCGCAGAGCCGACTTCGGCCGGCAGAAGAACCGACGCCAGCGAAGGCGCGATGAGCGGCGGAGACGTCGCAGGCGATGTGGAGTCGGCCAATCGCTGACGATACGCCTCTCCTCCGCCTCCAGACACGGATGCGAACTGCTCGATATCGGCGTCGGCATCGGGCTGGAGCTTGCGACTGAGGTCACGAGCCTTGGCGACCATGACTTCGTCGACTTCGCTCGGTCCGAGCACCCGATTATCGATGTCAGCGGTGACCGCATCGAGATCGAGCGCGACGACGGCAAGAACACCAAGAAGGACCAAGGCCGCAAGGCCGAAGACCATTTTCTCGATGTGCTGCTCCCAGAATGGAATTCCCTTGTTCATCTGTGGATGTCTTCCGCTTCAAGGTTCGAGGTGAGAAGGTGAATCAGACAGAAAAAGGTCAGCCAGCCTGACCGGGCACGGTCTTTGGAGTGCTCTTGATACCAAGAGCTTCACGCAAATCGCCCGGCATCGCGTCCGCCGTCCACTCTCGAAGCCAGATCGTCTCGATCCGAAGCTTCACTGTGGAAACAGGCTCGATGCCGTAGAGATAGCCGTCCGCGGCCGCTGCGAAGGCGTTCGCCGGCTGGAGCTGCACATCCAGAACGGTCATGAAATTCTGCGCTGCGATGGCATCAATCACGGCCGGAAGTCCTCGAGTCGCCACGACAATCGTGCAGTCGAGGGTTCTGACGTCATAGACGCTGTTGGAAGTTCGTCCGGTGATCGAGATCGACTTGTCGATGGCTGCGGCGGCCGAGGGATCGATTTGAGCCTCACCTGGGTCCGCCGGGCCGGAACCGATCGGGTTCGCCGGAGCACCACCACCACCACCACCAGAACCAGCACCACCGTCATTACCGCCTCGGCCCTTTCGGCCCGGAGCGCTTCCGCCTGGAGTTCCCATTCCTGGCGTCCCGCCACCGAATCCACTGCCACCACCTGATGCTCCGGATTCTTGCAACTCGACGTCGAGTGGAGCAATGCTCATCGAGAGCAGACGCTTCATGGGCCCACCGATGACCACACCATCACCGTTCGCGGCGGCAAACGCATGGAGCAGGTCTTGAGTGACCCAGAACTGCCATTGCCACTCGAACATCTCACCGAGCGGCATCATGCTGGTCGGCGGGGAAGGAATCGGGAGGACCGAAGGGCTGGCATAGAAACTGATGGGTGTCGTCCCGCCCTCGCCGAGCACGTGACTTCGATAGATATTGAGCCTTGCGGCCGTCAGTTCCTTCTGCATCGCCACGGTCTCGCCTTCGTCGAGTTGATCGACCGAGTCCTTCCGGGCACCGGAGACGAAAACGTCCCGACGCCGGGAAAGCTGCTCAGACACGTCGTCTCGAGTCGGCGGGATTCCGGCCCGAACGTCCGTCAGGAGCGATCGGTACGCCGCGAGGAGATTCTCGTGCAGAAGGAAGGGCATTTCCTCGAGTTCGGGCTTCGACGACGGAGCGGGAAAATGACCGGCAAGAAGATCGTCTGCCCCGCGAACCCGTCCATTGAGCGTCTGGTTCCTCGCCAGTCCCGCGGCATGGACGATCTCGGCCTGAGCGCCGATCGTGGCCACCGCTTTCTCGTAGGCTTCGAGGAGCTTTGGATTCACCACCCCTTGCACGGAGATGGGGGCGGCACCCGGAACTTCCAGGGCCACGGTGGTCGATGTGTAACGAGCCAGGTCCTTCACCTTCGAAGCGGTCTGCTGCAACTCGGTCTTGAGTGTCGCAGACATGCCCGACGAGACATACCACGCCGCCATTGGCACGACGGCGATGACGACGGCGCAGATCACGACGACGAGATGGGACTTGATCCAGCGAAGCACGGGTGTCATTCGCGTTTGGCCTTTCCTATGCCTGCCGGAGAATCCGGCGATTCGACTGCGACGAGATTGAACCTACCCAGCCCTGTCAGGGGTGGAAATTCAATCAGCATTCAACTTGATGCGGAACGTGACCCGGCCGATGTGGAAGACATCGCCGGCATCGTAAAGGCTTGGCTCACCAGGAATTGCGGCGTCCTGCTCGAGATTGACGAAATCCACGTCATCTTCGACCTTGCCACCCGGTCGGCGGCTGCCACTGCTGGTGAATCCATTATCACTTGAGGAGTTGTCCTGACCAAACCCACCGGATGCGCTGCCGCCGCCACCGACGAATGAGCCGCCTGAACTTCCCATCCCGGTCGGGTCGGCATCCGGGTTGATCTTCTCGCGGCTGCGGTTGGTGTTCTTGCCGGGCTGGTCGCCGCCACCGCCAGCGGCGAAACCGGTCCCACTCGGTGCACTCGTTCCCGAAGAGCCCGCGGGTCGACTGGTATTGCGTCCAGGCGGCTTCGACTTCCCAGATGATCCACTCGTGCCTCCCGAGACCTCGTTCTTTCCATCATCGGTGACCGTCACGATCTGCAGGTCTCCCGGATTGGCACTGAAGGAGCCTGGGATGACCACGTATGGGACGCCCTCACGAACCCCTTCGTTCGCCAAGTCGTTGATGAACTTGCCGATGGTGTCGTTGAGGAATCCACGCTCGTCGTCGTTACTGAAAGTGACCTGCATCTCGACGTCGAGAAATCGGCCATCTGCTGTGGGCGCGTATGTGGCGCCGAACTGTTCGAGCAGAATGAGATTCCGATCTCCCGGCTTCACGGCCTTGATCTTCTCGAGATCACTCCCGAGAAGTTCAGGCTGCGGGCCCGCCGACGCGACCGCATTCATCGCATCCGTGACGAGGAAAGGCCAGACCTCCCGGTCATCGAGCATCCGCTCGAGATTCGTGGAAGTGAAGCCGATGTTCGCATCTTTGGAGATCCGATCGACCTCGCCCGTGAGTTTCTTCGCGAGACGAGTCACGGAATCGACCTCGCTTGCGCCTGCGATTGAGTCGGCTCCCATCATCGTCTGAGCCGCCAGCGGCTTGATGAACATCAACCCGCTCGCCACCAAGGCCACGCCGGCTGCTGCGACGAACCACTTGGTCTTCGAAGCCCATGCCTGATCGCGAATCACCTCGGTCGGCGCGAGATTGACGTCAATCTCCGCTTCACCGATGCCCTGCAAGGCGAGACCGTACGCCGTGGCCATGCTGACCCCGTGAGAGGCGAAATCCGCCGCCATCCGGCCTTCCACCTGGAGCCGCTTGAACTCGTCAAATCGGTGGACATTCAGGCTCAGCTGCTGCCCAAGGAACTTGCGAAGGCCCGGAATCTTGAAGGTGCTGCCCACCCCCAGAACGGTCTCGAGCTTGACGCCTCGATTCATGTTTTCGTAGTGCGTGATCGATCTCTGAACATCTTGGAGAAGATCCCCAAAAACGGGCCTCATGGCCTGCATGATCTGCTTGGCATACTTGCTACTGGCCGACTCCTGCTTCAGCCGCTCCGCCTTGGCATATGGAAGTTTGAACGCCTCCATGATCGCTTCCGTGAAGTCGCTGCCACCGATCGGGAAGGTCCGGATCCAGCACTTATCGCCGTCAACGACCACCAGATCACTGGCCTTGGTACCGATATCCAGCACCACGAACGGCTTGTTCATGCTGCCCATCAGATCAAAATGGACCGCGTTGAAGAGCGCCACCGGGCCGAGGTTGACGATTCCCGGCTCGAGGCCGTACTCGCCCCAGATCGCCAGGCGATGGTCAAGCACGTCCTTCTTGATCGCAAAGATTCCGACTTCGGTCTCCGGCGAATCCTCAGAGACGAACTTTTTGGCGTCCCATTCGACCTCTTCGATCGGAAAAGGAATCTGCTGTGCGGCTTCAAACTGAATGATGTCGGGAATCTTCTTCTCTTCGACCGGCGGCAATTTTGCAAATCGCGGCAGCGAAGATCGACCCTCGACGCTCATCACCACCGTCTCGTTCTCGAGATTCTTCTGGCTCGTGAATGTCCCGAGCGTGAGACGGATCATCTCATCGACATCGAGGTCCGGCGTGCTCAGCGGTCGCTTGTGCGGATATTCACCGAAGTCCGACACGACGATCTGATCGCCCGATCGTTCGAGTCGGAGTGCTTTTACGGCGTAGGAACCGACTTCGATGCCCCATGCAGCTTTGCTTCCAGCCATGCGATCGCCTCTCTGGGAATCTCGTGGTATCGGCTTCCTCCCTAAAAAGGGAGCAGCCGAGCGAAGGGAGAACTATACCGGAGGGAGCCCACTTAGACCGGCCTGATATCTGGCTTCGACCGAGTTCCTCGTGAATACCGTTCAGATAAGAGATACGAGTCGGAGATGGTTGCCGGTTCCAACCACTCCTCAGTGTATGCTGCAGAGATTGCTTCTATCCCTGCCGATGCCCGACGGGGCAATCTCGGCAAGTCCGAACTTATTTATAGATCAATCCATGCTCGAGAAGACACCAACACCATCCGAGGACCCGGCAGTCTCGCCTTCCTCGAGTTCCGATCCGATTCCAACCCTCTCGGAGTCGGATTCCACGTCGATTGACCGGGAACTCCGGTCCGCGATCGGTGATGACGCTCGCGATGAATCACGGACGCCCGAGTCCGGATCCTCGCCCGCCGCTGAGTCGACCCCGGAGCCCGCCGCGAGTCTCGAATCCGAGATCGCTGCGGCCCTTGCTGGTGTGGACCTGATGGCGTTGGCGAATGAGGCGACGCCCGCGACGGGAACCCGCATCAATCTTGAGGGTGGACGTCGAACGAGAACCGGGCAAATCGTGTCGATCCGTAACGGCGATGTACTCGTTGAATTCGGACCGAAAAAGCAGGGCGTATGCCGGTTGTCGCAATTCAAAGAACCTCCGACCGAAGGCACCGCGGCGGAATTCCTCGTCGAACGGCTCGACTCCGACGGCCTCTATGTGCTCAGTGTTCCGGGCGCGGTGCAGAAGGCCGACTGGGGCAACCTCGACGTCGGACAGACGGTCGAGGGCAAGGTGATCGGGGTGAATAAGGGAGGTCTCGAAGTGGAGGTCGCCCATCACACGGGCTTCATGCCCGCCGGCCAGATCGACATTCGTCACATTCCGGATATCTCGATCATGCTCAACGAGCGGGTCACCTGCCGCGTCACCCAACTCGACAGACGGAAGGGAAGGCTGGTTCTCAGCCGCCGTGCCATCATCGAGGAGGAGCGGGCCAAGAATCGCGATTTGATTCTCGCGACCCTTGAGCCAGGCCAACGAAAGACCGTCGTGGTCACAAGCATCCAGCCCTACGGGGTATTCGCCGATCTGGGCGGCATCGACGGCCTGATCCACGTCAGTGAGATCTCGCACGACCGAGTCCTGGATCCCGGCGATCACGTCAAGGTGGGCCAGGAACTTGAGGTGATGGTCACCAAAATCGACACCTCGGGCGACCAACCCAAGATCGGATTGAGCCGGAAGGCCGTGGTCTCCAATTCGAGGTCCGCGATCGGCAACACCTTGGAAGTGGGCGCCACCGTGACCGGAACCGTCCGGAAAATCGCCGATTTTGGAGCTTTCGTGGAGGTTGCGCAGGGGATTGAAGGCCTCCTTCACATCTCAGAAATCAGCCACAAGCGAATCGATCGGATCGAGGGCGTTCTCCGCGAAGGCGAAGTGTTGCAGGTCAAGATTTTGTCGATCGACTCCGACAAGGGGCGAGTCAGCCTCTCGAAGAAAGCCCTTGAGGAGCGACCCGCCGGCACGGAACGAGGCAAGGGACACGGCAGCGCGGAGCCTGATCGACCCGAAGATCCAGAGATGCGAAAACTCCGAGCTCGTTTCAGCGGCGATCTCAAGGGCGGTCTCGGCTAACTTCAATGCCCCCACTGGGCCACCACTCATGTTGACGGTTCATCTCGCCATGACGGGAGATCCCGCGACCATCACCATTGCGGCGAAGGCGAGTGGTGATCCCTTCGTCGAGGCGATGCGGGAGCTCGCCGGCGATATCGCGACCTTCTCTCACGGTCCGATCGACACGATGCCCGAGCGATGCGAGGTCCTCATCGGCGGCGGGGTCGATCCCGAGCAACTCGCGGCTGCGGAGCACCTTCACACGATCATCGTGCCTTGGGCCGGTATCCCGGAGAAGCTCGTCGAGTCCGTCGCGGCTTCAGAACGGCGTGATATCGCCATCCGGAACATTCATCACAACGCTGCAAGCAGCGCGGAGATCGCGATCGGACTGCTGATCGCCGCTTCCCGTGGTATCGCGATCCTCGATCGCCGCCTGCGGTCCGGGGATTGGCGCCCCCGATATGAACCTCGCCCGACTCGACGACTCGATGGATCCCGTGCGACCGTGCTTGGTCGAGGGGCCATCGGCTCCCGAATCGCCCGCGCTCTGACCGGACTCGGCATGGAAGTAGAGACGCTCGGCCGCCCACCAGCGGGCGGACGATGGGAGGCCGATCAATTGGTTCGCCGAATCGAAGGCGGACTGGTACTCATTGCGGCGATCCCCCTGCTTTCTGAGACCAGGGGACTGATCAATGGCCAAGTGCTGGATGCCATCCCCGACGGAATATTCGTGAACATCTGCCGTGCGGAGGTTGTCGTCGAAGACGATCTCTACGACCGGCTTTCCGACGGCCGGCTCTTCGCCGCAGGTCTCGACGTCTGGTGGAGAATTCCTGAGACGATCGAGGAGCAGATGGATCACCCCCCCGGAAACCGGCCCTTTCAGGATCTGGACAACGTCGTCATGACGCCGAAAGTGGGCGGCGGACTCGGCGAACCGGAAATCGAAAGGCGACGGGCCGAGGAAGTTGCCGCGATTCTTCGGGAACTCGCGACCTGAGGGCCCCGCGGGTCGACCGGAGGCTGAAGGCGTCAATCCTCGCGGGTAAGTCGCTCGATCAGGACCGAAACCTCTTTGGCAGAAGCCAACGGAACGTCTCCCCCACGGATCAGATTCGGCGCATCAATCGAGACCTGACCCGGCGGACATCGCCGGAGATCAAACTCGACGCCTTCCAAAGTTCCTTGCATTGTCTCCAGCATCCCGAACCGACTCCGGGAGATGGAGAATCGAATCTCGACGACGTCGATGAACTCCAATTCCGTCGCGAGATCACGAATCTCTCGAACGCCGTGATATCGAAGATGAAGCCTATCCTCGGGCTCGATCCGGCCTCGCGCCGCGCGACCGGCGAGACGGCTTCCGAGATAAGGACTCCCTTGATCGGCGAAACGCTCCTCTAACGCGTCCAGGCACTCGAGAATCTCCAGCCCGGAGCGGAGACGATCGGCCCGCATCCGGTTCATTCCCGACTCGCCGATCGATGCCGCCCTCATCGCCGCCAGATGCCGCTTTACGAGTCCTTCGAGTTCGAATGGAGCGTGACGAAGTCGCATCGCCATCGCCAACGTCGAAGCGCGACCGGTGTGGACGTCGGTGGCAACCGACTGCGCCAGACGATCATCCGCAAATCCCTTCAGATTATCCTGAAGACGGCGGCGTTCGGGGCGGGGCAGGTGCGATGATTCCGAATCTTGGTCCTTCGGGAACATGGAGATCTCGGCAATGGAGCGGAGTGACGTTGCGACGGTTCAACCGTCGGCAGGACCAGGGGCGCCGAGTTCGTCGATCTGAAGCCGCTCGACCGAACGCCGTTGCAGGAGATAGATCCGTCCACCTGCGCCCGCGATGAAGGCGATGGTCCAACCCATGCACATCGTGGTGACGAGCCATCGCCATCCGTCGAGAATGGAGGTCGCAAGACCACGCGTATTGGAGGATTCGTTGGCCGTCTGCACGGAGTTCACGGCATCGAGCGAGGGCCAGGCGGTACCTTGAATCTCCGCAAACGGGCCGCCAAACTGGCTTCCTGCAGCGCGGGCCGCCTCGAGGGTGATCACGGTGACGCCGGACACGAGGAGCCACCCCACCGCACCCGCGACCACTGCCGTGGCGAGCAGCAACACGTAGCGACCGGGCCGATGCCTGATCAGTCCCGCGCAACGGACGACGAGTTCGGTGGGATCTCCAGATTCGCACGCCGTTCCCGCGCTCAACATGGGAAGAGCGACCAGCCAGGCCACGATGACCAGCGCCGCGGCGAAGGAGAAGACCAGAACGAGGATCCAGAGGAGCGACACCAGAACGTCGAGCCCTGGAATGTAGGCGATCAGCCCCGACGCGGTTGCTGGCAGAAGGAGGAGCAAGGCAAGCACCGGCGGAAGAAAGACACCACCGAACAGCCGACGCCAGTCCCGCAGCGCCCATCGAACGACCGCCAGCGCGGGAACATCCCGATCTCGCGAGAATCGCTCGGCATCGATTCGGGTGATGGCGCCACCGAAGATCGAGAACAAGAGGAGAAAGACCGTTCCGAAGATCACCAGGAACCCTCGGTCATTCCGCCACAGACTCTCGATGTTGGAGAGGATCGCGATGTCGAGGCCACGGATGATCCTCGCCGGTTGAAGCCCGACAACGCCGAGACGAACCTCGTCGAGCCCGGCGCTCATCCCTCCAAGTAGGGACTCGAACGCCCCTCGTCGCCGCAATCGTTCGACTTGTTGGCGGACATCCTCCGGCGCCGACGCGAATGCTCGTTGGACCTCCCTGCCATCCACGTCGGCCGTGTCCCAGGCGTTCGGTCGTTCAAACTCCTCGACGTACTCGCGAAACAGCACGGTCAACGAGTCGCCTGGCTCCGTAGCGCCCAGCGCCGGCATGTTGGTCGGTGACGTGACATCCCAAAGCGAGCCGACGATCAGTGCCAGCACCAGACAGCACCAACCGAGCAGGAGCCGCTCCGGACGTGCGGATGCGAAAACCGCTGCCGCGACCTCGCGAGCGTCGCTCCAGATGTCTGAGATGGGGCCTCCGGAAGGGGCCATGATCCGCACGATGGATGGTTCGGGTTCGTTGGGCACCGTTGATCTCCTGCCGCATGCTACCCGCGGCGGCGATCCATTCGGAATCCCGAAACTCCGGCCTGCCGGCCCAGCGCCTCGAATCGGTCGCCCCCCGCAGCCGGAGGAGCAACGACCGAGAGGCCGTTTCGAGTGGCGATCGCACGAACATCCCGTGATCATGCATGAGCATGGCAAGCGTCCTTTGGACCGTTCCACCGAGATTGGCGACCGTCGGCAACTGGCCCGTCTGGCCGCACTCGGAACACCCGCAGCACGCCCGAATATCCTCGTTTTTTTCCGTATGGCGTCGTTTTCCTTGGAGTTGGGACCATCTAGAACTACGCTTGAATCTATGGAGAATCGAGACCGATTCGATCGTGAGGAGATCGACCAAGCGTTCGAGGTGGTCCGCTGCCCGAATTGCGGCTTCGCCCCCGCCCTCCATTTCGGGTCGTCCACCCGATCTCACGACGAATTCCAAGCCACCTTCAACCCTCGCGACGCGAATGCCAAATGCCCGATCTGTGAGAGCAGCTTCCATCCGCCTGCTCGGACGTTTCGTTCTTCCGAGGCGCCCGCGTCTGGAGTCGATCTTGCATGGGAAGGCTGGCTCGAACAACGTCGCGTCGAACATTGGCTGTGGTTCACTTTTGCCGCGGGGCTCAGCATCGCGGTGATCCTGTTCCTCTGGCGGTTCTGAGCACCAAGAAATCAAGGCCGCGATGAACCGGTATCGTGTCTGCATGAACTCCAACCAGCAGACCGTCGGCGACGTGATGAAGTCCATCGAAGACCATTTCGATGAGGCCGTGGCCCGGCTCCAGGCGATTCTTCGAATCCCTTCCATCAGCACCGATCCAACGCATTTCGCCGACGTGCGAGCCGCTGCCGATTGGTTCGACCGCGAGTTCCGGAGTCTGGGCTTCGAGTGCGAGGTCGTCGACACGCCCGGCCATCCCGTGGTGTTCGCGGAACGAAAGGCGCCGTCGGCAAACGCACCGACCATCCTGTACTACGGACACTACGACGTGCAGCCGGCCGATCCTCTGGATCAGTGGAATTCTCCGCCATTCGAACCCGTGATCGTGGACGATGAGAACGGAGGCAGAATCGTCGCGCGAGGTGCCGTTGATGACAAGGGGCAGGTGATGACCTTCATCGAAGCGTTCCGGGCCTGGATCGACGCGACCGGCGACATTCCGGTCAGCATTAAGGTCATGCTCGAGGGTGAAGAAGAGTCGGGATCCGAGAGCCTCGAAGGCTTCCTCGATGCCTTCGCCGATCGACTCGCCGCGGACGTCTGTGTGGTCTCCGACACGGGCATGTGGAACGGCGAGACGCCGGCGATCACCACCATGCTTCGGGGAATGGTCTATCTCGAGGCCGAAATCAGAGGTCCGGGTCATGACCTCCATTCGGGCATGTACGGCGGCGCGATTGCCAACCCCATCAACGTGCTGGCCCGAATCATCGCATCCATGCATCAGGATGACGGCACCATCGCCGTCCCTGACTTCTACGACGGCGTTGAAGATCCACTCCCCCACATCCTCGACCAATGGCGTGATCTGGGCTTCGACGAAGCGGGATTCCTTGCCAGCGCAGAGATCTCCGCCGCCACCGGTGGCGAAACGGGTCGGACGATCCTCGAACGGACTTGGTCGCGGCCGACCCTCGATGTGAACGGCATCCTCGGGGGTTACACGGGCGCCGGAGCCAAGACGATCATCCCCGCCACCTGCAGCGCCAAGATCAGTTGCAGGCTCGTTCCCGGCCAGGATCCGACGAAGATCGAAGCGTCGTTGCGAGCATTCATCGAAGCAGGACTGCCCAAGGGATTCTCCGTGGCTTTCATCAGCCACGGCGTCCATCCCGCCGTGGTGGTCCCGGCGGACAGTCCTTGGCTGGCGGCCGCGACCGCCGGACTCGCAGAGGCCTATGACGCACCCGCCGCGGTCATCGGTTCGGGCGGAAGCATCCCCGCGGTCGGCGACATCCAGTCGAAACTGGGCATCGATGCGTTGCTGGTCGGCTTCGGCCTCGACGAGGACCGGGTCCACAGCCCCAACGAGAAATTCGATCTTCGATGCCTTCGAGGTGGGATCAAATCCCATGCGGGCATGATCGGTGCGTTCGCGGCCAGATCGGCCGATTGACACTCGCACCGACCGCTCGTTCAAGTGGGCCCGATCCTTGGATCAATCGAATGTTCCAGCACGAGCGCATGGTCGCTCCTTCGTAAGCCGAGCCTGAGGATGCCCTCAAGGATTCGAAGGAGCGCGGCGATCGGAATCAGGATGGACCGGATCATCAACGTATGGCCGAGATTGATCGGCATTCCGGGAAGGCCCGATTGAGCCCGAGTCGATGCCGATTGATCCGCCGCCTCGCTCCAGCAGCATGATCA
>CALFOM010000143.1 GCA_937919685.1 uncultured Phycisphaera sp.
CGCCTGCGAGCGCTGCAGAGGTGGCCGCCGCTGCAGAGATCGCAGCTCCAGCCTTGATAAACGTAAATTGCATCCGTGAATCCTCCTAATGGAATCAGATCTGAGAACGAGATCGAGAACTTCAATCTCGAATTTGGAATCCCCGCAGCAAACAAGATGCAAGGGTTTCTATAGAGACTAGGAGTAACCCAATAACAATCAATCCCAAAAACCGCATTTCTCGGTTTCTATCCCATCTTCATGCCGATTCACCGGGGAAGTCACGTCCGATATCTCCCTTCGATTGGCCGGAACAATCGGGCCTCCGCGAAGGAATCGAAAATCACGACCGCCAATCAACCACGATTTTCCCGAATTGCCTTCCCGCCTCTAAGGCGGCGTAGGCTCCCTGAAGGCCGCTCGGAGAAACGACTTGGTCGATGACCGGGCTGAGATGACCCTCGAGAAAGAGACTCACAACTGTCCGAAACTCGGCCATATCACCCATGGTCGAACCGAGAATCGAGAGTTGGTTCCAGAAGATCCGCGCCAGGTCGGTCTCTGCAGCCGGCCCGCTCGTGCAGCCGCAGGTCACGAATCGTCCACCCCGCCCGAGCGACTTGATGCACGACAGATGGACCGCCCTACCGATCGAGTCGATGCAGATGTCCACGCCTCGGCCATCCGTCGCGGCACGAGCCGTGCGATGCCAGTCTTCACCCTCGTCGAGAATGCCCACCGATGCACCGAGTTCGGAAGCCCGCTCGAGTTTTTCGGCGCTCCGGCTGGTAACGATCGTCCGACAGCCGAGGTATCGACAGATTCCCAGCGCCGCCAACGCCACGCCCCCACCGATGCCTGGAATGAGAACCCAGTCACCTTCCCGAGCACCGGCCCGTGTCGTGAGCATTCGCCACGCGGTGAGATGCGTCAAGCCGAAGGCCGCCGCAGCGATGGGATCAGCGTCCCCGATGTCGATGACATTCTCAGCTCGAACCACGAAGGCTTCGGCCATCGCCCCGGGTGATTGTTCGCCAACGAGATGAAACTGCTCTCCAGCCGACTTCTCTCCCGGTCTCGCGTCCGAGTTCAGATCATGAGCGGCGTTCATGATCACCCGGCGACCAAGCCAGACGTCATCGACATCACTCCCGACCGCATCGACGATTCCTACCCCATCAGAGCCGGTCACGCGAGGCCACGGTCGATCGACCCCGGGGATCCCCATGCCGACCCAAACGTCCAGATGGTTGAGGCCAGATGCTTCGGTTCGGACTCGGACCTCACCGGCCCCGGGGCTGGGCGTCGGAACTTCGATGATTTCCACGTTCGGAGCCACGGGGGCCCCGCCAGTCATGACGGCGGCTGCTTTCATGATGCGAATCCTACCGCGATGCCGGCCGACCCTTCCTCAGCGGACGAATCACCGCATCCGAGGACGGGGGGCATCGCCAATGAAACACAAGCGACTATCCTGCCTTCGCACCAGATCGCTTCCCCATCGACTTCTCATTTCAGTGCCAGTCGAACCCGTTCGGAGAACTCACTTGATCCTGTTCCGCTCGACCATCATGCCCACCGTGCTCGGACTGCTTTTGATCCTGATCGGCTGCGACGATCCCGGATCGACGCCGGTGTCACCAGAATCCGCCGTGACGACTGCCGCCGGAGATCGCGATTCGACTCCGAAGACGATCGTCTCCGCCTCCGGTGCCATCATCTATCCCAGCGGGACCATCTCCATCGTCGCGGGCGCCACGACGGTCTATGGCGAACCCAACGATGTGGATTTCGGGATCGTGAAACCTGGCTCCAAGCTCGCGGTGGAAGTGAGATTGGTCAACCCCACGAACTCACCGATGACGATCGCTGCGGCAGTCCCCACGTGCCAGTGCACGACCGTCGAAGTCGCCGGTGAGACCATCCCGCCCCTCGGTGCCGTCGGGATTCCCATGACCCTTCAGGTCCCCAGCACCACGGGCGAGAAGCAGGCCGCCGTGAACATACTACTTGCCGGTCCGAGCGGGCAGGTCAGAGGCCCCCGCATCACGCTCACCGCTGTTGCAGCCTATGCGGTCAGGACCACACCACTATTCATCGATGCGCTCGCCGCGGATCGACTCACCGGCAACATCGCCCTCGCCTCGACCGATGGTCGCCCATTCCGCGTGCGATCGGTGAATGGAGCGACGCCGGATCTGCTCACCCCGGATGAACCCCTGCAGAATCATGTGGTGCGGTACGACCTCACCGCGGCCACGATGGAGGCGCAACAATCCGGCGACGTCGACCGATTCCCGAAGTGGATGCTCTTTGAAACCGATCACCCGGATGCCTCGGTGGTCGAATTGCGGATTCGCCATCCGTTCTCGACACTCCCGCACCAGAGCAGAGCCGTCGCACTTCAATTCGACGGGTACATTGCCAACGTCGGCACGGTCGCCCCCGGAGGGAGCGCAACGTTCAACATCGAGTTGAAACAGTTTGCTGGAAAGCGGGTCAACGCCGTGATCTCCGGCGACCCGAACTTTCGCACGGATCTCCTGGAACAGGTGGAAGGTGACGGCGACCGCGTCCGAATCAAGATCGCCGTGACGCCACTCACCGAACAGGCCGGAGTATTCACCGTTCCGGTGACCTTCGACACCACCGCGGGTCGCGAAGTCATGTTCGTCGTGGGCACGATCAGGTAGCCACCGGGGACCCCGACGGCCAACGATTCCGGCCCTTCAACCTCGCCGTTCGAGATCCGAGAGGCGAGATTCGATTCGATCGAGCCGTTCCAGAATCCGAGCCTCCGAAGCGGCCATCGCCGCGCGACTCGATTCGGCCATCATCGCGGACAATCGGTTTTCGACGGGCTCCAGACTGGCCCGTCCCCGCTCGATCCAGGATGCGACGATCGCCTCGCCATCATCGGCTTTGGTCGTCCCACCTTCGGTCGTCATGAATCCAGCGGCGAATTCCCTCATCCAGGCCCCCGGCGCCCGCAACGGGTCGAGAACGGCATCCAAATCCGAGGTCGGTTCCGAGGTCGGTCCTGGTTCGTGTGTTTCGTGTGT
>CALFOM010000144.1 GCA_937919685.1 uncultured Phycisphaera sp.
GATCAGATCTGATGATCCGATCCGCTGAAGCCGAGGCGTCCCGGACCGGCTATCGGTCCGATCGAGAGGTTGTTCGACCCACAGATGACCGGAGACCAGATTTTCATGCACCGTCACGAACTTGAGTTCGAGCAGACCCGGACGACGATCCTGATCGGTCGAGGCCTCCTCGGTCGGGCGCACGAACTTCTCGTTGCCGAAGCCGGGCTCGCTCCTGAGGAACGGATCTATCTGGCCATCGATTCCGGTCCGGAAGGGATCGTGGCGGACCGTCATGGTCGAGTGCTCGAGGCGGCGCTCGGGGAGCAGGGTGGACTGGCTCGAGGGACTTTCGAAGCCCTCGAATCGGCGAAGTCCATGGAGACCGTCGAACGAATCTGGGATGACCTGCTCGCCGCCGGCATCGATCGTCGAGGCCTCATGGTGGCGTTGGGCGGTGGCATCGTGTGCGACGTCGCCGGATTCGCCGCAAGCGGCTGGATGCGGGGAATCGATCTGGTGCTGGCTCCGACCACCCTTCTCTGCATGGTCGATGCGGCCATCGGAGGGAAGACGGGGGTCAACCGTCCGCTGGCGGATGGTGGGCTCGGGAAGAACCTGGTCGGGGCATTCTGGCCTGCGAAGCTGGTGATCTGTGACTGCGACGTGCTGGCCACGCTCGGTCCTCGGGAATTCAAGGCCGGGCTCGCGGAATGCCTCAAGCATGCCTTGATCGACGGGGAGGCGGCGATGAATGCCTTCGAAGGAGATCTTCCGGCGGTACTGGAACGGGACTTGGATGCGATGCCCGACTTCGTCGCCCGATCCGCTGGCGTCAAGACATCGATCGTCCAACGGGATCCGCGGGAGTTGGGCGAACGAGCACTTCTGAATCTCGGTCATACCTACGCCCACGCGCTGGAAAGCAACGTCGATCTCGGACTTCTTCACGGAGAAGCGGTCGCGCTCGGGCTGGTGGCCGCCTGTCGAGCCGCGAGGGCCGCCGGCTTATTGTCCGGTGATGAGTTGGAAGATCGGGTTCGAAGGCTTCTGGAACGTTGCGGCCTTCCCTCGAGCCTTTCGGCCGGGGTCCGAATCGATCTTGGAGCTCTTCGTGACGTGATGCGACTGGACAAGAAGTCGCTGGGAGGCCGGGTCCGACTCGTGCTACCGCGGGGTATCGGGCAGATCGAGGTGGTGGAGGGACTTCCCGAAGACGTCGTCGACGCGGGTTGGTCGGCGATCCTCGCGGGTGACTGATCCGGTGGCGAAGTCCCGTCTCCAGCCATCTTTGCAGCCGAAACGGCTCTGGGGCCGATTCTGAAGAAGCCATGGCGAGGCTGCGTTCGCGGAAGTCGCGATTGGTCCGCCGAACCAACCCAAGGACCGTCTCCCGTCATGCGGATCATTTCGATTGTGAATCAGAAGGGTGGATGCGGTAAGACCACCACGGCCGTCAATTTGGCCGCAGTGCTCGCCGCCAAGGGGCGACGGGTGTTGCTGGTCGACCTCGACCCCCAGTCACACTGCGCTGCGGCGCTTGGTGTTCCCGAGGATGAGATCGAGTACAGCACCATCGATCTGCTCCTTGACCCACCATCGGGTCAGTTCAATGCCTCGCAGATCGGCTCCCGAACCTGGGAGGTCGCCTACGGACTTCGACTTCTGCCAAGCACGGTTCGTCTCGCTCGAGCGGAAGCGCCTGGTGGCGGTCTGATGGAGGCGGGTGATCGCGATCGACGCCTCAAGCGAGGGCTTGAGGCGTTCTCCGACAGCATGGACTACTGCCTGATCGACTGTCCACCGACGATCGGCTTGCTCACATTCAACGCGCTCCGCGCCGCCGACGAGGTTGTCGTCCCGGTCGAGACAGGCTTTCTCGCGACCCGAGGGGCGCAGCGGCAATGGGCGACTCTTCGTGCGATGGCGGCCCGGATCGGTCGCCCGGTTCGGGCAAGGATCGTTCCCAATCTGCTTCACGACGAACGCTCGCTCGATCGAGAACTGCTCGAAGCGCTTCGCTCGCATTTCGGCGCTGGTGTCTCGCCGCATCCGATTCGAGATCATCTCGACATCCGAGAGGCCACCGCCTTCGGACGTGCCGTCATCGAACACGCTCCCGAGTCGGAAGCGACTCGCGATTATCAGCGTCTCGCCGCTTGGCTGGAGACGGAGTCCGCCGCGGTCATCGAACCGCCCGTTCAGGATGAGGCTGAGGTCTCCTCGCCATCTCCAGGCGTCACCGCACCGGCCGGCACCATCCGTTCCGAGCCTCCGGCATCACGACTCGGTGACGAATCTGGAATTCGCGAGGTCGAGGTCTCTTCTCGAGTCGCCGAACTCGTTCAGCGATTGCGTCCGAGGCGTTCATCCGGCGCGGGAGTGACCGATCGAGTTTCCGGCCCGGAACCAGTGTCAGGGCGAATTCGCATCGTCCAGCCCGCGGCCCTCGGCGACCGCATCGCGGTCACCGGCGACTTCAACCAATGGCATGAGGCAGGACTGCTGCTCCGTTCGCTCGCCGATCAGGCGGAAGGTCCGCAGTGGGTGGGTATTGAAGTTCCGGGCGAGTCGGAAGTGCGTTATCGATTGGTCGTGGACGGCAAGTCGATGCTGGATCCCTCAAACCCCAGAGTGGTGGACGGCCCCGATGGCTTACCGGCGAGCGTGATCGGGGCAACGACCGGCAAAGAGGCCGCTCGAGCGACGACCGGCGTGACGATCGAGGTCGGTGCACTTGACAGGGATGCCGTGAAGGCAATCTGATGTTTCTGCCGGCGGATGCCGGCTTCCTGGATCGGCGAGGACGTCGGTCCACAAATTCGGAGCGTGAAGCATGGATGCGGCCCGCGATCCTTTCGACGAACTCACCGCCCTTTTCCTGAGTGACGAACCGCCAGTCGGTGCCGCGCCAGGTGTCGCCGAAGGTGTTCGCAGCAGAATCACCGATCGTCCAGTGCAACCAGAACCCGTGAAGCCAAGGCTCACCGTCGCCATTTGTGGACACCTTCCCGTGATGGCGGGTCTCTGGGTGACCCAGTACGCCGATCGGATTGCGGAGAAAGCTGGTTCGACCGGGCTGGTTCGACTCGAAGGCGGACGCTGTTCGATCGAGATCTTCCGTTCCGACGCGGACGTCGTTCGGCCCGAGGGTGCCGATCTCGCAAAGGCGGCCGGAATCATTGCAGACCGACTACATCGCTGGATCGTTTGCGTGGACGATCGGGATGCCGCCGAAGCGGTCCGCGCCGGGGCCGATGAAGTGGTGATTCTGACCGCAGCGGAACAGCCCGCCGTCATCGAGGCCTATCGGCTCGCCAAGAGTGCGGCCGCGAGAGTGCCGTCGGAGAGTCCTTTGGATCTTGGGTTGGTGGTGGTTGGCGCGGATCCAGAACGGGCAGAACGTGCCGGCGACGTTCTGGCGCAGGCCGCGACCCGACATCTGGACCGGCCGCTGCCGGTCGTGGCGACGGTTCGGCGGCTTGACGTGGTCGAAGGATCCCAGCGTCTGGTCTTCGATGAGTCGGTTCGACGGAGCGCCGAAGAGGTGGTCTCGGCCATCCGAGCATCGCTTGATCGGGCAGAATTCCGACCCGCTGGCGCAGTGAGACGACCGGAGGTCGCGGCAGACTCGTTCGCGGAGCCGCACCCGGGAGGACTTCGGCTTGCGAGATTCGATGATTTGGATGACATGCGTGACATG
>CALFOM010000145.1 GCA_937919685.1 uncultured Phycisphaera sp.
GGTTCTCGCGGAAGCGACCCTGCTTGCCCTTGATCATGTCGGTGATCGACTTGAGGGGGCGGTTGGATGAACCCAGGACGGGGCGACGGCAGCGACCGTTGTCGAACAGCGCGTCGACCGCCTGCTGAAGCATCCGCTTCTCGTTGCGAATGATGACCTCGGGGGCGTTGAGGTCCATCAGCTTCTTGAGTCGATTGTTTCGGTTGATGATCCGTCGGTAGAGATCGTTCAGATCGCTGGTGGCGAAGTTTCCGCTTTCGAGGAGGACCAACGGGCGGAGATCCGGCGGAATGACCGGGACCACGTCGAGGACCATCCAGGCCGGATCGTTCTCGGAGCCGCGAATCTGCTCCACGAGCTTCAGCCGCTTGGAAAGGTCCTTCTTCTTCTGCTTGCTTCGGGTGTTGTTGAGGCCATCCCGGAGCTCGAAGGAAAGTTCAGTGAGGTCGAGCTGGTCGAGCAGTTCCCGAACCGCTTCCGCGCCCATCATGGCGGTGAAGGCGCTGGCTCCGAACTTCTCGCGTGCTTCGCGATACTCGTCCTCGGTGAGGACCTGTCGAGTGGTCAGTTCGGTGTCACCGGCGTCGGTGACCACGTAGTCCTGGAAGTAGATGATCTTTTCGAGATCGCCCGTCTTCATCTCCAGCAGGTTCCCGAGTCGGGAAGGCATGGCCTTGAAGAACCAGATGTGGACGATGGGCGCCGCAAGGTTGATGTGGCCCATCCGCTTCCGACGAACACGGGAGTGGGTCACCTTCACACCGCAACGGTCGCAGATGATGCCCTTGTACTTCGTACCCTTGTACTTCCCGCACGCACATTCGTAGTCCCGTTCGGGACCGAAGATGCGTTCGCAGAACAAGCCGTCCTTCTCGGGACGGTATGTTCGGTAGTTGATAGTTTCGGGCCTCTTGACCTCCCCGAAACTCCAACTACGGATGACATTGGGGCTGGCGAGGGTGATTTTCACCGAGCCGTAGTCATTGACGCGATCAAAGACGTTTTCAGACATTTTGGTCGTGCTCCCGCAGGCGGGGTTGCTGCAAATCGAAGAAAGGAATGAGTCAGAGTGCGGGTTAAGGTCAAAGGACCGAACCCGTCTCCTCCTGTTCCTTCTCCAGAGAGATGTTCATGCCGAGACCCTTGATCTCGTGGCAGAGAACGTCGAACACCACCGGCATTCCGGCTTGTAGGGTGTTCGTGCCCTTCACCATCGAGTCGTAGATCTTCGTTCGGCCTTCGACGTCGTCACTTTTGACGGTCAGGAGTTCCTGAAGGACGTAGGCGGCGCCATACGCTTCCAGACCCCAGACTTCCATTTCACCGAACCTCTGTCCGCCGGTACGAGCCTTACCGCCGAGCGGCTGCTGCGTGATGAGCGAGTAGGGGCCCGTCGAACGAGCGTGGATCTTGTCATCCACCAGATGGTGGAGCTTGAGCATGTACATGTAGCCGACCGTGGTCCGCTCATTAAACGGCTCGCCAGTGCGGCCGTCATGAAGCTGGATCTTGCCGTCGACGGGCATGTTGGCGAGGAGTTCCCGATGATGACCGGGGTCCTTGCCGGTCGCCTCGAAAGCCTCGATCTTGTTTCGGACGTGGTCGTTGGCTTCGCGGACCGAACCGAAGATCTCGTCTTCGGTCGCACCGTCAAAGACGGGGGTGATCGCCTGGAAGCCAAGCACCGCAGCCGCCCACCCGAGGTGAGTCTCGAGGATCTGTCCCACGTTCATTCGACTCGGCACGCCGAGTGGGTTGAGCATGAGGTCGACGGGTGTTCCGTCTTCGAGGAAGGGCATGTCCTCTTCGGCGACGATCCGGGCGATGACGCCCTTGTTGCCGTGACGACCGGCCATCTTGTCACCGACGGAGAGGTGTCGCTTGGTCGCGACGTAGACCTTGACCATCTCAAGCACGCCGGAGGCAAGCTCGTCGCCACGCTTCATGTGCGCGAGTCGACGCTGCTTTTCCTTCTCAATCCCCTCGATGCGGGGCCAGAAGCGGTTCTTCTCAGCGATGGCGGTTTCGCGGGCGTCCTTGGAGCCCTTGATCCACTTGTCGTTGAAGTTCTCTAGCTGCTCCATAATGACTTCGGGGATATCACTCGCACCGACCTTCTGTCGTGTCGAGGGGTCAATCATCTCCGATTCGGTCATCTCGTTGATCTTGTCGACCATCTCTCGGAAGAGGTTGATGGCCTTCTGGTTCATCAGCTCCTCGTAGGACTGCATGTCCTTGGAGAGTTGCTTCTTCTGGTCGTCGTTGAGGTGCATCCGGCGACTGAAGTGACGGGTGCCGATGACCACCCCTGCGGTACCGGCGGGCACTTCGAGCGAATCGTTCTTCACGTCTTCGCCCGCACGTCCGAAGATCGCGTGCAGGAGCTTCTCTTCCGGGCTCAGTTCAGACTTGCTCTTCGGACTGACCTTGCCAACCAGGATGTCTCCAGGGCCGACACGGGCGCCAATTCGGATGATTCCGACGTCGTCGAGGTTTCGAAGCATCTTCTCGGAGACGTTCGGGATGTCCGCGGTGAACTCCTCGCGGCCGAGCTTGGTCTCGCGAATCTCCACTTCGAAGGAGTCGATGTGGATCGAGGTGAAGGCGTCATCCTTGACGAGGCGTTCGCTAATGACGATCGCATCCTCGAAGTTGTATCCGTCGAATGTGTTGAACGCGACGAGCGCGTTTCGCCCGATCGCGAGCTGGCCCATCTCCGTCGATGCCCCGTCGGCCACGATCTGGCCGGCTTCGACCTTCTGGCCCATGCGGACCACCGGCTTCTGGTTCTGGCAGGTTCGTTCGTTGAGCCCTCGGAACTTCCGGAGTTCGTATTCGTCTGCGTTGTCGATGACGATCTTCGACGAGTCGACGAAGGTCACTTCGCCGGCGCGGCGGGCGGTCACGATCATGCCCGAGTACGGCCCGATCTCACTTTCCATGCCGGTCGAGACCAGCGGGGGGTCGACCTTGATGAGCGGCACGGCCTGCCGCTGCATGTTCGAACCCATCAACGCCCGGTTGGCATCGTCATGTTCGAGGAAGGGAATCAGAGAGGCGGAGATTCCGACGATCTGCTTCGGTGAGATGTCGACGTATTCGACCTCGCCAGCATCGACGAGCAACAGATCGCCGTCCTTGCGAGCGAGAATGTTGCCTTCCATCAGGCGGCCATCGGCGTCGATCGCGTCACTCGTCGCGAGCACTCGCTTCAGCTCTTCGTCGGCTCGGAGCAGGTCGATGGTGCTGGTGACCTTGCCACCCTTCACCTTGCGATAGGGCGTCTTGAGGAACCCGTAATCGTCGATTTCGGAGTAGATGCCCAGTGATGCGATCAGGCCGATGTTCGTGCCTTCCGGCGTTTCGATCGGGCAGATTCGACCATAGTGAGAGATGTGAACGTCGCGAACTTCGAAGCCGGCCCGCTTGCGGTTGAGTCCGCCGGGTCCAAGTGCCGAGAGTCGACGCTCATGGACGAGCATCGAGAGCGGGTTCGTCTGGTCGACGACCTGAGAGAGCTCAGATCGACCGAAGAAGAAGTCGATGGCGCTCGAGATGCTCTTGGAGTTCACGAGGTCGCTGATGCGGCTTAGTTCATCAGGGTCCTTCACGCTCATCCGCTCCTGAACGGTGCGGCGAAGTTTCAGGAAGCCCTTGCGCATCTCTTCGACCGCGAGCTCGTCGAGGGTTCGAAGGCGACGGTTGCCCAAGTGGTCGATGTCGTCGACATGGGCTCGCGTTCGCTTCGAACGAAGGTCCATGATGTACCGGATCACCGCGAGGAAATCCTCGGCGTAGAGGTACTGCTCGGTCTCGTCGCGAACCTTGTAGACCTTGTCGTCTTCGAACTTCCGGTTGATGCGGAATCGACCGACGCGACCGAGTCGGTAGCGGTTGTCGTCGAAGAACTTTTCGTTGAAGAGGGCCTTGGCCTTGTCGAGCTGCGGGGGGTTGCCAGGACGAAGTCGTCCGTAGATCTTCAGCAACGCCGCTTCATGCTCGGTGACTTCGGCGAGGAAGTCGAGGCGTTCTTCAGCGAGGGTGTTGAGGATCAGGGGGTCCGCCGCGTCGGTAATGACGCGGATTGACTTGAGCTCAGAGGCCTGAATGGCTTCGATCGCATCCCCGATCATCCGTCCGACGGAGCAGAGCTCTTCGCCGGTGTCGGTGTCGACGATCATCTCTGCCGAATAATGCTCTGGAAGAATCTTCTCAACCTTGACGCTCTTGACGTCATAGAAGAGTCCGAGGAGCTGTTCGGTCGACGAGAATTCCTGGCTGAGCGCCCGAAGGAATGTGGTCGCGGCGAGTTTGGTCGACTGGTCGATACGCATCGCCAGAACGTCCTTCTTCGTCACTTCCAGTTCGATCCAGGATCCCCGTTCCGGGATGATCCGAGCGCTATGGAGCGGACGGTCACCGAAACTCGAAGCAATGCTGAAGTCCACGCCGGGAGAACGATGCAACTGGCTCACGATGACGCGTTCCGCACCGTTGACGATGAACTCGCCACCGCCGGAGAAGTTGCTCGCGCGGGCCGTCTCCCAAGGGAGTCGGACGCCGGCCATGATCGGAATCTCACCGAGGTAAATGTCTTCTTCAGGAGTCTCCGCCACGCCGTCGCGATGGAAGCGGACCCGCACCCGGAACGGCATGCCGTAGGTCAGCCGCAGTTCCCGGCATTCATCGGGGGTGTATCGAGGTTCGTCGATCGAGTAGTTGACGTACTCGAGTCGCATCGAACCGTCGTAGCTCTCGATCGGGAAGACCTCGCTCAGCAGCCCTTCGAGGCCAAAGCTCGAGGATCGCTTATCGGGATCGATTTCAAGTTGAAGGAAACGGTCGTAAGCATCCCTCTGAACTCTCACGAGATCTGGGATCTGCAGGCCGTCCTGCCTCTTGCCGAAGTCACGGATGGTTCGGGTGGTCATCCAGTTTTATCCTCGACCAGCCATTCTCGCCGTAGTGACTCGGCGAACGTGGCGTGTATGTGTCACGAACCCACACTCACACGGTGGTGGGACTCGCAGGCGATCGGTCCGCCCTAAGGGCGGGGCCGATCGATTAAGGGCGATCAAGCCGCGTTGGCGGCCGCGTTGGCTTTCGCAGTCACGACGAGGGCGTCGAAGGTCGACGGATCCTCAATCGCGATCTGGCTCAACATCTTCCGGTTCAGCAGGATTCCAGCACGCTGGAGCCCGTTCATGAAGACGCTGTACCTGGTACCCCGCATCCGGCATGCTGCCGTGATTCGAGTGATCCAGAGACGGCGATAGTCACGCTTTCGGGCGCGGCGATCTCGAAAAGCGAAACGACCGGCTCGCATGAGCGCGACCTTCGCCTGCTGCTTGTGACGACTCTTGGTTCCGAAATAACCGCGGGCTTTCCGCAGTATTCGACGCCTTGCCTTGGTACGGGCCGCACCTTTGCGAACTCGGGGCATGACTCTCTCCAAACTGCCTCGGCGGGGGCCTCCAAATGGAGACTCTTCAGGCCCGACGGGCGAATCCTGGCTGGGGATGGGAGTTCACACGGTCGATCAACGACGATGAGAACTCGAGACGAACGATGAAACGATCAAGGGATCAGTCCTCGCCGGAAGTCTTCGCCGATTTCTTGGCGTCGGCGACCGACTTCTCCTGCGATCGAAGAGGCCTAAAAAGAAGCTTCCCAAGTCGGCCCATGTCGCCAGCTCGGGCAAATCGCGCCTTGCGATAGCCTCGAACCTGCTCACCGGTCTTGTTGCTCTTGAGGTGACGGCTATGGGGGCGGCGGAACCGCACCATGCCGGACTTTGTGATCTTGATCCGCTTCAGCAGACCTTTGTGGGACTTGCTCTTGGGCATGCAGTACCGGCTCGATGAAGGGGAAGTGTGAAGGGAACACTGATCGAATCGAGGACTATAACGTCAACCTGTTCGCGGCGCCAAGGGCCTCACGGCCGCTCTTTGGGGACTTTTAGCCAAAATCCAAAATTTCTTAAGGAAAAATAAGCCGATAAAAATATCGTGATTTTCGGATCAGTCGGCGAGGACAACATCGGAGTCGACTTGTGGCCAGCCGATGCCATCCTGATCCCCATGCCGGTATCCATCAGAGACCCAGATCAGGTCCATGTGGCGTTGTGACGTGGAATCGGCGTTCGGCCGCTCGTCGAAGTCGACGGGCTGGACGATGAAGGGGGTCGAACCATCGAATCGGTAGACCACGAGGCCTTCACCATCGTGCGTGATCGCGCCGCTCATCGGATGGGCGTGTCGCTCGCGTGCTCGAAACGACTCGAGGACGGGGTTCGGATCGCCGAGCAGAATGTCGTCGGAGCGGAAATTTGCGGTGTTGAAGGTCTTCCGAGTGACGAACACCCGATACGAGACCATTGGCCTCGGCTGCGATTCATCCCCGGCAAAGAGGCTGCTGAAGCCGCATCGTTCGCCTTCGACCAGTCCTGCCAGGTTCTGCGAATAGATCTGTTGGTGCAGGGGAGTTCCCCGTTGATCATCGGATTCGGAGAGCGGGAGCGCTCCACCGTGATCGAGCGAGAATCCAGCGATTGCCGCACCGACCGTTCCCAGTCGGTGCTGCGACGTCGAGATCCGCTCGTTGGCCTGGATGCTTTGGAACAACGGTACGCCGATGCCGACCGCGAGAAATAATGCTGCGGCCGTGGCGAAGAATTCGGGCACGTGGATTGATCGGATGGTGGTTCGATTGTCCGAAGCCATGGAGTAGCGAGCTTCGCGTCGGGCTTCGAATTGATCGATTCCGGCCAAGGTCGCATCGACGAGTTCGTCGGTGCTCGATTCGGCCGGATACTGCTCCAAATTGGCAAGGACCTGAAGAACCGCAACTTCGCGATCGTCCAGGTTCGAGGTGTTCTCTTGGTCGAATCCGTACTGAAAAAGCCGGTCGACGGCTTCTTTGTCGGATTCGGAGAGCGTTGTGATCCGCTGATTTTCGGCCTCGAGAAAACGGGGCTCGGAGGAATCGGCACCGACGTTTCCTGAGTCCGAGCCAATGTCGCTGTGGTCTTCCATGGAGGGGGATTCCGAAACGCGGCGTGAAAAAAAACGTTGGCACGTCGTGCCGACGGAGTTCGGTCAGTTTCGTTGGTCTCGAGTTCGCTGACTCTGGCGTTCGAGGGAGGTCTTCCAAGCGTCGGCGAAATTGGCGACGGAGGCGTGAAGTCGACTCTTGACGGTGCCCAGAGGAATCTGGAGCGAGTCAGCGATCTGGTTGTAACTGAGCTTCTGAAAGTAGCTGAGCAGAAGAATCTCGCGATAGTGCGCCGGCATGTTGTCGACGACCTCTTTGACGAGTTGCTGTCGTTCTGATTCGAGTAACGCGGCATCGACCCCTTCAGACGGACCTTCGAGGAGGTCGACGAGAGTGGTCTCTCGGCCATCCGAAGATCCGACCGGCGCGGAGAGGCTGGCGGCAGCGCGTCGCCTTCGCTTGCGATGAAAGTCGCGTGCCTTGTTGGCGGCGATGGTATAGAGCCAGGGTTTGAATCGTCGGTCCGCATCGAAGGAGTCGGCCGAGAGGTGGACTTGAAGGAAGGCGTCCTGGAAGACGTCCTCTGCCGCGGCTCGCGAGCTGAGGAACCGATGGAGGAACTGGACGAGGTCGGCTCGGTATCGCTCCACGAGCGTTGCAAACGCAACTCGGTCACCTTCTCGATACGCCACGAGAAGTTCCTCGTCGGTCTTTCCGGCGTGAATTGCCGCAGGCGCGGCTTCGACGAGTTGTTGACGAACCTGATCTTGCTGCTGCACCGAGTGGCTCCGGCGGGAAACCCTACCCGAAAGGTGATCTCTAAGAGCCCTAGGGACCATAGAAGCCACGATTTCGAGAAACTCGGAGGCGGGCATGGAGAGGCTGTGGTGGAGCGGCAACGCGGTCATGGAGCACGAGGTACGGCGGTCGCTCCTTCTGGGATCGTGTAATCCCCGATTTTCTGGTCCGAGCACCCGGAACTCGTCGGAGGCCACGTTTTGGGGTCGGTTCGAGCCGGTCGGCCCTCTTGGTACCATCGCCAAATCCAAGATCAGACCCGCATCGTCTCTTGAGTCGAGTGACGAGCAGGAGTCAATAGGAGAAGAATTCGACATGCCTGTTCCGGTTTCGCAGATGTGGACGGTGGCGAGTTACGTGGTGGGCCAACGGCTGCGCGGACGGCGGCGGTATCCGCTGGTCCTGATGCTCGAGCCTTTGTTTCGTTGCAATCTCGCGTGTGCGGGCTGTGGCAAGATTCAATATCCGGCCCACATCCTGAAGCGGAATGTCAGTGTCGAAGACTGTCTTGGGGCGGTGGAGGAATGCGGGGCGCCGATGGTCTCGATTCCCGGGGGTGAGCCGCTGCTCCATCCGGACATTCAAGAGTTGGTCGAAGAGCTGGTGAAGCGGAAGAAGTACATCTACCTCTGCACCAATGCGCTCCTCTTGAAGGAGAAACTCGAAGCGGGTTGGTTCAAACCGACCAAGTACCTCTCCTTCAGTGTCCATATGGACGGCCTCGAGGAGAATCACGATTTCGCGGTGTGCCGGGATGGCACCTATCAAAAGGCGATCGACGGCATCCGCCTCGCCGTGGAGCGCGGCTTCCGCGTGACCACCAACACTACGCTCTTCGACGGGGCGGATCCCAACGCGGTCCGCGGCTTCTTTGACGAGATGATGGAGGTTGGGGTCGAAGGAATGATGATCAGTCCAGGATATGCCTACGACAAGGCGCCGGACCAGACGGGCTTCCTTCATCGGGAGAGCACCAATGACCTCTTCGAGATGATCCTCTCCAACCGCAAGAAGGGTTGGCGGTTCAATCAGTCGCCCCTCTTTCTCGAGTTCCTGATGGGTGGACGTGACTTTGAATGCACGCCTTGGGGAAACCCCACCTACAACATGTTCGGCTGGCAGAAGCCCTGCTACCTCCTACAGGAGGGCTACGTCGACACGTTCCGCGAACTCATCGAGGAGACCAATTGGGACCGGTACGGCGTCGCCAGCGGCAATCCGAAGTGCCAGAACTGCATGGTCCACTGCGGGTACGAACCCACGGCAGTCGATTTCACCTTCAGCGGAGTCCGTGGAATCTGGGCCAACATCAAGGCGATGATCTTCAATTCGTATGTGAACCCACGCGCCGAGACGCGACTTGAAGAAGAGAAGGCGAAGCCGCACGGGCCGATGGAGCACCTCGTTCAGCTCGGATTCAGCGTCGACGTCAAGCCTGACGGCAGCAAGGTCGTGGTCCGGCGGGAATCGAAGGATGAGGCCGCCGCAGGCGGTTGATCGATCGGCCCCTCCGGTCCTCCAAAGAGGCCCGGCGGGTTGAGAATTTCACCGATTCTCGTGCACAACCTGCCGACAGCGCAGCCACCCGGCCTCGAGGCCGGAAACTGTCGGCATGCCATTTACCAGAGGATCCGTGACCTATGCCCGTTTCAGAGTCGGCGGCGACGCCCCAGCCCGAGTCGATGAGACGCTGCTGGGCGCGTTGAAAGCCGGACGGTTGACCCCGACCGTCGGCGTGCCCATCGATGTCGAGACCGGGTGGACCGGCGGCGAGCACATTCTCGACCATGACTTCTCGTGGGATCGATGTGTCTTCGACGGCCGATTGCACATCGCGATGCGGATGGACTCGGTTCGGGTGCCGAGCGAGATCAAGGCGGCGTATCTCGCGCAAGAGCAGACGGTATTGAAGAAGTCCTTCGCAGACCGCGTCGGAACGGATGCCGACGTTGGTCTGCCGGCCAGACCACTTGGACGCAATGCCAAGCGTGAAGCGAAGGACGCGGCCGAGCGACGTTGGTTGGAGGAAGTGGCCGACGGTCGGTATCGCACCAGCAAACTCGTGCCGATGCTTTGGGATCTCGGGAGTGGGACGATCCTCGCGCCGGCCACCAGCGACAAAGTCGTCACGGCGATGCGCGATCTCTTTCAGACGACCTTTGGCGCGAAGATCCAGGCGCCGGGTTCGGGCGGTCTCGCCCTTGATCTGCTCGCGGCCAAAGGCGTCGCCAGCGCCTTCGACGATGCGATGCCGGACGCTTTCACCGCCGCGCCCACGCCGCGGACCCTCGATCAATCGGCGGAAGTTGGCGAACGACCAGACATCCCTTGGGCGATGGCGGGTCCGGAGCCGAAGGATTTTCTTGGCAACATCTTCCTCCTTTGGCTCTGGTGGCACGCGGAAGTCAACGAGGGCGTCTTCGATCTGGCCGACGGCCGAGGCCTTTCGATCATGGTTGATCGCACCATCGACATGGAGTGCGCTTGGGGGGTGACCGGTCGGCAATCACTCCGCGGGGATGGCCCGGGTCGGAGTGCCGAGGTCGCCAAGGCGTTGCAGCAGGGGAAATGGCCGCGGAAGATCGGATTCACCTTCGCCGATGGCGAGGTCGAATGGGCCTTCGACCTGCAGGGTGATCTCTTCCGAGTGGGGGGCCTGAAACTTCCCCGACCAGAAGACCGGCCTGGGAGCGAACACGAAGCCATCGCGCAGCGTCTGGAGTCGACCACCGATCTCGACGGAATCCTCGTCGAACTCTACGGCCGGTTCCTCGACGAACGGTTTAGCGGTACTTGGAACAGCCGTCGCGGCGAACTCCGCGAATGGATCGCCGCGAAGGGCGAGGCTCGAGTCATGGCGACCGTCTGATCGCGGCGTGCGTGGCGCCTCAAAAACGTCAACCCCGCGCCGCCGTGACGAACGCGCGGATGCGGTCGTGGTCCTTGATGCCGCGCGTCGATTCGACCCCGCTTGAGACGTCGACGCCGAACGGTTGCAGACCGCGCACCACCTCGGCGACGGTCTCGGGATCGAGACCGCCCGCGATGATCACGGGCTTCGCGAGCGTCGCGAGCAGGGGGGCGAGGGCCGCGTGGTCGAAGGGTTCGCCGCTTCCGCCTCGAGGGCCGTCGATCAGCAGGATCTCGACGTCGGGGTGTTCGTCCCACGCGAGGACGGCATCGGCGTCGAAGGGAATGGCTTTGATGATTCGGTGACCGGTCATCGCGGCGATCGCGGTGACCCGCTCTGGCGTCTCCTCACCGTGAAGCTGAATCCACGCCCCGGGCCACGCATCGACGAGGTCATTTGCCGGATCCACGAATAACGCAATCGGTTCGAGCTCGTCAGGCATTTCCGCGATGAGATCAATCACCTCCGTCGGGGCGAGTTCTCGTGGAGAGCCGGGTGCGAAGACCAGCCCAACCGCGTTCGCGCCGGCAGCGGCGCAGGCTTCGAGGTCGGCAGGGGTCCGCACACCGCAGATCTTGACCAAGGGGAGAGAGGTGGGCAGAAGAAGGTCGCGGTCGAGGTTCATGCGTTGTCCAACTCTGATTTCAAGGCATCTCGGAGGGCGATTCCCTCCGGCGAGAGTGGTCGATCATCCAGCGCCTTGAGATGAGGCCGGGCATCGTTTCCTCGTCCGAGCCGTCTGACCAACATCGACGCGAGGAGGAGTCGGATCTCGTCGCTCGAACCGCCGGGTCCGGTGTTTCGATCACCCCGGCGATCGAGCAGCGTGACGTAGGCCCGCACCGCGGTCTCGGCGTCGCCGGCGGCGACGGCACGGTTGCCGAGTTCCGCCTGATCCGCATCCGACAACGCAAATCCGGCAGGAGTCGTTCGGTACGTGACCAAGGCCGCCTCGGTGTCCGACTGGCGGAGCGCTTCGGTGATGCGCCGACGAGCCTCGGCATGTTCATCAGGACGAGGGGGTGGTGGGGCGCTCTCCTCGGCGTTGGATCGTGAGATCGATCGGGGTGTCGGCGTATTCGGGGTGGTTCCTTCGAAACCGCCTCCGAACTCCCGAGTCGCCGCCCGCATCGCCGCCCGTCTTCGATACTGCTTGATAAGGAATAGGGCATCGAGGTCGGTTCGGGCCAGAACGCCGATTCCCAACAGCGCGATCGCGGTTGAGAACCCGAAGAGGTAGCCGCCAAGGTGGGCCGCGTTGGCGACGCCGTTGCTTCGGCCGAAGAAGCCTGCGAACTGGCTGAAGATATCGATCGCGATGTAGAACGCGATGAACCACAATGCGGGGATGTGGTAGATGCCGATCAGGAAGAAGAAGAGAAGCACTCGAACCGTGGCCCTCGGGAAGAGGGCCAGGAACGCGCCGCTCACCGCCGCGACCGATCCGGAGGCCCCGATTGCCGGAGCCGGGGAGGCCAGCATGTGGGCGAGGGCCGCCGCGATGCCGCCGAGCAGGTAGAAGGCCGCGAAGCCCCAGTGGCCGAGTCGTGATTCGACGGCTTGTCCGAACACCCACAGAAAGAGCATGTTGAAGCCGATATGCCCCAGTCCACCGGGATCATGGAGGAACTGGTAGGTGATGAGCGTCCAGGGGCGGAAGGCCGATCTGGAGACGGCACCCGTGTTCAGGGTCTCCTCCAGCGAGGAGATCCCGGATCGAGAGGCGAGCACCATGCCGACGAACGCCAGCAGGTTGAGCGCGATCAAAATGCTGGTGGTGATCGCTCGCTGGGGCGGCAGTCGATCGGTGCCAAGTGGAATGAGCATGAAGGGAGTCTACGGTGGTCGGCGATGCCGTCGCTTTTCAAGGGCATTGAGCCGGGCGGCTGAAACCCCTACACTATTCTTTCTGTCCGTCATTCTGGATGGGTTCCCACGGGCTTCGATGAGGCTCGGACGAATTGGTCGAGGATTCCCTCTATGAGAGCATCCGGATCAACGTCGGGAACGAAAGAAAACGAACGAAAGCACCCCTTCCGGGGCCCCGCTCGATCATGCGATCGGGATCAGATTTCGAAGATCACGCGACCAATGGAGTCCTCGCGACATGAGCACCGCCACCGAAAAGCAGTTCGATCAGGGCCTCGTCAACACCATCGCGGCTGAGACGCAGATGTCCTATATCGACGGTGAGAAGGGCGTGCTTGAGTACGTCGGCATCGACATCGATTCACTCGCTCGCTACTCGACCTTCGAGGAGTCGACCTTCCTGCTCTGGAACGGCCGATTGCCCAACGCTGCCGAACTCGCCGGGTTCGAGGCGGAACTCCGAGCGGAGTATGCGATTCCCGAGGGGCTCCTCGCGATGATCCGCGAAACTCCGAAGGATGCGTCAACCATGCATGTGGTTCAGACGCTGGTGTCGGCCCTGTCGCTCTTTGATCCGGAGTGCGATGACGACAGCCCTGAAGCCAACATCCGCAAGGCGATCCGACTGGTCGCCAAGACGCCGACGCTGATCGCCGCGTTCGATCGGCATCGCAAGGGCAAGGAGATTATTCCTGCCGACTCAAATCGGTCGATCGCCAGCAACCTCCTCTGGATGCTCCGCGGTGAGGAACCCACCGAGACCATGGTCCGGGCGCTCGATGTGTGCCTCGTGCTTCATGCCGACCATGGCTTCAACGCCTCGACCTTCACGTCCTTGGTGGTCATCTCGACGCTGAGTGATCTCTACTCGGCATGTTCCGCCGCGGTGGGAGCCCTTCGAGGGCCGCTGCATGGCGGCGCCAATGAAGGCGTGATGGTGATGCTCAATGAGATCGGCGACCTCGACAAGGTCGACGAATTCATGAAGGGCAAGCTGGAGCGCAAAGAGAAGATCATGGGATTCGGTCATCGGGTGTACAAGGCGTATGACCCGCGAGCGACCTATCTCAAGACGTTCTCCGAGGGACTCGCCCGTGATACCGGCAACCTGCCGCTTTATGAGATGAGCACTCGGATCGAAGGAATCATGCACGAGGCGGTCGCCGACAAAGGGATCTTCCCGAACGTCGACTTCTACTCTGCGACAACCTACTGGTCACTCGGGCTCGAACTCGATCTGTTCACGCCGATGTTCGCACTCAGTCGCATGAGCGGTTGGACCGGCCACTGCATCGAGTACCTCAAGGACAACAAGCTCATCCGACCCGGTGCGGCGTATGTCGGCCCGCATGAAGTGCCCTACGTCGATCTGGCCGATCGTTGAACATCCATGAGGCATGCGAGGGATGAAGGCATGCGAGGCATGTGAGGCATGGGACGTTTGAGCTCCCCGCCGATTCAAAATCGATCGAACGCCCCGACCACGTGAAAACGCGGGTGGGGCGTTCTTCTGCGCGGGCGAATCAGACTTTCCACGGCCCGTCGATCGCGACGGTGAGCCCTTGATGTTGGATGTTCACGAAGAGGGTGCGACCGTCGGGGCTGAAGCAGGCACCGGCGAGCTCGCTGCCGCTTACGCGGTTCATCGCAAACCGTGAGACGGCGCCGTCCGGCGAGATTCGGACGAGTCCATTCCCCGGGGGGCCGTCCTCGCACACGAACAGATCACCCCAAGGCGCGATCGTGAGGTTGTCCGCGTTCTCGATAATGCCACCCTCGGTCGCTTCGATCGAGAGTTCGAGCGTTCCCGGTGCGTCGGCCTCGCCGTCAAGCCCCTCAGAGGGCGAAGGACGGTACTTCCAGATCTGTCCGATGCGGGCGACGCCTCCAGTCGTGCAGGCGAAGAGGATCTCGTCGCGTCCGGTCCACATGCCCTCGCCCCGCGCGAAACGGGCGGCTCCGGCCTCGAAGCCTCGGAATCGAAGGTCGTCCTTCGGACTGTCGGTCTCGTCGAGATCGATCCACGCGACCGGAAGCCTCGCCGCTGATTGCACGATTGGCGTCTCGGTGGCCGGGTCGATCCAGTTTCGCAGGTCGAGGGAAGGACGTCCCTGCACCGCGAGGGCCTGCAATCGTCCACCCTCGGCGAGTCGGCCCGGACGATCGGGCACGAACCGGTAGAGGAGGCCGTCGTTCCGATCCTCGGTGAGGTAGACGCATCGGCCGTCCGGGGCGACCGCGATCGCCTCGTGATGGAATCGACCGAGTCCTCGAAGCGGCCGTGGTTCCGCGAGTCCGATCTGGTCCGTGGCGGGTACTTCGAAGCACCAACCATGATCCATCGCACACGACTCGTCCGCCAGCTGCGTCCACTCCTCGCAGGTGATCCAGCTCTTCCAAGGCGTCGGACCACCGGCACAGTTCCGTCCGGTCCCGGCCAGGCTCAGGAAGTGTCGCTCGACGGCGCCGGACTTCTGGTTGTAGACGATCGTGGTGGTACCACCCAGGACGGGTCGGTCGCCGCTCCCCGGGTCGAAGAACTTGGATCGATCCACGAGCCCAAGGCGTTCGAGATTCGGTCCGAAGGCGCCGTATCCGAGGTCGGAGTCGACGCCGATCTCGTGATTACGGACGAGGATGGTCCGACCCGGTCCGCCATCGAACGCGGCCATGCCGTCGTGCTCGTGGGGGACCAGAAGCCCGTCGTCCATTTCCTCGCCCCATCGAGAGATGATGCGATGGGAGAATCCTTCGGGGAGATCGAGGATCCCGGCCGGGTCGGGGATCAGTCTTCCGTAACCCTCTTCCGCGTTTGAAAAGCTCAGGCCGTTGGCGCCAGCTGCCCGGTGCAGGCCGATGAATCCGCCGGTGGTCGCGGCGGCGAGCAGAAGGAAGGATCGGCGGTCGACGTGGTTCACAACGGAAGCATTCCCTCTCGCGGGCCGGATTTCAAGTCCTCGTGGATGAAGATTTTATGTTCTTCTGTTCTCCTGGCGAATCTACTCCTCGATCACGCTCTGGGGATAGACCAAGATGCGGTCGTGGGCGACGAGGATCAAGTCCGCGGCACCGTCTCCCGTGACGTCTTCGATCACCACCTGGCGGGGTTCGAATTCCCGGGGATCGCCGCCACTGAACATCTTCGTCTCGAACACCGTGAAGCCGGTCATGGGATGAAGCCGGCCTTGATCGCTGAAACTTAGGATGTCCGCCATCTGCAGTCCGGCGTCCAGTGAGACCAGGTCGAGATGCCCGTCGCCGTTGAGGTCGCCGACCCCGACTTCGTGGGGCACCTTCCGATTGTCGTCAGGTCTCCATGACCCAGTCTCCACCAATCGCGGTCGATTGCCATCGAGCCGAACCACCGCGAACGCATCGTTGCCAACCAACAGGAGGTCCTCGGTCTCATTGCTTCCACCGAATCCGCCGCGTTCAATCCGGATGGGATCGATGCCGCGGATCTCGATTTCGTCCGCGACGATCCAACCGTCACCAGCGCGTTCGAAGATCAGGAGTCGTCGTCCTTCTCGGTCCGCGGCGACGATGCGATCACCAAGGATCGCGACTGAAACGAGCTTCGCGTCGCCGTCGGCATTGAGCTGGGCCACGACCGTCCAGCCTTTCTCGGCGTCGTATCGAAGCGCCCGGATGAAGTTGCGATCCGCGACGAGCAGTTCTTCGATGCCGTCACCATCGACGTCGAAACGTCCGGTGTTCTCGGCGCCGGCGGCGCTGACCAGCCCGAACTGTGGCATGTCGTCCTTCTCCACGACGTGGTAACCGGTTTCACTTCCGAGAATCATGATCATCGGCTTGTCCTCGGTGAAGACCAGCAGATCCTTTCGACCGTCCTGATCGGCATCCACGTCAAGGACCGTGTCCGGACCGCGGGTCGCCCGGCCGAGGTCGATCGACTCGGGCTCGCCGCCGTCGAAGTCGAGCAGATCGAGCATGAACCGCTTCTCATTCGAGGCGATCACCGCGAGTCTCGGCCCGTCGTGGGTGTCCACGAGTTTCATGGCGACCGGCACGTCGCCGGGCGGCAATCGCAAGGCTTCGGGGAATCCAATGCCGTTGGGTCCTGCGGAAGCCCGGCCGACCACGCCTTCCTCCGTGCTGAGGACGAAGACCTCCGCGATGCCATCGCCATCGACGTCGCCGGCTTCGACGGCATCGGGCGCGGCGAAACTGGGGGAGGTACTGCTTCCCACCAGACCTCGTCCCGGGATCTGCATCCACGTCGCGATCGCGTTCTTCTTGCGATCGGTCGCGACGACGTCGAGAAGTTGATCACCGTCGAGATCGGCGATTACGACGTCTCGCTTCCGTTCCCCCGGATCGGTAAAGCCATGAACTTCAAACGATGGTTCGCCGCCTTCGGCATCGTCGGTCCGAAACTCGTGGATGACCAGTCGTTTGGTCGGGCGTTCGATCACCGCGAGTTGTGCGGTCTTGCGACCAGGCACGATCAGCCCCGCAGCTTCGGCGATGGGTGGCATTTCGAATCGAAGTTGCGGACCGAAGATCTTCTCGCCGTTCTCTCGGGCAGCAAGCCAGATTCGAACTGGCGCCTCGTCGTCGGCGGCGATCCCCGCGAGATCCTGGAGCCCGTCGCCATCGAAGTCTTCCGCAAAGATTGCGATGATCCGAGCGTCACCGGCGTTGAGTTCCTGCGGTGGCGCGAGCCTGCCATTCCGTTCGAGTGGCCAGATCTTGATACGTCCACCGGTCAACGCCACCAGTTCGAGCGGACCGTCAGAACCGACCAGATCGGCGACCACCATTCCGTCACGAGAGACCCCGAGCCCGCGGATGCGATTTCGCCGCAACATCTCGAATTCGCCCGACTCGGTCTGCCGGTAGATCTGGATCGCATCGGGGCGGCCGGCAGCAACGATGTCGAGGCGCCCGTCACCGTCCACGTCCACGGTCTCGATGGCGGCGACTTCGAAGTTCACGGGGATCTCGATGCGATCGAAACGCCAGTGTTCCGGGAGTTCGTTGGCCCGCCGAGGTGCCTTGGGTTCACCCGGCACGGCATCGGCATTCTGTCGAAGAAACTCGATCCGGCTCTTGTGGTTGTTGACGACCACCAGATCCTTGAAGCCATCGGCGTCGAGGTCCACCGCGATCAGCGGTCCGGCGCCGGGACCGACCGGTATCACTTCCAGCGGATCGAATCCGAAGTGTGCGGCGGTGTCGGCGTCCTG
>CALFOM010000146.1 GCA_937919685.1 uncultured Phycisphaera sp.
CACCAGGATCGTCGACACGATCATCCAGACCCCCGACACGTAGGAACCGCAATACGGACCGAGACATGGGATCGCCACGAGGATCGCTGGTCCTGATCCAAGACAACAAAGGGTGACCGTCCGCCCGAGTCCGTGCTGCAACCTCCCGGTGCACGCGAGTACCAGATGAGCCACGCATGCATTGAGCAGGATGATCACGATGGAAGACAACATGCTCCCACCTGCGAAGAGCAGCACCCTGAGCGTCGCGACGCCGAACCCCATGCCGTTTCCGCTGATCAACGGCACCGCCACTGCGATCGCGAGAAGCGGGAAGGCACCGATCGCAAGCCCGAGGAACTGGATCAGCGCCATGAACCCCATCGCCGTCACGGTGGAATTGGCGAGAGGGGTTCCGTTCGCCAACTGGACTGGACGAACCATGGCCCAACCGCAGGTCCGGAAAAACCGGCTGAAGAGCCCGACGCTCGGTTGGAACCAAGGCGCGACTCTCGACACAATCTCGTCGTTGCCTTCGAGCGGCCGGATGATGCAATCATCCTCGGTGAGGTGCCGGTTGCAGGAGACGCACTCGAACTCCGAGGGTTGCAGATGACCCTCCGGACCATCGCCGTAGTAGGCTTGGTCACAATCTGGGCAGCAGAATCTCGCTTGTCCCACTCGGAACTCGCAATCGGTCGGCTTGAACTGAGTTCCGCACTCCGGGCAGGATCCCGGGGCGAGATTCCAGAGTGGATAGTCGCACTTCAGACAATGCATGCGAAGCCCTCAAGAAAGAGACTCGTTCAACCGCCGCTGAAATCGACTCAATCCTCGGGGACACCTTCGGCGATCCGGCGACGAAACTCACCGATCAACCGCGCCGTGACCGGCCCGACCTTGCCCGCGCCGATGACCGTGTCGTCGATCTTGGAGACACCGATCACCTCCGCCGCGGTTCCCGTCAGGAACACCTCGTCGGCATTCAGGAGTTCATCAAGTTCGAAGACCGCTTCCTCGACCTTCAGCCCGCAGGCGGGCGCGATCTCCCGCATCACGAACCGCCGTGTCACGCCATGCAGAATCCCGGTGCTGGTGGCCGGCGTGAAGATCCGATCGCCCTTGACCGCAAAGATGTTGTCTCCGGTGCACTCGGCGACCGAGCCCTCGGTATTCAACATGATCGCTTCAAGCACGCCTGCCTCGATCGCTTCGACCTTGGCGAGGATGTTGTTCAGGTAGTTGAGGCTCTTGATTCTCGGATCGAGACAGTCAATCGGAATGCGGGGCCGCTTCGCCACGATGATCGCCATGCCATCCCGATACAACTCCTCGGGATACAACTGGATCTTGTCGGCAATGATGAACGTGCCGGGAGTGGGGCAACGAAAGGGATGAAGGCCCAGCGTGCCGACCCCACGAGTGAAGACCAGCCGGATGTACCCGTCGGTGATCTGATTCGCGTCCATCGTCTCACGAATGGCGTCCTCGATCTCCTCCAGATCGTAGGCCGGGACCAGATGAATCAGCGACGCCGACTCAAACATCCGAGCGAGATGCGTCTTCAATTTGAGGATGCGGCCGTTGTAGGCACGAATGCCCTCAAAACAGCCGTCACCGTAGAGGAGGCCATGATCGAAGACCGAGACCTTGGCCTCGGCGCGAGCAACGAGTTTTCCGTCGAGCCAGATGTATGACATGCGGGTTTCAGTTTACCGGGTGCGCCGCCGGGCCGGGTCGATCCAGAAATCTCGCCCCCGACGAATCACGACGAATCACGACGAACATGATCCCCAGTTCGCCAGAAGTTGCCCCAAATCGCCCGGGCCAACCGATCCATCGGCATCGAGATCCGTCTCGCAGGGGTCAGGGGCGTTCCAATCTTCCAAAAGACGTCCCAGATCCAGCCCGTCGACGATGCCGTCTCGATCGATGTCTGCGCTACAGGTGAAGTTCGGTGCGAACCTCGCGCCCGAGCCGAGCCCGTAGGCCACGACTGCGATCACGGGTCGTTGCCCGCGGCGGCGATCGCCGCCGAGGTCGTCGGGCACGTCGCATTGGTCTGCCAAATTCGAACCCCAGCAGACGACGTCACCGTCGGCGAGGACCGCCACGGTATGGGCATGCCCGGCCGCGACCGCGATCACCGGGCGCTCCCGAGTCCCGATACCCACGGGAACCATGCACTGCCCCTCCGCGTCATCACCCCAGCACGCGATCGATCCGTCGGCGAGAACCGCGACCGAATGAAACAGGCCTGCCGCAACGTCAACCGCAGGATTCGCCGCCGTGCCGATACCGTCCGGGACCACGGTCTGCCCGAACGTCCCGTCACCCCAGCATCGGATTGACCCGTCCGCCCGTCGGGCGATCGAATGGCGGTCGCCGACCGCCATCCCGATCACCGGAATCCCATCGTCAGCAAGCGCGCCACACTCGCTGGCCTCCACGTTTCCCCAGCAGACCACTGACCCGTCCATCATCAGGGCGGTGGTGTGAAAGACCGAGGCACCGACCCAACGGGCGGGGTACCCGGGGATGCCCACATGCGGCGGCACGTTGCACTCACCGAATTCGTTCTCGCCCCAGCAACGGACGGAGCCGTCCGCAAGCACGGCGGCAGTATGCCCGTCGCCAGCGCTCACGCAGGTGGCGGGGATCTGCCCACGATCGACATCAGGCCCAATCCCCTCCGGCACGTCGCACTGTCCGAGATGATTAAGGCCCCAGCACTGGATCGAACCATCTTGAAACACCACCGCAGCGTGGCGGACTCCCATGGAGGCCTGCACCACGTCGCCGCGAAGACACGGCGTGAGATCGTAATACGGCGTCCCCCAGAGGCGGATGGTGGATTCGTTCCGTTCATGAGACGATGCGCATGATGCG
>CALFOM010000147.1 GCA_937919685.1 uncultured Phycisphaera sp.
TCCGGGACGCTTGACGATCGGACGACTTCGAGGCCGATCCGTCGGCCTGGCCTTCCGGAAGCTCGAGTGATCAGATCAACGACCGCCTTGCGAGTCCTCCACGCCAACCCGACCGAGGTCGAGCGGAGGAGCATTCCGAGTTCGATGTCGCCGGCAAGAGAGACAGCCTGGACCTCCAGGACACCAGACGTCTGTCGGTGACCCCTCCTGAGCGAAGGAATCCGAGAACAGAAAACCGGCCCGATGCACCTGTGGAGGGTCTGAACTGGAACGACCTCGAAGGTGATTCCATGACCGAAGCCTGCCGCCCCGGGAATCTGAGTCTCGATGGGGAGGCCGGTGGTGAGGACATGGGCCTTCTCCCGGCCCATGGGGGCGAATGGTCGCCAAGGGCTCGCTTCGACGCCGACGTCCGCACTCCCGACCTCGGCCTGCTGATCCCCGCCTCGGCCCCCCCCGTGGCCGGTATCATCACTCGGGATGGTTTCAACGCCCAGCACCGACGACGTGAACGAAACGGATCCTCCGGATCCTTGGGACGTCGCCGTATCGCCCCTGTTGATCGTCGGTGCTCCGCGAAGCGGCACGACCTGGTTCCAACGACTCCTTCTCGGACACCATGCGTGCGTCGGCGGCCAGGAGTCCCACCTGCTCGTCCTCTTCGACGCGATGCTGGCGGAGGCACGACGGAAGGCCGCCTTCGACCGGCCGCACGGGCCCTTCACCCTCGCCACCGAAACGACCATGCTCGATTCACTCCGAAGGATGTGGGTCGAGATCCTCAGGCCCACGATCGAGTCCCGGCCCGAGGCCAGGCTGATGATCGAGAAGACACCCGACCACGCCCTCCATCTCGAACTGGCGGATCGACTGCTGCCTCGATGCCGGGTCATCCATCTGGTTCGACACCCCGCGGACGTCGCCGCCAGCCTCGTCCGTGCCTCGACCATGCCGTGGGGCCGTGACTGGGCGCCAGGTTCGGTCGAGGCCGCGACCCGGCGCTGGGTCGAGTGCATCGAGGCCGTGGAGGCCGCGGCTCCACGGTTCGGGCCGGACCGTTTCATGACGATGCGGTACGAGGACCTCCGATCGGAACCCGCTCGCATGCTGAGCGAGACGTTCGACTTCGCCGGATTGCAGACCCCGAACACGGATTGCACGCGCATCGTCGATGCGGACCGCCGCGGCGACGGCCCCGCCATCACGCTGCGAGGAGAATTCGGAGACCGACCGCTCGTCGAACCGAGCGGATTCGGTGATGGGACGCACCAGGGGCAACTCGGACGCCGGGACCTCCGGAGATGCCTCGCCATCGCCGGCTCGATCGCCGCCCGATTCGGCCACGAACCCGACGGTTCGGACCGCTGATGCGTGGCCCTCGCTTCAGCGTGATCACCATCGTTCGCGACGGCGAGGAACATCTCGCCGAGGCGGTCGAGAGCCTGAAGGAACAGTCCGTCGAAGACTGGGAACTCCACATCGTCGACGACGGATCGAGCGACGGCACGCCGGCCCTCGCGACCCGGCTGGCCGAAGGCGACCCCGGGAGGATCCGCCTGCATCGACATCCCGGAGGCGTGAATCGCGGAATGAGCGCGGGTCGCAACCTCGGCCTGCATCACGCGACCGGGGAATTCGTGACCTGGCTCGACCACGATGATCGATTCCTTCCCCGCAAGCTCGAGACACTCCACGCGGCGATGGAAAGATGCCCGGAGGCGGTCGCGGTGATCGGTCCCTGTCGCCGTTGGTGGTCGTGGTCCTCATCGGACCGGGAGGACGAGGACCAGGCGATCCTGACGAGCGGGACCGACCAACTGCTTCCTCCACCCGGGCTGCTGCCGGTCTTCCTGGAGAATCCCCGTGCCGTGCCACTTGCGCCACTGGTTCGCCGCCGCCCCCTCGAAGCGATGGGCGGACACGTGGAGTATTTCCCCGGCATGTATGAAGACCAGGCGTTTCTCGCCCGCCTCATGTTTCGCCATCCCGTGCTCGTCATCCCGGACGTCCTGCATCTCTACCGCCAGCACGACTCGAGTTGCGTGGCACGGACCCATCGATCCGGACTGGACGTCCAGAATCGAAGACGCTTCCTGCACTGGCTCGCGATGGAATTCGCGACCTGCGGCCCCCGCGACGAGTCGCTCCGCCTTTCGATCGCCCGCGCGACCCACGCGACCCGCTCCTGGCGGATTCGCCGATGGCAACGACTCCTGATCAATCTGCGATCGAGGACCCTCACTCGCTGAGCGGATCGACCTCGAACACCGACGCCCATTCACCACCCGCGAGCTCTCCCCGCAGGGCCTCGATGTTTCCCACCGCCGCGGCCAGGTCCTGACTCGTGTTCTTGGCCACGGAGGACACCAGTTGCCGATGCGGGACGCCGAGCACGTCCTGGACCCGGGCGAGCACCTTGGCGGGCTCGCTCAAGATGTCCGCGTACTCGATCTCGCAGGGCACCACTCCGGCCGCCGCAACGAAGTCGTCGAGCCGCTGCACGTCATCGCGAGAGCAGGCGAGCGCATCGACGAGTTCGTCGACGGCGACATCCGCCCCGCTCACCGGTCGGTCGCCCGAACGACGATTCCACCGACCGGTCTCGGCATGGAGTCGCCGCGCATTGATTCGGGAGATCGCCAGCCGAAGCAGGTCCCGGCGACGCATCCGAAAGACGGCCAGGTCATGGTCCTGAATGCAGGCTTTCAGCACGTCGAGATCCGGAACGTCCTTCAACTTCGTCTTGAAGCCGACGGCGGACCGGGAGGGCCGACCACCGTACAGGCGCCCGAGCTCGGATCGCTGCTTCGCGGAAGAGAGGCCCACGAGGATCTCACCCTCCACCCGGATGCGTGGATGCCGTGACAGCCCGTCGACCAGCCATGAACTCCCCGTCCGTCCGGGAAAGAGGATCAGAAACCGGGTTCCAACGGATTTTCTTCGCAGCCAGGGCATCATCGACGGATCCTCACCCGAACTGTATCGTCAGATCCATGCCTCAGGCGCCACCAGCACAAGACTGCGTTCCAACCCCGGAACCCCGACCGAGCCTGCATCGAAGGCTTTCCGCACCGTGGCGGATTCTTCCAGACTTCCTCCTGATCGGGGCTCAGAAGTCCGGAACCACCGATCTCGATCGACGAATCTCCCGGTCGCCCCGCATTCTCCCGAGAGCGGCGAAAGAGTGCCGGGTCCTCGCCGGCTCCCACCCATCGAGACTGCGTTGCCGGAGCCTGCAGGAGTCCGGCTTCCGGCGGAATCGTCTCCGAAGTCGACTCGGTGGCCGACTTCGAGCCGGCGACGCCTGCCCCTACTACCTCTTCCATCCGAGAACACCGACGATCGCCCGTGACCTGCTGGGGCCCGAGATCGATCTCGTGGTGTTGCTTCGCGATCCCGCCCTGCGAGCGTGGTCGCACCATCGACACGAGCGACGGCTCGGCGTCGAGACGCTCGACTTCGAGAACGCGATCGAACAGGAACCGGCCAGGCTTGCTGGCGAGACACAACGCCTCCTCGACCATCCCCATGCCGTCTCCGGGCCGCACGAACACTTCTCCTACCTCGCCCGAGGCCGGTATGCGGAACAGCTCGAGCGGTGGCTCGAAGCCTTTGGGCCCGAACGCATTCTCGTTCTCTTCTCCGAGGATCACTTCAAGGATCCCGAAGGGACCAGCAACCGGGTGCTCGACTGGCTCGGGCTCCCCCCGAACCCGATGGCCGACCCGCCTCCGATCGCCAATCGTGGCGACGGGGAAGTCCCGCCCCCGGAGCTACTCGCTCGCCTCCGAGACCGCTTCGCACCCGAGAACGACCGACTGGCCCGACTGTTGGGGCGTCCGGTCCCCTGGCCCGATGCCTGACCGGAGACCTCCTGAACGGGCCCGGGGTCGAACCCCTCGCCGCCAGGACGGGGATCGAACCACACTCACGCCGAAGACACCTTCGATCCGAAGAACGGAGAGCCCCGCAGCGATTCGCCCATGACGCCACGCCTTCGACATCGAAAGACGTTCCTCCGATTCGCGATGATCATTCTCGGGGGCTGGGTCGCCCTCTGGTTCGCCTGGTACGGGTGGCTGGACGGCGTGGTGGATTCAGCCGCGTCCGGCCAGGGCGGTATTCCGGCCCTCGCCGACCTGATCGAGGAGCGACGCACGATCGACCCCGCCTGGGAGGACCCCGGGCACGCCCTCTGGGTGGGTCGAACGGTCATGAGCCGTCTCGGCCTGCTCTGGATGTTCCTTGCGATCGGCGTGCTCGCGTTCATCCATCGCCGATCGGTCAGTGGCCGCGTGAAGCGGTATCTCACCGAACCCGACGCACCCTTGAACCTCGCGATTCTCCGAATCGCCACCTTCGGGGCACTGCTGCTGATTCCCGCGGGACGGGAGGAGTTCCTGGTCCACGCCTCGCTCCCCGAGGCGATTCTCTTTCCACCGTCGGGCATCGGCCCCCTCCTCACGCTCCTGATTCCCGATCCGACCACCGCGCGACTGATCTTCATCGCGTGGACCGTGACCACCGCGATGGCGATGCTCGGGCTCCTCACCCGCCCCGCGACCATCGCGAGCACACTCCTCACGCTGCTCGTACTGGGGGTCCCGCAACTCCACGGAAAGGTCAATCACTCCCACCACCTGGTGTGGTTCGCCGCCCTGCTCGCGACCTCGCCGTGCAGCGACGTCCTGTCGGTCGACGGCTTGATCCGAGGACGGCGACCATCGCCTCGTCCGGATCTCCGCTACGGGCTGCCTCTTCGGCTCGCCTGGCTGTTGCTGGGCATGGTCTACTTCTTCCCGGGGGCCTGGAAGCTCTGGACCGGCGGTCTCGACTGGATCTTCAGTGACCATCTTCGAAACCAGATCTGGCACCAGTGGACGACCCATGCGACCTGGAAGCCGGTACTCGATCCCACCGACCACCCGTGGTTGCTGCGACTCGGGGGGCTCGGGGTGGTGGTCTTCGAGATGTCGTTCGTGCTGCTCATGTTCAGCCGACCGACCAGGATCGCCGCCCTGGTGCTCGGACTCCTGTTTCACACGGCGAATCTCCTCACCTTGAACATCGGGTTCATTTCGCTGATGGCGATCTACCCCTGCCTTCTCGACTGGCCGCGCCTGCTCTCGCGATTCGGCCTCCACTCGACGCACTTCGGCATTCCCCGCGGCATCGGCTCTCCGCCTCGATCCTCACTCATCCCGGTCGGGGTGGTCGGAGCGGCGCTTCTCATCGGCAACGGGTGGTACGGGATCCGCGGCGACAACTACGGCTGGCCGTTCGCGTGCTATCCGAAGTTCGGCTACCCGATTCGCGAACCGATCCGCTCCGTGCTCGAATTCGAGTTCGTCGGTCCCGACGGCGGCGGCGAACGCGAGTCCTTCGCGACCGGACGCGGGCCGCTACGGACCGCTCGGTGGATCGGAACGGTCAATCGCGTGCTGAAGATGCCGGCGGGGCCGCAGCGTGACGAAGCCCTGATCGTGCTCTGCGAACTCGCGGCCGGAAGTCGTCCCCAGGGCGGGGTCGCGAGATTCCTCCGAAGCGACTATTCGACCCGGCCGGACGATCGAGGTGCACCCCCGCTGCAGACCCGGACGATCGCGGAGATCACGATCCCCACCAACGTCGTCCCCTCCCGGAACTGAGACTCACCGGACGACCGCACCCCAGGCAACGACGAGACCGATCATCGCGCGGATGCCGACGATTCAACGACACGGTCCCCATTGCACGAAGAGCAGTCCGAGATCGGCTCCGGCGACCACGCCGTCTCCGTCGAGATCCGCGGTGCCGGCGCCGCCCCATTGCACGAAGAGCAGTCCGAGGTCGGAACCACCAACGTCGCCATCACCGTCGAGGTCACCGGTGCAGCCGGCGGAATCGCACTCGTCCGGAACGTCGTTCCCGTCGTCGTCGACGGAGGCCGGGTCGTAGGGGCGGTCGAGCATCTCCTCCAGCGGGGCGAGCCCCAGCCGGATCCTCGCTTCGTCGACCAGGCCGCGCACTCCCTGGTTCCAGGCTCCGGAATCGTTGACGTGGGCACCCACCGCGAAGCGATGCAGGTTCGGATTGAGACCCCGATTCTCGAATCGCTGCAGGTCCACTTCGCCATCCAGTTCGAAGCGGACTTCGGAACGGATCGGATCCCACCCGATCGAGACGTGGTGCCAGTCGCCGTCCTCGATCTGGAGGTCGCTCAGGACACACCACTTGTCATCCGAGTCGCCGCTTACGGTGCCGAGAACCACGGCCAACTGCCGCCCGGTGGGAAACGGCCCATCACCGAAGACTCCAAGATCACAGACCTCGTGGATGTTGCCCGACTGGACGAGGAACGCCCACTCGATCCTTCCATCCGAAGTCGGGTTCTTCCGCTGGAACAGCCACTGCCGAGACGCCGGGGTCGAGGCGTCATTCGCCAGTTCGTCGAGCCGCACCCAGGCCTCCGCGGTGAATCGTCGGTCGACGAGGCTCAGGTCCTGATTCGGATCCAAGGTCGTGAGGCGGGACGAGAAGTCGAAGGTCGCCGAGCCGAGGTCGGCGTCGCCGGTCCTCGGGATCGACTCCACGGGCGTCGAAGTGGTCGCACCGGCACCCGAGGCCTCGAGATGGAGGCCGAGCGGCCCGCTGTCCCGCCCGAGGTCCGCCGGATCGTCGAACCGCCACCAGGCCACGACGGTGTCGCCTTCGAATCCGAGATCGCAGGCATCCGGGATCCCGTTCTCGTTGCAATCCTCCGCGAGCCCGGTCGCGATGGCAGTCGCATCGGACACGCCGTCGCCGTCGCAATCCGCCGCACAGGCGTCCGCGAGTCCGTCGCCATCGCGATCGACGATGGGTCGAAGATTCGCCATCGGTACCGTCGTGTAGTCACTGTCCGCGGGCGTCCGGAGCCGGAGACGGATCGTCGCATCGCCGCCGCTCTCGTAGTACTCCACCCGGATCGCCCGTCGGTCACCCGCGACCAGATCCTGCTCGAAGTCGAAGTTGGGGCCTGCCCCTCCATCCTGCCACTCGTCCACGACCTGGACGTCGTCGAACCAGATCCGGAGCCCGTCGTCGGCCTGAGCTCGAAACCGGTGCAGACCGGTCTGATCGGCGACGAAGGTACCGGTCCAGCGAACCGCGAAGTTGTCCTCGGGAAGCAGGGCGGCCGGCGAGCCGCTTCCCCACTCGAAGAAGACGGTCTCGTCCATTCGGCCCAGCATGAGCTCTGAGAATCGATCGTCGCCCTGGCTTCGGAAATAGGCTCCCAGAATGCCCAACTCACCCGCCACGCACTGGTCCGGGATGAGATCGCCATCGCAGTCGAGTTCGGGCTGGCACTCGTCGAGCACCCCGTCGAGATTGCAGTCGCTTCCGCCTCGCAGAAGGTCGAAGTCGTCGGCGAGACCGTTCCCGTTGCAATCTTCCGAACTGCAGAGATCGATCACCCCGTCGCCATCACGGTCCAACGCCGGTGTGAACGCAGAGACCGGAATGATCGTCTCACGCCCACCCGGAACGGTCCACCAGAGTCGACAACGAGCGTTCCCTGCGTACTCGGTGAAGATCGCCCGGAACGCCACCGGCTGACCCGCGACCAGATCGATGTCGACGGAGCCGCTGCTGGTTCCAGGCTCCACGGGATCGGAACTCGCACCGAGGACGATCTCCCCGTCGATCCACGCGCTGAAGCGATCGTCGGCGTCGAATCGAAGGCGATGCGATCCAGTCACCTTCGAAACCAGGGCACCGGCCCACTCGATCGCGAAGTAATCCTCGTACCCACCGGGGATCGGAGGGCCGTTCTCGATGTCGAAATCAATTCCGGGCTCGACCCTGGTCATCGACGGGGGGCCGAGTCGGCGTTCGTTGGTCCAGTAGCTGGTCGCAAGGCCGGTCCCAGCCTGCAAGGCACAGAGGTCGAGGAATCCGTCCCCGTCGCAGTCATCGAGTGCCTGGCAATCGTCCGGGACGCCGTTCGCGTCGCAGTCGGTGCTGTTTCCTGAAGCGATGTCTTCGTCATCGGGGATCGCATTGCCGTTGCAGTCCGGTTCGCATTCATCCGGCGTTCCATCGCCATCGACGTCCCGACCGGTGCTGCACCACGGCTGATCGCATCCCAACGCCCGAATGGTCCAGTCCCCGTCGCAATCAGGACAGAGCGTGCCGGCGGGCTGGACGCCGGAGAGATCGTGGGGGTCGATCGATCCGTTCGCAACCAGCACGAGACCCTGCCGAGCAAGACTTTCCGAATCGAAACCGATTCGCCAGCCGGGGGCGTCCTCCGCCCACAGACCGACGAAGAACGACGTTCCGTCGGTACCGAGGTCGACGCCTGTTTCGAAGGCGATCCGCCCCGTTCCGCTCGATGATGCGTCCCCTGCCGCGCTCGCAAGGAGGAGCGCATCGCCGGGATCTCCATCGCCATCCGGATCCAACCAGAGGCCGGCATGAATCACGGTCCCCTCGGGCAGGTCGACTCCCTCGTACTCGACCCCACCAATGAAGGCGAACGACTCCGTGAGAAAGAACCGTTCCAAGGCGAGCACCGAGTTCCCGGAACCCCCGAGCTCGAGATCGGGACCGGCGTCGTAGGCGTAGAGAACCCCCTCAGCGACCTGACATTCGTCGGGGATACCGTCAGGCTGGCAGTCCGCACTCGTCCCGTTCCGAATGTCCACGGCGTCCGAGACGCCGTTTGCATTGCAGTCGAAGTCTCCCGCGGTGACGGAAGTGGCCGACCAGCAGACGGCCTCGACGACGAAAAGCAGGAGGACCGTGGATCCCTTGACCTTGTCGCTTCTCAACACGCTTGGCAATCCAGCTCACGCCGGCGGGATAAACGTGAAAAACCACCTCTGGCCGGCGGGCGAGGTGGTTCTTCGTACATTCAGTGAAAGTGGCCTTCAGCCGGCGCAGGGGCCCCAGGCGCTCAGCAACAGGCCGAGATCGGCTCCATTCACGTTGCCGTCACCAGTGATGTCGGCGAAGACGCCGGACCCACCCCAGGAACCCCAGGAACTGAGAAGCAACCCGAGGTCGGCACCATTGACGATCCCGTCACAGTTCAGATCGGCGGGGCAGCAATCGGGGGATGAACCCTGGCTGGCAACTCGCTCGGCTGAAGCACGGAAGTCATCGTTGCGAGGAACGAATC
>CALFOM010000148.1 GCA_937919685.1 uncultured Phycisphaera sp.
TCTCATGAAAAGTTGGATCATGGAGTCAGCGAAGCGGCGTCACTCGCCGCCCGTTTTCCAGTTCCGCCGCTGTTTCTTGTCGCTGGCGACTCGTTTGGCCTTCAGCCGGCGTTCTTTCGAGCCGCGTGAGGGCTTCGTCTTCTTTCGAGTCTTGGGTCGGGTGGTGGCCGCTTCAACCACCGATCGAAGCTTGGCCAGACACGCGGCCCGATTGTCGAGTTGGCTGCGGGTCTCGTCCGCGGTGATCAGGATCTCCTCCGCGGCGGTCAGGTAGCGGCCGGCGATCGAGCGAAGCCGCGTTCGATGCTCGGGACGGAAGTTCCGGAGGGCGGCAAGCGAGAGGCGGAGTTCCGCCTTGGTCGAGACCTTGTTGACGTTCTGGCCGCCGGGGCCGCCCGATCGAGCGAACGACCAGCGAAGGTCGTCGGGCAATGTCCAGACGCCATCGCCGAATCGGATGGCATTTTCAGGCCTGATCGGGGGGGGGAGTGGTGGCGTCCTTCGATCCGGACCGCGAGGATCGACGTCCCGGCGGTCGTTTCGAACCGGGTTGCCTTGGTCTGAATCTGGTTCCGTCGGTCCGGGCATCGATGGCATCCTTGGCGGTCATTCTACTCGTCGGGGTACCCTGTTCCATTCTGCCCTCTCGTGGAATCGGCATGTCACATCAACTCCGCCACTTTGATTCGAGTCGTTTCGTTCTTCCCGTCGTCGGAATGCTGGCCATCTTCGCCTCGGCGGCGGTGGCACAGTCCACCGAGCCGGAGTCCGAGCCTCCCCTCGACGTCGACGCACTCGCCGTTCTGACCGATCGCCCCGTGCTTGATGTCACCCTAGGAATCTGGTTTCCCAGACTCGAAGGGACGATCAACATCGGCCCCAATGGCACCGACCTCGATGCCGGTGACGATCTCTCTCTTGATGATTCGCAGGCGATCTTCAACGGTGAGGCGCGAGTCCAGTCCGGGCGTTGGGAGTTCCTGCTCGGCGGGTATGTCGTCAACGCGACCGGAAACGCCACGCTGACTGGGCCCACCCGAATCGGTGGGCTCTTCGCGCCGGCCGGAACGGCGGTCGACAGTTCCGTCGACGTCTGGTCGATCACCGGCGAGATCGCGTATTCGATCTTCACGCCGTTCCGCGATCGCCGCTTCGCATGGTCGGATCCGGTCGATCGGTCGAAAGGCAATCGCACGAGCGATGGTCGCCCCATCATCGACCTTCGGTTCGAGGTCTTGTTCGGCACGCGGTTCATCAATCTTGAACAGGAGTACGACCTCGCCGGGATCGGGACGGTCGGCACGAACAACACTTGGGTCTCGCCGTATCTGGGCGTGGGCATCGAGCTCGACTGGGACACTCGGGAGACCCTCGGCTTCCTGGACCGAATCGCATTCGACGTAACCGCTGGATGGGGTCCAGCGTTCGCAGGCGGCAATTCGAGCCTCACGATTCGGGTTGACGGTGCGTTCTACGTCACGCGAGATCTCGCTCTCACACTGGGGTATCGATTGAACGACTTCGACCTCGCGCGGGATGAAACCGCCTACAACGGTGGTCTTCAAGGGCTGTTTGCGGGAGTCCGGTACACATGGTGAATCCTCAAGGCTCGAAGCCCGGACCAGGCCGCCGGAACGGGAAGTTCCTGAGAGCGAAACTCCGGCACTCGATCTTCACCCTCGGCGCGAACCGGCTGAGCGGTGGCCGCTTGCTGGCCACGCATCTGGCGAAGCCACTCGTGGTTCGGGAGTTTGAAGTGACGATGCCCGGCTGGCCACGAGGCTGGGACGGTTTGCGGATCGGGCACTTCAGCGATCTTCACTTCGGGGATCTGATGACGATCGAGCGAGGTCTGGAGGTCATCGATCTGCTCGCCGCCCGAAAGCCGGATCTCATCGCATTCACCGGTGACATGATCGATCTTTACTGTGCAGGGGCCGAGCCGCTATTCGAACGCATGGTCGCGAGCGGGGCGCCGCTCGGCGCGTTGATGGTCATCGGCAATCACGATCTGCTTGATGACGGTGAGCGGGTGCGATCGATGGCGAAGTCGGCCGGGGTTCGTTTGCTCGAAGATGAAGCGATCATCTTCGCTCGGAACACCGCCACCTTGCCGCACGTCGGAAGAGGGGAGAAGGGGGCCCAGGCGAGTCATCCGCTGGTGGTCGCCGGTGTCGATTGGGATGGTTCGGTCGGCGGGCTCGCCCGTCGGGTCGAGGCGGTCGCGCCGCAGAATCCAACCTTGCTCTTGGCCCACAATCCCAAGGCCTTCCTTCCCGCCAGTCGGGCGGGAATTCCCCTCACCCTCGCCGGGCATACTCATGGCGGACAGATTGCGACGCCGAAACTCCCGGGCGTGAACCTGGCGCTGGCCCATCGTCACAGTGCAGGCTTCTATCACCGTGACACGAGTACGTTGTTTGTCACCGTCGGAACCGGCAGTTGGTTTCCGCTCCGCGTGCACTGCCCCGCCGAGGTGGTGGTGCTGACCTGTCGCGGTGGCGAGACCGGGGTTCGCGTGGTCGAGTGACGAGGCCGATGAGTCGGCGGTGTGCAGACGATTCCACGCGGGCGCAGGTTCGAGTGCTCGCGAGGGTCACCCGCGACCATGCATCCCGAGCAATTCGAAGAGCTTGTGGACGTGTTCGAGCCGGGTGCGGGTCTGGCCAATCGAGACGCGAATCACGTAGTGATCGTCGAATTTGGTGTGGCTGAGGAGCGCGTCGCCGCTGGCGTTGATCGCTTCGAGCACCGCTTGGGTTCGCTCGTCGCCGTCTCGATGACGGATGCAGACCAGGGATATGGGTGACGGGGCGCAGCGAATCCAATCGGGATCCGCGTCGATCATGTCGGCGAATTCCTGAGCGATCGCGATGTGCTCCCGAAGTGCCGTGCGGAGACCTTCGAGGCCGTAGTGTCGGAAAACCAGCCAGAGTTTGAGGGCGCGAAAACGTCTACCCAGGGGAACCTGCCAGTCGCGGTAGTCGATGACTTTTCCGCTCTCGCTCGGGGCGGTGCGAAGGTACTCCGGCATGATGCCCAGCGCGCGGGTGAGCGCCTTTCGATCCGCGACCCAGAAGAGATCACAATCGAAATTCGTAAAGAGCCACTTGTGCGGGTTCACGCAGATCGAATCGCAATGCTCGGCGCCGTCGAGCACCCAGCGGAATTCCGGACAGATGGCGGCGACGCCGAACATTGCTCCGTCGAGGTGCAGCCAGGCGCCGTGCTTGCGCGTGATCACCGAAATCGCGGCGGTATCGTCGATCGCGCCGCTCGACGTCGTGCCGCAGGTCGTGCAGACGTAGAAGGGGATGCGACCTGCCGCCGCGTCTTCGTCCATGAGTCGTTCCAATTCGTCGGGCCGCATCGCGAGCGTTTCGGGATCACTTGCGACCAGTCGGAGGTTCGCCCGGCCCAGACCGGCCATGCCACACGCCTTCTCGACCGAGGAGTGCGCGTGTTCGCTGGTGTACGCGACGAGCGGCGGACAGGCGCTGACCCCGTCACGTCCGGCGACGCCGTCGGTGGCCCGTTCCCGGGCCGCGAGGAGTGCGCAGAACGTCGCGCTGCTCGCGGTGTCTTGGATCACCCCGCCGCCGACGCAGTCTGACGAACCATCCCCATCGCGGGGCCCGGTTCGGAAGCGGTCAGGAAGTCCGAAGGCATCGAGCGCCCAGTCCATCATCAACGATTCGAGTTCGGTGCACGCCGGACTGGTCGCCCAGATCATGCCTTGGGTGCCGAGCCCCGCAGCGAGGAGTTCGCCGAGGATCGAGGGGAAGGAGTGGTTGCAGGGAAAGTAGGCGAACCAGTTCGGGCTCTGCCAGTGGGTGAGTCCGGGAACGATTTTTTCGTCCATGACCTCGAAGAGATCGTCGAGCGAAGATCCGGTCTCCGGCGGGGTGGCGGGGAAGGAACGCCGGATGTCGCCGGGTTCGACCCGCGAGGCAACCGGAAGGGTCTCCGCGCGATCGAGGTACTTCGTGATCCACCGGAGGGCCTCGCTGCCGAGTCGCTCGAAGGTTTCAGGATCAAGGTGGGGGTCGGTTCGGTTCGGTTCGTGTTGCATACACCCGCATGCTACGCGGGTCGGTGCCGTTCGTAACGGGAATGAAAAAGCGGCGACGCCCGAAGGCGATCGCCGCTACTGGCGGCATTTCTGCCCCCGTTGCACCAGATCTCTCGAATGTAACGAAGAAGTCGTCGCGATTTCAAAAAACCGGTCAGTTTGTCGACTTCTGTCGTTACCGGTTCACGCGGGGAGAGATTCAAGCTCGCTCGCGACGCGGGCCATCAACGGGCCGACGGTGTCGTCTCCGAGATCGAACTTCGCTCCGGCAGCCTCAAACAACTCCGGAAGCGGACGTGTTCCACCCAGCGTGAGTCCGGCCATGTACTTGCCGATGGCCGCCTTCTCGTCTTCAATCGCGTTGCACCAGACCTGCAAGGCGCCAAGCTGGGCGATGCCGTACTCGATGTAATAGAACGGCACGCCGAAGAGGTGAAGTTGTCGCTGCCAGGCGGCTGATCGCGCGTCTTCGACGTCCGTCCAGTCGACATCGGCGCCAAAGCGATCCGTCAATTCGATCCACTTGGCGGTGCGGTCGTCTCTGGAGTGGGTGGGGTTGGTGTAGATCCAGTGCTGGAAGGCGTCGATGGTGGCGATCCAGGGAAGGATGGTCGCCATGCCTTCGAGATGTTCTCGACGGGCTCGGTTGGCGTCGACCTCGTCGTAGAACTCGTCGAGGTACGGGAAAGTCAGGAGTTCCTGAGCCATCGAGGCGACTTCACAGAATTCCATAGGCGCCGAGCGATAGGCGAGGATCGGTTCTTCGCGGCAGAGCATGGAATGGAAGGCGTGGCCTGCCTCGTGCACCATGGTCTCGAGGTCGCGATGAAGGCCCGCGGCGTTCATGAAGATGAACGGCTTGCGGCTGCGCTCCCGCTGGTACTGGTATCCGCCGGGAGCCTTGCCCTTGCGGGTTGCCAGGTCGAGACAGTCACCCTCCTGAAGTTCGTCGAACATCTCGCCGAGTCGCCCGTCCATGCGGTGGAACATTTTCGACGTGCCTTCAAGCATCTGTTCGGCGGTCTCGAAGGGTCGGAGCGGATCGCGTCCCTTGACATCGACGCCGAGGTCCCAGGGGCGGAGTGGGTCGAGGCCGAGTTGGGTCCGGCGTTCGGCATTCAATCGTCGGAGTACGGGAACGCAGTGCTTCTCCACGGCATCGTGGAACTTGGTGCAGTCTGCGGGGGTGTAGTCGTAGCGATGCATGCGACGGTGCTGATAGTCGCGGTAGTTATCAAAGCCAGCGTTCTTCGCGAGCTGGTCCCGCTTGCCGATCATCTCTTCGTAGATGTCGTCGGTCACGTCACGTTCACGAAGGCGTCGCTCGGCAATCGCCTTCCAAGCGGCCTCACGGACTTCGCGATCGGTCACTTCGAGGTACCGACCCATCTCCGGCATGGTCCGTTCCTCGCCCTGAAACTCGACGGTCATGGCACCGCAGATCCGTGAGTACTTCTGATCGAGGAGGCTCAGTTCGGTCTCGATGGCGACGTTCTCTTCGCGGAAGAGCTCGACCTCGGTGCGAAGGGCGCGGAGTAGAACGTCGTACCGCTCGGCGTCGAGAGATGAAGCGTGCGGCGATTCGACGATCTTGCGGTCGAGTTCGAATCCGATCTTCTTGAGCGGTGGCTCGACGTTCTGCACGAATTCCTCGAACGCCTTCTGGACGGCCTCGTCGTCGGTATGCCTCGTGGTTTCGATGTATAGGTTGGCCATTGCCTCGCTGGTCGCGGCGTCGAGTTCGCTTCGGTCGAGAATGAGATTCTTCAAGCAGGTCGGGCACTTCAGCACCCGATCCACCAGCGCCCGGTAGAGCGGTTCGAGGTTGTCCCACTTCGTGGCGTCAAGGTCTGCGGGAACGAAATCACTGGTCGTGCAACTCATGAGTGTGGCTTTCAAATCAGGGGTCTGTCCGGTGGCGATGGTCTGCCGCCGGCATCGTAAATTCGAATGGTCCGGCCGTTTCGGAGAGGCGGAGATCCGGCGACGTGCTCGGCGGATCGACTGAGGAGGATAATTCGGAACCCGAGGTTCTGGATTGATCGGAGCGAGGAATCAACCAATCCCTACCGGTCAACCTCGCCGAGGTTGATCCCAGGGGCCGTTTGGACGGCGGTGGCGGGGATCTGAAGCTTCTCGAAGACCGCTGCCGCGAGGAGATCGGCATGGAATTGATCGTCGCACAGCGTGAAGAGGGTCGATCCGCTGCCGGAGATATGAATCGGCTGTTCGACAATGGGACGGATTCGGTCGAGATCGTCCTGGAGGGCCGAATGGAGATCTAGAGCGGCCGCGGCGAGATCATTGAACGGCGAGTCTTTCTGCATCGGCTCGGCGGAGAGTCGTCGGACGCGATCCTCGTCGACTCGTGCGTCCGGTCTGAGGTCGTCAAATCGTCGATAGACGGGGCCGGTCGGGCACGCGGTCTCCGGGAACATCAGGACGGCATGCAGTGGAGTTGGCGAGGAAATGAGTTCGATGCGCTCGCCGAGGCCGGCGACGATGCCTGCACCGCCGTGCACTTGGAACGCGATATCCGATCCGAGGGGCCCGCCGATCGCCGCAAGTTCTTCTACGGAGAGGCCGAGCTCGAAGAGTCGATTGAGTCCATGAAGCATCGCGGCGGCGTCCGCGGAGCCACCGCCAAGGCCGCCTCCGACGGGGATGCGCTTCTGAACCCGGGCTTGCACCGCGAGAGCATGTCCGATCGCCCGCTCGAGCGCATGGTGCGCGAGCACCGTGAGATCCTTGGAGATCGACCAGTCGATATTCGTCTTTCGAAGCGCTTCATCGTGCCAGGTGATCGCGTATCGACTCGGATACCCGATCGGCAGGCGAACCAGTTCGATGTCGTCGAAAAGGTCGACGGTCATCATCCAACTGGCGATGGGATGCATGCCGTCCGCCTGAGGGGCGGCCACCGAGAGGGCGAGATTGAGTTTGGCAGGCCCGCGTGCCTGAATTTGATGACGCATGCGCAGATTCCGAGGGGGGGCGAGCGTACCATGAAGGCACGATGCTCTGGCAACCCAAGATCCCCGATCACTATCTCGCCGACGATTCGGCAACCATCGCCGCACAGATTCTCTCGCGACGCGAGGAACTCGGTGATCGCCTTCTCATTCTGGGGCATCATTATCAGCAGGATGACGTACTGCGTCATGCGGACCTCACTGGCGACAGCTTGAAGCTCAGTCGGATGGCCGCGGAGGAAGCGGCTCGGCGCGGAACCGAATTCATCGTGTTCTGCGGCGTTCACTTCATGGCGGAGACCGCGGACATTCTTACCCCGCCCTCGGTGCAGGTTCTTCTCCCGGATCTCTCGGCGGGATGCTCAATGGCCGACATGGCTCAATGGGACGATGTGAACGACTGTTGGGACGCCCTGCAGTCGATCATGCCCGGCGAGCGGATCGTGCCGATCACCTATGTGAACAGTTCCGCAGCGGTCAAGGCGTTCGTCGGAATGCAAGGCGGTGCTTGCTGCACGAGTTCCAACGCTGGCGCGGTCTTCGACTGGGCGCGGGCCGGTGGTGAGTCGCCGCAGGACGGACCCGCCCGCATCCTCTTCCTGCCGGACCAGCACCTGGGCCGGAACACCGCACACGCCCGCGGCCTCCGAACCGAAGTCGACATGGCTCGGGACGGCGACTCCGGACTTGCGGAGACCGTGCTCTGGGATCCGCGGAAGGACGGCGGGGGCGAAGAGGATGCCTATCGGGCTGCGGAGGTCGTGCTCTGGGCCGGTCACTGCAGCGTTCATCGACTCTTCCGACCTGAACATGTCGCCGCAGCACGCGCCGAACATCCCGACTGCACGGTCATCGTTCACCCCGAATGTTCCCAGGAAGTCGTAGATTTGGCTGATCTCGCCGGGAGCACGGAGTACATCATCGACGTCCTGGAGCGGGCCGAACCGGGAAGTCGCTGGTTCGTCGGGACGGAGGTCCATCTGGTGACCCGAGTCGCGAAGGCGATGGCCCAACGAAATGTGGAAGTTCGGATGCTGAGCGATTGCCAGTGTCTTTGCACCACGATGTATCGAATTGATCAACCGCACCTGCTCTGGACGCTCGACAATCTCGCCGAGGGCCGAGTGGTGAATCGCGTCGAGGTCCATGCGGATGCTGCCGCCCATGCCCGGGCGGCCCTCGAGCGCATGTTGGCGAACGTTCCCCTCGCTCCAGTCGCCGTCAAGGGCTGATCAAGGGCCCCGAGTGCCACCTTCCGGACGGCTGACCGGTACACTCGCGCCGGGGAAATCCGATCGGAACGTCCCGAATCGAAGTTCCCCTTCGGAGTGACGCCATGCGTATCGTCATCTGCGGGGCCGGAGAAGTCGGCAGCCATGCCGCCGAGGTTCTGGTTCGAGCAGATCATTCGGTGACCGTGATCGATCTGGACGCCGAGCGACTCCGCCCCATCGAGGACTCGATCGACGCCAGAACCGTACTCGGGAGTTGCGTGCGCGCGGACGTCCTGCTGGAAGCGGGCGTGGTCGGATGCGACATGTTGGTCGCGGCGACCGACCGCGACGAGGTGAATCTTCTGGCCGCCGCGTTGGGCAAGCGTCTTGGCGCCGCCAAGACCGTGGCCCGAGTGCACGACTTTGATTTCGCCGATCGACGAGGATTCGACTACGGCCGCACGCTGGAGATCGACCATCTGATCTGCCCCGAGTTCAGTACCGCGATGGCCATCGCTCAGAACATCCGGAATCCTGCGGCGCTCGCGGTCGAGACCTTCGCACGTGGGCAGGTCGAGATGCAGCAGTTCGAGATCGCAGAGGGTTGCTCTGCGACGGGTAAGCCGCTCTCGGCGCTGTCGCTGCCCCGCGGAGCGAGATTGGCGGCGATCCTGCGCGACGGCGAGGTTTCGATCCCGGATTCCGCGAGTGTGATCGAATCGGGTGACGAAGTCGTTCTGGTCGCGGACGCACCGTCCTACGACGCGGCTCGAAAGGTCTTTCGCGAGGACGGCAAGGCCAGGCGTTCGATCGTGGTGCTCGGCGGTACCCGGATGGCAGAGTGGGTCTGCCGGACGCTTCGCGGAAAGTCCTTTGCGATCCGACTCTTCGAGCGTGATCGTGAAGTGGCGGAGCGGCTTGCCGCAGAACTCGACTGGGTGACGGTCCTGCATGCCGACGTCACTGATCCGGCGGTCTTCGCGGAGGAGCGAATCGCCGATGCCGATCATTTCGTCGCACTCCTCGAGGATGATGAGGTCAACATCATCGGCGGCGTGCTTGCAAAACTTCGCGGGGTCGACACCGTCACGGTGGTGGTCCAGCGTTCGGCCTACCTTGATTCGGTGTATTCGATCGGACTCGATCGCGCCTACAGCCCGCGAACCGTGGCGGCGAAGCAGATCGAGGAAGCGTTGGACAGCAATGCGGTCCGAGTAGTCTCGAGTCTTGCGGATGGCAGTGTCTCGGTGTTCAGGGTGCGGGTGGGAGAAGCCTGCGATCTGGTCGGAAAGCGCCTTCGAACCGTCAAACTGACGCCCGACTGGTCGGTGCTCGCCGTCCAGCGCGGTGAACGAACGTGGGTGCCGCATGCCGATGATGAGCTCGCGATCGCCGACGAAGTGCTGGTCCTCGGCCGGACGGAACGCCGCGAACGATTGGTGGAGATCTTTGATGCGAACTGATCGCTCGGACATTCCATCGAGGAGCGATCTCCGGTGAATTCCTTGATGGTGGTGCGACAAATCGGCCGCTTTCTGGTGTTGCTCGCGATCCTGCTGTTCACCATCGGGTCCTTTGCGGCGATCAGCTGGTGGCGGGGCGAGGCTTCCGAGGCCGACGCAACGTGGGCTTTCTTGATCTCCGGCAGTATTTCCTTCGGACTCGGCGGGTTCATCCTCATCGGGACGATGAATGCCGAAAGAGACATCGGGCGACGAGAAGCGTGTCTTCTGGTGGTCTCGACCTGGATGGTCGGTGCGATCATTTCAGCATTGCCTTTTGCCTTCTGGGGGTCGATCTGCGGCGAAGAGGAGGCGATGGTCTTCCGCGGGTTTGTCAATCCGTTCTTCGAGGCGATGAGCGGGCTCACCACCTGCGGTGCGACGATCCTCTCCGACATCGAATCGCTGCCGCAGAGCATTCTTCTCTGGCGATCGCTCATCCAGTGGATCGGCGGTCTCGGCGTCGTGGTGTTGTTCGTGGCGGTGCTTCCTTCGCTGGGAACCGGCGGAAAGCGAATGTTCCTCACGGAGTCGACCGGCCCGACGCCCGAGGGGCTTCGGCCTCATGTTCGGGAGACCGCTCGGACCCTCTGGTCGTTCTATCTCGGCATGACCGTGGCCGAGATCGCCATGTTGATGCTCTTCGGCATGTCGCCGTTTGAGTCGATCTGTCACGCCTTCACCACGGTCTCGACCGGAGGCTTTTCGACTCGAAACGGAAGTATCGCCGCCTTCGACTCGATGGCGATCGAGGCGGTGGTGACGTTCTTCATGCTCTTGAGCGGAGTGGGATTCTCGCTCTACTACTTCGCGATGCGTCGGCGATTCGAACCGATCCGTCGAAGTTCCGAACTGCATCTCTATCTCGGCATCGTGGTGGTGGTCAGTTTCTGCTGTTTCGCGGTCCTCTACGGCAACGGCATGATGAATCCAGACTTCCGGATCGATGTGATCGGGGGCGGCGAAGAACCCGCGAGCATCGTGCAATCCGCGCGCTATTCGATCTTTACGGTGGTCAGCATTCTTACCACCACCGGTTACGGCACGGCGGTCTTCGAAGACTGGCCTGGCCCGGCGTTGGTGTGCTTGATGGGAATCATCTTGGTCGGTGGAATGGCCGGGTCCACCGCCGGAGGGATGAAGATCATTCGGGTGTGGATTGCCGGAAAATTGATGATCAGTGAAGTGGAGCGGGAGTTCCGCCCGAGCGTGATCCGGCCGCTCAAGATCGGCCGATCGATCATTTCTCCCGAGGTTCGGACGTCGGCGATCGTCCTGGTGCTCTTCACGGTCACCCTGGTCGGAGTCGGCGCGGGGCTTCTAAAGGTCTTTGAAGGGACCGACGGGATCGATCTCACGACCGCGGCCAGTGCGGCAGCCAGCGCGATCGCGAATGTCGGGCCCGGTCTTGGCAAGGTCGGCGCGGACGACAACTACTTGTGGATGGCGAACGGCAGCAAGTTGACGCTCACCGCGCTGATGCTGCTTGGTCGGCTGGAACTCTTCGTCGTGTTGGCGTTGTTCACGCGACGATTCTGGGATCGTGGCTGACCGACAGCGAGGGCGCAAAGAATGTCTGATGCATGAGCAGAACGCGAGCGGCTGCATCGATTTCGATGCGGCCGCTCGCGTTCTGCGAAGGTGGATGCCGTGCGATCAAGAAGCAATCACATGGGCTTATCTTCAATGGTCTGGTCGTAGACCTCGAGGAGTTTCTCCTTGTCGAAGATCATCTCCTGTCGGGTCAATCCGGTGATCTCGTATCGCGGCGTCAGTTCAATGGCGTCGACCGGGCAGGCTTCTTCGCACATGCCGCAGTAGATGCATCGGAGTTCGTCGATGTCGAACTGCTTCGGATATTTCTCGCGGTCGTCCCAGGGGCTTTCCTCGGCAACGATGTGGATGCAATTGGCAGGGCAGGCGGTCGCGCACATGAAGCACGCGACGCAACGGACCCGGCCGTCGTCATCCTTATTCAGTCGATGGACGCCCCGGAAGTAATCGCGGAACTGTCCGCCTTCTTCGACGGGTCGCTGATCCCGCTTTTCTTCGGGATATTGGACGACCCAGATGGTGTCCTTGTTCTTCCCGTCGCGGCCGACGTTCTGGAAGGCGTGCCGGAGCGTGGTGCCCAATCCGCGGAAGATCTCCGGCAGATAGAGCCGCTCGGCGGTGGAGAGCTTCTTCGGGGTCACGTCGACGATGTGATCTTCGCGGTTCTGCATGGGAAGGGGAGTGTAGGGACCAGCCCGGTGGTGGGCGAGTCGGACGGAGTCGTCGGAATCGGCACGCCTCCGTCGGCTGGTACGATTTCCCGCATGGCTCGATTGAAAACCAGTGGCACTGCAAAGCGCGGCGACGACGTCGAGACTCGGATCGGCTGGCGGATGGCCGGTATCGGTATGGAAACGGCGTCATACGTGCTGGGTGGGGTTTTTCTCGGCTGGCTGGCGAAAGAAGGTTTCGGCGGCGGGGATGGTTGGATCGTCGCCGGCGCGATCGCGGGGATTGCCAGCGGGATCTCCCAGATGATCCGAAGCGGATTGAAACTGAACCGCCAACTCGATCGAGCAACCGGCAAGAAAAGTGAAATTCGCCCCGATGATCAGCCTCGAGAATCGGGCTCCGAGTCGGAGTCGAAGGCCGGATGAAGATTCCGGAAAACATGCTTTTTGAGGCCAAGAACCGGGATTCCGAGCCCCTTTACACCCTTCCAACCCGAGCACTGGCAATCGGATGGCTGGTTTCCGAGAGCATCGCGGTCGGAATCTGGCCGCTCATCGGGCCTGCGGTCGGTTTTGATGCTCGAGGTACTCGATGGGCCCTCATTGGCGCTCTGCTCGCCGCCACCATCGGAGGTCTTGGGCTGCTCGCGTTAATGCCCTGGAAACCCCGCCGCTCCGGTGACCTCCCGACGTACTGGCTGGCGGCGACCACTGGTCGACTTCTTCTGATTCCAGGAGTGGCCTTTCTGCTATATTCCGCGACCCAACCGCCGGACAAGCCCTACGTTCTGGGCTTGGCCGTCGCCTCCCTGGCTCTCCTTACGGTAGAAGTACCGTTGATTGCCAAGGCCATGCTCCGCCAGATCACCCTTGAGGAATCGGCGGCCCGGGCTTCGGAGGCTTCAGAATCGTCGGATGGGTAGTTCGGGCGTGGTGATCGGATAGGTTCCATCACCGGTGTGCGCCTCTTCTTGGTCCGTGGTCTTTTTGTCACGCGTTCATGCGTGGGAGTCTGGTGTTGTCGAACCTTCTTCTTGCTGCTGATTCACCGCTTGGTCATGTGATCAATGGCGAGTCTGTGTGGTCGACGATCAGTTGGGTCGGCGAGATCGGAGACGTCGCGTCCCTGCACGAAGTCATGCTCGTCATTGGCGGCGTCGTGTTGGTCCTCGGGCTTTTCTTCGCCGCAAGTCGGATTCGCACTGGTAGCGAGAGTCAAGGTAATGAGCGATACGTGACTCGGGGCCGCCTCGCGCAGCTCGTCGAAGTCATGGTGGTCTATCTCCGCGACGAGATGATCCAGCCGATCCTCGGCGAGAAACAGACTCGTCGATGGCTCCCGTTCCTTTTCTCGATATTTTTCTTCATCCTGGTGTTGAACCTGATGGGCATGCTCCCGCTTCAGGATCTCCATCACTTCTTCGGGTTGCATCACTTCCTCCTCGGAGGAACGGCCACCGCGAACATCAACGTGACCGCGACGCTCGCGCTCTTCGCCTTCGTCGCCATTCAGTTCCACTCCTTCCGCGAACTCGGCATCATCGGCTGGCTCGATCACCTGACCTGCGGACTGTTGAAGGGCCCCAAGGGCCTCCTGCTCGTGGTTCCGATCGTCTTCGCCGTCGAATTCGCTGGCGTGTTCATCAAGCCGGTCGCGCTGGCCATCCGCCTTTTCGCCAACATGCTGGGCGGTCACATCCTGCTCGCCACGATCATCATGCTTCCGTCGATGGCCCAGCTCGGCTTAGAGCCCGGCAGTGGTGCCTGGTTTGGCGTAAGCATCGCGACCGGTGCCTTCGCCGTCGCCCTGACGGTTCTCGAACTCTTTGTCGCCTTTCTTCAGGCTTTCGTCTTCATGTTCCTCACGGCGGTCTTCATCAGTCTCATGAGTCATGAAGAGCATGAACATGAAGATCACGCCGTCGACGAGGTCGTTGCGGAGGTCGCGGCGGTCCACTGATCGGTTCCTGTTTCATTCATCATCAACCACCATCCGCCCCAATGGCGGGACGGATGGCATTCAAAGATTCACCTCAGGACGCAATAGCGTCGCACCCGGAGATTCGGATTCCAATGAACAAGCTCATCCCCCTCTTCGTCTTCGCCCTTCTTGGCTCGCTCGTTGCCGTCGAACCCGCACTCGCACAGGATGCCGTCGCGGTTGCCGACCCGGTCAACTGGGGCGCTGGGATCGGCAAGGGCATCGCGACCGGCTTCGCCGTCGTCGGTGCCGGCATCGGTATCGGCCTCATCGGCGCCGGAGCCTGCGAAGCCACCGCCCGCCAGCCTGAAATGGGTGGACGTATCTTCGTGAACATGATTCTCACCGCCGCGTTGGTCGAAGGCGTCGCCCTATTCGGCGTCGTCGTCGGCTTCCTGATGGCCGGCTGAGAATCCGGATCCTTCCACCCGGCTCCGGTGAGATACCAGAGCCGGGTGGCCTTTCCTCCGACCGACGGAGCGTTTCATGTCCTTTGCATTCTTGCTTGCGGCCGCAGACGGTGCCGCGCCCGATCCGATGAAGTTGAATCTATGGGTCGCCGGTACGGCGCTCTTGGTATTCGGGATCGCGTTCGCGATTCTGTACGTCAAGGTCTGGCCGGTCATCACCAAGGGGCTCGATGACCGCAACGACAAGATTCTCGGCGAGATCAAGGCCGCCGAAGATGCCCGGGCTCGGGCCAGTGAAGCACTGGCGGAGTACGAGCAGAGTCTTGCGAAGGCTCGCGAGCAGGCCCAGCAGACCATCGCCGAGGCGAAGGCCGAGGCCCAACGGCTCGGCGACGAGATGAAGGCTTCCAACGAGCGTGAGCTCGCCGAGCGAATGGCTCGGGCGAAGGCGGATATCGAGTCGGCACGAAGGGCCGCCGTCGCGGATATCCACGCCAACGCGAGCGAGCTTGCCGCCGCAGTGGCAAGTCGGATTCTGAAGCGGGAGATCAACTCCGCCGATCAGGCCGACCTTGTCCGTGATGCCCTCGGTGAACTCGATGGAGCCGGGGTCTGACCGGTTTCGCGTCCTCGATTTGTCCTCTTCCTGAAATCTCCACGCGGCCGTCAGGGCCGAATCGGAGCCCGTACTCATGACCACCACCTCGGAAACCGTCGACGCCGTTGCTCGCGTCTACGCGCAGAGCCTTCTTGAGCTCGCAGAGGCGGCAGGAGGCGATAAGAAAATCGTCGAGACGAGTGAGGAGTTGATGTCCATCATGGAGATCATCCGCGCTGACGAGGCTACCGCCGAGTTTCTGCGATCACCGATCGTCGAACGTGAGAAGCGAGCCACCGCCATCCGACGAATCTTTGAAGGTCGGGTTTCGGATCTGATCCTCAGGTTCATCCTGGTACTCAACGGCAAGGGACGACTCGGCGAATTCGGTGCGATGACAGCCGCCTTCGACCAGCTCGTGAACGAGCGTCTTGGACGGGTCGAGGTCGATGTCTTTACCGTCGAAGGTCAGCTCGAACCGGATCAGTTGGCGGTGCTCGGCGAGAAGGTCAAATCGAGATTCGGTCAAGAACCTGTCTTTCACCAGTATGCAGATCCATCCATGATCGGTGGCCTCGTGCTGCGGGTCGGGGATCAGTTGATTGATGGTTCCGTGCGGGGGCAACTCCGACGGATGCGTGAAGAACTCCTCGCCGGCGGATCGGCAAGGATCCGGGCGGGAGCGGATAAGTTCCTCTCGGATTGAAGAGGCGGTCGAGTCGGGTCGGAGATCAATCCGATCCAAATCGATCCAAGTAGTCGAATTGGAATTGGCGTACTGACCGATCGGTCCGTCAGAAAGAGACCGGGACGAGTCCCGGCAAAAACGAATTTCACAACTGCGCCGCTCCATGGCGCCTTGCGAGGCTTCCCGTGAAGATCAAGTCCGACGAGATCACCTCCGTCATCAAGCAGGAAATCGAACAGTTCGCCACCGAGTTGTCGATCTCAGAAGTCGGTCAGGTCGTGGAAGTGGGCGACGGCATCGCTCGGGTCTACGGTCTGTCCAATGTCATGGCCGGCGAACTTCTCGAATTCGAGAGTGAGAAGGGCACGATCATGGGGCAGGCGATGAACCTGGAGTCAGACACCGTCGGTGTCGTGCTCTACGGCTCGTCGGTCGGCATCCGCGAAGGAGATACGGTTCGTTCGACCGGCAAGCTTCTCGAAGTACCGGTTGGCGAAGCCCTCCTCGGTCGCGTGGTCAACGCCTTGGGCGTTCCGATCGACGGTGGCCCGCCGCTGGCGACCAACGAGACCCGCAAGGTCGACATCGTCGCCCCCGGCATCGCTGCTCGACAGCCAGTCACCGAGCCCATGCAGTTCGGCATCAAGGCGGTCGATTCGATGATCCCCGTCGGGCGAGGCCAGCGTGAACTCGTGATCGGCGACCGGAAGACCGGCAAGACCGCGGTCTGTCTCGACGCCATCATCAGCCAGAAGCAGTTCTGGGGCACCGAAGAAGCCGTGGTCTGCATCTACGTCGCGGTGGGCCAGAAGGAATCAACGGTCGCGGGCGTGGTCGACGCCCTTCGTGAGGCGGGCGCGATGGATTACACCATCGTCGTTTGCTCCGGCGCCTCTGATCCCGCCCCCATGCAGTACGTCGCCCCGTACTCCGGTACCGCGATGGGCGAATACTTCATGTGGAAGGGCAAGGAAGGCAAGACGCCGAAGCACGTTCTCTGCGTCTACGACGACCTCTCCAAGCAGGCCGTCGCCTATCGCGAATTGTCCTTGCTTCTTCGTCGGCCCCCGGGTCGCGAGGCATACCCCGGCGACGTCTTCTACCTTCACAGTCGTCTCCTCGAACGTTCGACGAAGCTCTCCGATGCCAACGGCGGCGGGTCGCTTACCGCACTGCCGATCATCGAGACCCAGGAAGGCGACGTTTCGGCGTACATCCCGACCAACGTGATCTCGATCACCGATGGTCAGATCTATCTTCAGCCGGAGCTTTTCGCAGCCGGTATCCGGCCCGCGATCAACGTGGGCATTTCGGTGAGCCGCGTGGGTGGTAACGCCCAGATCAAGGCCATGAAGGAGATTGCGGGTTCCTTGCGATTGGACCTCGCGGCATTCCGCGAGCTCGAAGCCTTTGCACAGCTCGGAACCGAGTTGGATCCGTCTTCGCAGCGACAGCTGACTCGAGGCCAGCGAATGGCAGAGTTGCTCAAGCAGGGTCAGTTCGTGCCAATGGACGTCATTGACCAGTGCCTCTCGATCTTCGCCGGTACGCGAGGCTTCCTCGACGACGTGAGCCTTGAGAAGGTGAACGAATTCGAAACGTCGCTTCTGGAGTACTTCCGAGGCAAGGGCGCAGCGCTTCGCGAGAAACTTGTGGCCGCCAAGAGTTTCAAGGGCTTGGAAGACGAGTTCAAGGCCGCGTGTCAGGACTTCAAGTCCACCAATTGGGCCGGCTGAACCTTAGACGACCAAGCCTTTCTGACGAGTATCGACGGCCGCCCCTGTTTTCGGGGGCGGCCGTTTTCATTCCGATCCTCTCCGGCGAAGCTCGATTCCGGCTATCGTCGTGCAACCTTCGAGATTCGAATCCGAACAAAGCGGTGCTTCTTCGAAGTCGAGCCTGACGGGGGCTTGTCACGATCACGAACCGGAGCCGGACGATGAGGCGAATCGAGAAGATCTGGAATCGAGTTGATCGCAGGTATCGAGGGCGATCGCCGGTCGGTCGGTTCGCAAGTGGAATCGCGTGTTCCATGCTGTTCACGTTCGCGGGATTCGGCTGCGTCGCCGCCAACGACTTCACCGGGGAAAGCGTGCCGTCGAAGTCTCGGGAGATCGACGATCTGGATCGAGCCCGTTCGATGGGCGCGATCGACGAAGCCGACTATCTCGAACTGCGTAGATCCTTCATTCTCGCCGACTGACCGACCTGAAATCCGGAAACTGGGGACCCACCGATGAATCGAAATCACCCGCGTCGCTTCGCACTCGCCTCCACCGCCATCATGCTCGCCGGACTCGGCGGATGCGTCGTCGGGAACAACTCCAAATTCCAACGTCCCACGATCGGTCAGGAGTTGATCGATCTCCAGAAGGCGAAGGAATCGGGCGCCATCGACGAGGCGGAATACGATCGGACGCGGGCACGCATCCTCGTGAAGGCCGGTGTTTCGACGAAGCCGGCGTCAAGTTCTGGCGGATAGCCGGTCGGTCCGAGCATCGCCGACGCCGCTCCGGGTGCAGGTGTCCCACCTCCACGGCGGCGACGTCCCCGGCGTGGACACGAGCGACGGTTCTCCGGCGCTCCGCACGCCCTGCCCCGGACACCCTCGGCACCGCATGGCGTGGCTCCCCGAGCAGCCTCTGGTATCTTCGGGTCGACCTCCCGGAGCACTCGCCATGAATCCGACCCGACAGCACTGGAACGACGTCTGGTCGAAGAAAGCCCACGCGGAGGTTAGTTGGTATCAGGCCGACCCCAGGTCGTCCCTGTCGTCGATCGATCGATTCGGCATGACCGACGCCGACGACGTGATCGACGTCGGATGTGGCGCATCGCATCTCGCGGATCGGTTGGTTGAGCGGAAGGTGCGTCGTCTTTTTCTTCTCGATGTGTCTTCGGTCGCGCTCGATGCGGTCCGGTCGCGACTCGCTTCGATCGAGTCGGACACGTTGGTGGAGTACCTCACGGCTGACGTCCTCGATCTCGACCCGCCACCGTCGGTGTCGCTCTGGCACGACCGTGCGGTCCTGCACTTCATCCGCGATTCCGACGCGAGGTCGAGGTACGCCGCGATCGCGGCCGCTGCGGTTCGTCCCGGCGGACATCTGGTGATCGGCGGATTCGCCCCCGACGGCCCGCTCCGCTGCAGCGATCTTGACGTCGAGCGAGCCGACGAGGCTGACCTTTCTCGTCTCTTCGAGGGTTGCTTCGACCTCGAGTCGTCACGTCGCGAATCTCATGAGACGCCGTGGGGTGCGGCACAGTCGTTCCAATGGTGTGTCTTCAAACGGTGTCAGATCGATTCCTGAGATGACACTGGAATTGTCTTGGGGTCTGTCAATCGAAATCGAGGGTCCCTCTGATGGAACAACTCGCCACTTTGCCTCCGGTCATCGCGCTCCACCTACTGGACCTGCTCCATGACGCGGGCATTCCTGCGGAGACCACGGACATGGCGCCGGGGGTCGCAGCGGCCGTCTATCCCGGCTTGCTGGATGCGACCTTGACGGTCTGGGTTGCGAATACGGAAGACCTGGATGCGAGCCGTGAGATCTTTGAGTCGATGCGATCAGGTTCGACCGAGGACTTCGACTGGAGCGAATGCGATATCGCCACCGACGAGGAGGAACCTCAGCGGCCCACGGCCGGGAAGTCCTCGAAGCGAAAACGAAACGCGCATCTCGTGCTGCTGCTGCTCTGGTTTAACCCGGTGGGCCTCTTGATCTTGTTGGTGACGTTCCTGTTTTTCATCTTCGGTGGCGGATGAATCGATCGAAGGCCCTTCCCGCATGACGCAGTCTTCACCATCCGAGTCGGTTCGCCCTCCGGTCCCTGATCAAGGGCTGACGCACTGCGCTCTGGAATGTCGGAATCTCGACCGTTCCATCGAGTTCTACGCGCGATTCGGCGGCTTCGACGTCGTGCACCGTCGTCGGGGAGTCGCTTGGATCAGTGATCGAACACGGCCCTTCGCGATCGTATTGGCGGAGACGGACATGGTCCGTCCGCTCGGGCCGTTTGCGCATCTTGGATTTGCCTGCGGGACTCGAGCCGAGTTCGATCGGTTGGTCGCAATCGCTCGAGCGGATGGCGTGCTTCGCGAAGGCCCGCACGAAGGAAACGGCCCGGCTGGAACTTGGGCCTTTCTTGATGACCCCGACGCCAACACCTTTGAACTCTCCGTGGGGCAGTCGGTCGAGGTTGCGGTTGCGGCTGAGACGCCCACGGATGGGATGCGGCGTCGAACGATGATCGGCGTGATGGGAAGCGGCGATGACGAGCATCGGGAACTGGCCGAGCCGCTCGGGGAGGCGATCGCTCGTGCCGGACACGATCTGCTGACCGGTGGCGGTGGCGGAACCATGACCATCGTCTCGCGAGGCTTCACGCGGATTCCGTCAAGGGCGGGGCGATGCCTGGCAATCCTCCGCGGCGATGCCGCGGGAGTGCCGTTGCCGGGATATCCGAACCCCTTCGTGGAGACCCCGATCTTCACCCATCTTCCCGCCGGTGGTGTCGAGCATGACAGTCGGAACCATCTGAATATCCTCTCCTCCGATGTAGTCGTCGCGCTTCCCGGTGGCTTCGGGACCGGAAGCGAGATCGAGTTGTCCATTCGTTACAGCAAGCCGGTGATCGTCCATGCCTTTTGGGCCGATCGATTCCCGACCGTGCCGCGCTGGGCCAAGGTTGGGGAGGCGATGGAATTCGTCAATGCCCGACGTCCCCAGCGTGATACTCGGGGCGATGTCTGAACTGCATCGGATGCTGGGTCTGACGATCGGAGGCGTTCGATTTGTCGCCGGAGCCGATCCATCGAGCGTTGGTCAAGTACGAACCGGACCGTATCGCCGACGCGAGCCTTGCGGAGGAGGTACGCTCGAGGTTACGAATCACCGGAGCAATCGATATGGCAAGACTTCTCATCGGCATCGTGGCGGGGTATCTCGTCTGGACCTTGATCTCGTTCCCCCTTGGTGAGGTCGTGCCCGCCCTGCTCGGGGAGCGGCACGCCAACCCGCAGACGGGTCTGGTATCCAACTGGTACATCTTCGTGGTGCAATGGCCGCTTACCCTGATGGCCTCGGTCATGGCCGGCCTGGTGACGGGCCTCTTCGCGGGGCGAGCGGTGAGAACGCAGGCCGTCCAGGGACTGGCCATGGTCCTCATCGCGATTGGTCTCTTCTCGATGGTCTTGACGTTTGTGGCCAAGAACGAAGGTGACAAGCAGTCGGCGACCTTGGGCGAAGCGGCCGGTCTTGCGATCGTAGAGGGCGAGATCTTAGGAGAGGTCGCGAAGTCTGAGGCGGCCGGTGAGACCCCGAAATTAGCGCTTGAGACCGCGGTGATCGAACCGCTCTGGAATCTGCTCGCGCTGCCGCTGGTCGCGGGTCTGGGCGTCATTCTCGGCGGCGGCCTATTGAGCGGTGGCCCGGCGGGACGAGAACAGTCGAGACTTGCAGCCGAATCGAGCGAATCAGGTGACTGAGAGCGGTTCGGCGATCGAGGCTACGGTGCGACGAGCCTGTGTGACCGGAGGCGCCGGGTTCATCGGCAGCCATCTCGTCGACGCGCTTCTGTCGCGTGGAATCGAGGTGACAGTGCTCGACGACCTGTCGAGCGGACGCGTTGAGAATCTCTCGACCCACGAAGGCGGCTTGGATCTGATCGAAGGCTCCGTCACCGAGCCAGCGATGTGCGCCGCAGCGGTTCGGGGATGCGATCTGGTCTTCCATCTCGCAAGCAGGGTTTCGGTGGTGGAGAGTCTGGAGAAGCCGTCCCTCTACCAATCCGTTTGTGCGGGCGGAACCCGCCGCATGCTCGAGGCCGCGGAGGCCGCCGGGGTACGTCGTCTGATCCATGCCGGAAGCTGCAGTGTCTACGGGGATGCTCCGCCACCGATCGGCGAGGACGCCTCGACGGCGCCGATGTCCCCGTATGCCGCCGCGAAACTGGAAGCCGAAGAACACTGCCGAGCGTTCGCCCGGGAAGGCCGGCTTGAAACGGTCTGCCCGCGATTCTTCAACGTGTACGGGCCGCGCCAGCGGGCGGACTCACCCTACGCCGGCGTGATCGCAATCTTCGCCGCGATGGCCGCCCGGGGCGAGGCTCCCGTCATCTTCGGGACCGGTGAACAGACCCGTGACTTCATCCATGTTTCGGACATCGTTGATGGTCTGCTTCTGGCCAGCGTCGCGAGCGGTGTCGGCGAGGGCCGACCGATCAACCTGGGATCGGGACAAGCCACCAGCGTTCTGGAACTGGCAACCCTTCTGGGGTGCGATCCTCCGAGCCATGCAGAGGGCCGGAGGGGAGAGATTCTGCACAGTCTGGCGGATGCCTCGCTCGCGCGACGCGTGCTCAACTTCGAGAGTTCCGTCGAGTTGGAACAGGGCCTGAAGGATCCGAGGCTCCTTCGACCGAACAACGCCTGATTAGTCTTCGATCTCTTCGAGAAGATCTCGTTCGATCTCGACCGCGGCTCCGCGACCGAGCATCTCGACGTGAAGCACAAGACAAGTCCGCCTCGCCTCTTGGATGACCACGCCCTCGACGCCGAGCAGAGGTCCCTTGGTGACCCGGGCTCGGGATCCGATCGCAAGTTTTGGAAACTCCTCGACTTCGAATCCACTCTGCAGCGCCAGATGAATCGCGGCCAGTTCTTCTTCCAGTCTCGCCTGGTCGTTGACCTCGATGAAACTGGCGACCCGCTTGGTGGCGATCGCGTTGTAGGCGGCTTGCTTCTCACCCTTGACGAAGATGTAGCTTGAGAAGAGCGGGACTTCCGATCGGTGTTTGCGTCCTCTGGTGATCGTGGTGCGTTCCACCAGCGGCAGGTCGTGTTCGATCCCCGAGGCCGACAGGTACTTTGCGACGGCCTTCTCCTGACGAGCCTTCGTATGAAGAATCATCCACCGCTTTTCGATCGGTGTGTGCAGGGTAGAAGGGGAGTCAGTCTCGTGATTCGTCATCGATGGGCCATTCTAGTCAGCTGGGAAGGACCAAGACGCTCCACGGCCATCATCGGCGACCAGCCTGTGGAGACGAGCCGGCGATTCGACGTGTTCGCGGCGGTCTGAGACGATATATCTTGAACAGGACTGGGCCTCGCTCGACCGGCACTCCTCGAAAAAGGACGATCACGATGACACCGGAACTCATGAATCTCGGACTCGACGAAGCGATTCGCATGGCGGAAAAGGGATGGTCGGAGGGCGGTATTCCGATCGGCTCCGTCCTGATGACGGAGAAAGGCGAGATCGTCGCTCGCGGACACAACGAACGGGTCCAATCCGGCAATCCGATTCTGCATGCCGAGATGGCATGCCTGCGAGATGCGGGCCGACGGCGCGATTGGAGTGAACTGACGCTTGTCTCGACCCTGAGTCCATGTTCCATGTGCACGGGTGCGGCCGTTCTCTACAAGGTGCGTCGGGTGATCGTCGGCGAACACTCAACCTTTCTCGGCGCTGAGCATTGGCTCAAGGAGTCTGGAATCGAGGTGCATGTGCTGCATGACGGCCGCTGCATCGAGTTGATGGAACGAATGAAACGAGAGAAACCAGAACTCTGGGCCGAAGACATCGGGGAGTGATCCCGGTCTTTTTCGGGCGGTGATCCAGAAAGAAAACGCCCCGCGAACCGGAGATGTTCGTGGGGCGTTCTTGATTCTTAGTCGATCCATCGGGTCGGCGCCGGATCAGCGTCTGCCGGGGCTTTTCTCTGGCGGTGCCTTGGGGAACGCGCCTGCGGATGGCCATGCCGGACCGCTCGAGGGATGATCCGACTGCGGCTGGATCGGGGCGTTGGGGTTGCTCCCGCGATCGTATGCTTGGTGAATTCGATCACCTTCTCGCGCACGCTCATTGGGGTAGATGCCATGGCGTCGGCCCCAGACGTCGTAGTAGGGGTCGGCGTAGCCGTTGTAGGACGACCCGTCGTAGTAGTCGTCGTTGTTGTAGTTGTTGCCGTAGTCGTTGGAATCGTTGTTTCGATCACCAAACGGGCCACCTGGAGGCGGGCCATCACTGGTGGCGAAGGTGAAGTGATAGTTATCCCAGTGCTTGCGAAGGTCAGCCTGCTGGTTCTGATACTTCTCGATGTTCGCTTGGCGCTGCTCGGGGCTGATACCGCCGGCCTCGGATCGGCGGTCGGTCGCGGCCGGTGGCGGCGTGTGGCTGGCGAGTCGCTTCTTGGTCTCTTCTGCAGCGAACGTCTCGTAGTCCCGCATGCCCTTGATGGAGCGGATGTAGTCGGTTCGCTGCTGCACTTGCTGGTGAAGCTTGTTGATGACGGACCACTGATCCTGGGTCATCGCCTTCTGAGCATTCACCTCGCGGCTGAGCAGATCAGCGTCGTCGGACGACGGCTTGGCGGCGCCCCGGGTGCCCTGCTTCTTCACGGCCTCGGAATAGGCCTGCTGGAAGCTGAGTGCGTGGAAGGTGGAGGGATTCTCGGTCGACCACTTCACCTCGTCGTTCGTCTTGCCCGACTGTTGGAGGAATGCGGTCATCTGTTGCAGACGAAGTTCTGCACTCGTCCGCATCGGGCCGATGGTGTCGGTCATGGTGTCGACCGCATCAAGTTCGGTCTGTAACTGGGTGAGCGATTCGCTCGAGGTCGATTGGGCTGCGACCATGCTGACCGGCATTGCCGTGGCGGCGGCTGCAGTGATCATCATCGCCAGCGTACGAATTCGTGAACTTGATAGACGCATCTTGAATCTCCGGGGGTTGAAGCTGAATTCTACCCTCCAGTGAAGGTTTTATGTCGCCGCCCTTGGGGTGCAGGAGGAGGTTTTTGCACGGTCAGTGCGAGATCCATCATTGTCGTCGTCGGATCCTCTCCAGACCGGACGCAGGCCGATGCGAATGAAACCGAGGTGACGAAATGGAACCGCCCCGCAGGCGGCGAGGCGCATGCGAGGCGGTCCTTTTCATCTCACGCTCCGGCGGCTGGGCCGGGCGTGCCTGCGTGATACGCAGGGAGGTCGGAGGGCGACGCACTTCGGGCGCCCGTCGAGGTCGCACGAATCAGTCGCGCGGGCCCTCCACCTTTCGGGGATTGCTGACATTCACTTGATCACCTCCAGTTGACGGCGTGGATCCGGCTCCCGTGGATCAATCCCTGGCCGTCGGTTGACGGCGGGAGCCGGCTGAAATTGTTCGAGCCTCGACGGTCAGGCTCGGCTCATCGCCCGTCGCTCAAGAACGCAAGAACGACGGTCGTCACGGGCCTTCTTGATTTTCAACCACCCCGCACTTTGGATGGCCTCGATCAGATCTGGCGTCGTGATGAACGATTGAATGCGTCAGCGGATGCTGGGGCAAGTCTCTGGCGGTGAACTTGGAGAAATTTCTTTGGCTGGGCACGCGTGGGAGGTTTCTTGTGGCCGACCCCTGTTGGCGGCCGGCGCCTCAATATCGATGTTCGCCGGGAAGTTCGGCAGGAACGCCGCCCGAATCCTCCTCGCCGAAGTCGCCGTCCAGATCCTCAGCATTGTTGCTTGCTTCGAGGCCGTCTTCGAGTCGTTTCATTCGCTGCCAGTCTTCGAGACTAATGAGCACCTCTCGAGCGACGGATCCCTTGTGGTCGCTGAGAATGCCGGCAAGACCCATCTGGTCCACAAGTCGGCTCGCTCGGCTGTATCCGATCGCCATCCGTCGTTGGAGTAACGAGACCGATCCTCGACCGGTTTCGATCATGATCTCGACCGCTTGATCGAAGAGAGGGTCTCGCTCGCCGCTCTCTTCGGCGGTGCCACCCTGTCCGCCACTGCTGGGCGGACGAATGTTGAGCAGGCTTCGTTCAAAGGTCGGACCCGCGACGTTCTTCAGGAACTTGGCGACTTGTCGGGTCTCGCGATCGGTCACCAGTGTTCCCTGGCCACGTCTGACCTCGGTCTTTTCCGGCGTGACGATCATCATGTCGCCCATGCCCAGAAGCAGTTCTGCGCCCTTCTGATCTAGGACGATTCGACTATCCATGCCACTGGCCACCTTGAAGGAGACTCGGCACGGCATGTTGCTCTTGATCAGTCCCGTGACCACGTTCGCCTGGGGTCGCTGGGTGGCGAGAATCAGGTGGAGACCGACAGCCCGCGCCTTCTGGGCGATTCTGACGATGGAATGTTCAACTTCTTTGTTGGTCATCATCAGGTCGGCGAGTTCGTCGATGACGAAGACCATGTATGGAAGTTTCTTTGGGAGTTTGGCCCACTCGAGATCGTTCGACGGATCGAAGATCTCTCGAAGCTGCTCTTCTCCAAGATCGTTGTAACTGGCGATGTCCCGGACGCCGGCCTGGCGAAGCAACTCGTATCGCTCCTCCATTTTTCCGACCGCCCACTCGAGGATCGCGGCGGCCTTGCCCATCTCCGTGATGACCGGACACATGAGGTGGGGGATGTCGGCGAACTGGCTCATCTCGACCATCTTGGGATCAACGAGGCAGAGCTTGAGCTCATCGGGTCGCTTGGTATAGAGCCAGGACATGATGATGGTGTTCATGCAGACACTCTTGCCACTGCCGGTGGTGCCGGCGATCAGCATGTGCGGCATCTTCGTCAGGTCGACGACCAGAGGATCACCCGCAGAGTCCTTGCCAAGGAACATCGGGAGCGTCATTTCTCGCGATCGCCCGCTCGACATCAGTTCTTTGAGCCGGACTTTTTCCTTCTTGGAATTCGGCACCTCGATACCGACGGTGCTCTTGCCCGCCATGTTGGGGATGATGCGGATGTTCTGGGCCTGCAGGGCGCGAGCGATGTCGCTGGAGATCGCGCTGAGCCGGGCCACCCGGGTTCCGGGGGCGAGCAGGATCGCGTAGAGCGTCACGACCGGTCCACTCTCGATACCGGCGACTTCCGCGTCGATCTGGAATGTCCTGAGTGCTTCTTCGAGGATGGCTGCCTGCTCGCGCACCGCGTCCTCCATCGCGATGGAGTAGTCGCCCTCGGGATCCTCGAGTAGATCCAAGGTTGGGAACTGGTAACCCTCGAAGTTCTCCTCGCGGGGGATGTCTTCGTCGCGTCCGACTTCCGCTGGTGCAGTCGCCATGCGGACCGGAAGTCGAGCGAGTTTCGCCTGCAATTCCGCCGCAGAGGCCCGATGGGGAGTCGTCGGTTCCTCTTCCTCTTCTTCTTC
>CALFOM010000149.1 GCA_937919685.1 uncultured Phycisphaera sp.
GAAGAAGAGGAAGAAGACGAAGAAGAGGAAGAAGACGTAGACGAGGAAGAGGGCGAAGACGAAGACGAAGACGAGGAAGAAGACGAAGAAGACGAAGAAGAAGACGAGGGCGAAGACGAAGACGAGGAAGAGGTTGAGGGCGAAGACGAAGAAGAAGACGAGGAAGAGGAAGAAGACGTAGACGAGGAAGAGGAAGAAGAAGAGGACGAGTCCGCAGAATTGACCTATGAGCCGATTTCGAGTGAGGGATCACTCTGGGCTGATTTGGAAGATCAGGACCGCAGTTTCTGATCGCCCGCAGTGGGTCGATACGAAAAAAGTCAACGATCTTAAGAAGGCCTCTGGTCACCGCGTACGCTTGCCGAGAGGTGGGCCGGGCGGTGGCGGATGCATGATCAACAACATCAACAACATCAACAACATGAACAACATGAACAAGATGAACAACTGATTGAGACGCTGGCGCTTCAACAAGTCAGAGGGTGGGGGTCACGAACCGTTTCAAAGTTGCGGGAGTTTTTCGGAACCATCGACTGCATTTTGGCGGCGCCAGTTTCGGCCGTTGCGGCGGTCACGGGAGAGTGCGAAATGGTCGTCGCGGCCAGGATGCGAACGCTCGATCGAAAAAACGCGCACGCGGATCTTCGGCGGGTCAAACGACTCGGCGGATCCATGCTGACGGTCTTCGATGACGATTATCCCGCGGCGCTTCAGGGGATTGATGATCCACCGGTGGTGTTGCGGATTCGGGGGTCGCGTGCGGCCATCAATCAGTATCCGATCATCTCCGTGGTCGGTGCCCGGCGTTGTTCCGCGATCGGGATTGATCTGACAACACGATTCTCGACGGCTCTTTGCGAAGCGGGGTTCACGATCTGCTCTGGAGGTGCGCTCGGTATCGACGCGGCAGCGCATCGAGCGGCACTTCGAGCCGGGAGGCCGACGCTTGCCGTACTGGGTTCAGGGTTGGAGCATCTCTATCCGCCAGAGAACGAATCACTCTTCCACGCGATCGCGGAGTCTGGCGGCGCCATCCTGAGCGAATATCCGTGCGACGCCGGACCTCGGCCCGGCCGTTTCCCAGAGCGGAATCGGATCATCGCCGGTCTCTCGCTCGGCGTGGTCGTCTTTGAGGCGGGCCTTCGGAGCGGTGCCATGATCACGGCGCGTCTGGCGGCCGAAGACTATGGGCGTGAGGTTCTCGCGGTTCCCGGGCGGGTGGACACGGGAGCCAGCGCCGGGTGTCATCGGGCCATCCGAGAGGGGTGGGCGTGCCTGGTCGATCACCCCGATCAGATCGTCGAGCGAATCCAGGAACAGGCCGGGCTTCTGGAATTGCACCGTGCGTCCGCGAAGGCGTCGAGCAAGTCGGAATCGACCCGCCGATGAACTTCAATGACGGCTCGGGGCAGAATTTTCGAGATCGCTCGACTTGGCTGGTGAGCCGCCGGAGATCGTCCGATGACACATGACAGAGAGTGGTCGGTGGGAAGGAAGATCCGTCGAAAACGACGCCATGTCCGCATGCCGCGTCTGAAAAATCGTAAGAGGGTGGACTCATGCGGCTTGGAATCATCTCCGACGTTCACGGAAATCTGCTGGCGCTGAGATCGGTCCTCGCGGAACTCGATGCCGCAGGAATCGATCGACTGGTCTGCCTCGGGGATGTCGTGGGGTACGGACCGGATCCGATTGAATGTCTCGATCTGATCTTCGAACGTGACCCGATGATGGTCCTCGGAAATCATGAGGATGCTTTGATCCGGCCAGAACTCGGACGAAAATTTCGCGAGGTCGCTCGTGAAGCGATCGACTGGACTCGGCGCAGGCTCACGACCGAACGACCGGATCTCCTAGAAGCGATCGGTCGACTCCCCGGCATGATCTACTTCGAATCGAAAGTAATGATCGTTCATGATTCGCCGATTCCCGGCGGGGCTCGATACATCCTCGACGGCGGCGCCGCGGGACCTGCGTTTCGTGGTGTCGATGTGCCGATCTGCCTCGTGGGTCACACCCATCTCCCCGCATGCTTCAGACTCTTGGAAGATGCCGAAATGCCGGTTGTGGAAAGCCATCGGAGCGTTTCATCGAAATCGATTGACGTCGACTTCGAGGGACGCTGCATCGCAAACCCCGGTTCGGTGGGGCAGCCCAGGGATGGTGATCCCCGTGCGTCTTACGCCATTCTCGACTTGGAAGCCGGCGAGATCGACTGGTATCGGGCTGGGTATGACATCGCGTCGGCTCAATCCAGAGCCATCGCGGCGGGTCTGCCGGCGCGAGCCGCGGAACGACTCGCACTCGGAGCCTGATCGCTCGCGATCAACCGAGGCCGAGGGTGAAGAACAGGGCGGTGAAGAACAGGTCGGCGAAGATCACGGTGACTACCGTCTGAACCACGGTATCGGTCGTCGCCTTGCCGACGCCAGCGGCGCCGCCCGAGACCCGGAGTCCGTTTCGGCACGCGATCAATCCGAGGATCGTTCCAAAGATACCGGCCTTGAACAGGCCGGTCAGGAAGTCGGCGCTGCTCAACTGCTGAATCGTATTGTCTTTGTACACCTCGTAGGGAATCCCGAGTTGGAGGATTCCGATCGCACCGCCGGCGAAGACCGCCGAGAGGTCGGCGATCACCGAGAGCAGTACCAAGCTGATGGCGCTCGCGATCACTCTTGGCACGACCAGGAAACGAACGGGGTTGAGCCCCATCGACTCGAGTGCTTCGATTTCTTCGCCGACGACCATGGTTCCGATCTCCGCGGCGATCGAAGCGCCGGCGAATCCGGTGAGGACGATCGCGGCGATGAGCGGGCCGAGTTCGCGGAAGACCGCGACCCCGACCAGGTTCGCGACCTTGTCGACCTGGCCGAACTGCTGGAGGCTCGGCGCCGTCTGCAAGGCAAGAATGAGACCGATGCTGCCCGAGACGAGGACGACAATGCTGATCGAGCGGACCCCGATTCTCACCATCTGGGAAATGAAGGCGGTCCGTCCGAATCTGAACTGGTGTCGGACGGTGGATCTCCAGACCCAGCCGATCAACTCGTGAAGAAGCCAGTAAAGGCCGCCGATGAACTCGAGGATTCCGAGAACGAAACCACCGACGCCTTCGAGGACGCGTGCGACCAGACCGGGTTGACTGACGGTGTCGGGCATCGTGGCTCAGGTGTCCAGCGCGGAAGTCGTGTCGGAGGTGATCGTGAACACAGTATCGAGTCGGGCGATCTCAAACACGGATCGCACGCGATCCTGGAGCCCCACGAGGAAGAGGCTGCAGTCGCGGGCTCGGGATTGCTGCAAGGCTTCGACCAGTGTGGCCACCCCTGAACTGTCCATATACGGAACCTGGCTCAGGTCGACCACGAGTCGGGCGGGCGATGCACTAAGGATCTCCTTGAGTCGACTTCGAAGCACGGGGCTTCGTGCGAGATCGACTTCACCGATCGGGGTCACGAGGACCGCGTCGTCTCGATTCTCAACTTGGATTTCCATTTCATTCCCGCTGCTCATTGGCTTCCATTCTCCGGCGTGCCGGCGTGATTCTGGTCCGAGGGGTGGTCTTCTTCTCGTCGAATCGTTTTTTCGAGGACGAGTCGCATGCCTCCCGGCATTCGGCGTTCGAACTCGCAGGTATCCGTGACGTTCCGCATGAGGTGCACGCCAAGCCCACCCGGACGCACATCCGCGAGATCTCGGGAAACGATCTGGTCTGGATCGGTCTGCCGGCCTTCGTCTTCGATTTCGATTCTGATCCGGCGTTCGGGTTCTTCGATCAGATAGGTGGAAATCCAGATTCGGCCGTCGGGCCTTGAGTCGTACCCATGACGGATCACGTTGGCGAGGGCCTCATCCACCGCGAGGGCAAGGTGGCCGGTTTCGATTTCGTCGAATCCGGAGCGTTCTGAAAAGGAGGTGAGCATGGCGCGGACCGGGGCCAATAAGTCAGCGCGGCTCAGAATCTCCATCCGAATTGACGGTGGGGGTAGATGGCTCAAGTTCCCGCCCCTTCCGCCGGTGACGGAGGCGTGGCACGCGAATCGACCCATGCTCGCCAGCGATTCACGGCGAGGAATCGTTCCGGCAGCGGCGCAGATGGCTCGTAACCAAAGTCTTCCCCGGTGACCATTTGGAGCGTCTCGGAGGCGACCAGCCGTTCGGCGGGATCGCTGGATTCGAGCATCACCACGAGTTGCCGGAGGGTGGCGATCGGCGGCGGGCGTCGAGCGTCGGGCGGCTGGGTCGAAGACCAGTTGGCGGCGACGCGGGCTGCGGCATAGAGACGCGAGGCTGGATCCGGGGCGTCGAAACCGCCATCGGGAATCGGCGGCGCACATCCTGCCAGCAGGAGAACGAAGGCCGCTCCGCCGAGCAGAATTCCACAGGTTTTTTTCGCCGGAGCCATGACCCGAGAGGATACCACTCCTCCGCGCGTTCCATCGATCTCCCGCGGGGCGGGGGGAGAATTTGCCGACGGCCCCCCGGAGGGTCGGGGGCGCGGTAGCCTCTCCGCCTTCCCCTCAAGACTGGGCGAACCCCTCTGGCATCGGATCCCGGATACCTCCATGAGCAAAGTGACCGTCAGCGGCGTTCCCGCTACAGAGACCATTCCGATTCTTGATTTCGGAAGCCAGTACACGCAGCTCATCGCTCGGCGGGTTCGGGAGTTGGGCGCCTTCAGTCTGCTGGTGGCGCCGGACACCGACCTCGAGACGATACGCGGGCTGAATCCGAAGGGGATCATCCTCTCCGGCGGGCCTTCGAGCGTGAACGAATCCGGAGCGCCGACCTGCGATCCCGGAATTTTTGATCTCGGAGTTCCAGTGTTGGGCATCTGCTACGGCATGCAACTCGCTTGTGAGATGCTCGGCGGCACGGTCGAGAGTGCGAGCACTCGTGAGTTCGGTCGCGCCCAACTCGAGATCGGCGACTCCTCTGATCTTCTGGCGGGCATTCCGACTCGCACCTCCGTGTGGATGAGTCATGGTGATCAGGTGACCGGACTCTCGGAAATGTTCGAATCGGTGGCGTCGACCTCGACCTGCCCATTCGCGGCAGTCCGCCATCGGGAGCGTCAGTTCTGGGGCGTCCAGTTCCATCCGGAAGTGACCCACACTCCGCACGGTATCGACATCCTCCGGAACTTCCTTTATGGGATCTGCGGTTGCAGCGGCAACTGGCGGATGAACGAATACCTCGATGCGGAGTGCAAGCGAGTCAAGGAGCAGGTCGGTGATGACCGGGTGATCTGCGGTCTTTCCGGAGGGGTGGACAGTTCCGTGGTCGCGGCGCTGCTTCAGAGGTCCGTTGGAGACCGACTCACCTGCATCTTCGTGGATAACGGACTACTTCGGAAGAACGAACGCGAACTTGTCGAGACGACTTTCCGCGGCCATTTCGATATCGATCTCCGCGTGGTCGATGCCGCCGACGCGTTTCTTTCGGACCTCGAGGGAATTGAGGATCCGCAGGAAAAGCGTCGACTGATCGGGCATCGGTTCATCACCGTGTTCCAAGAAGAGGCGAGGAAAATCGAGTCTGAGCCATCCCGGTACGGCAACGTAAGATTCCTCGCGCAGGGAACGCTCTACCCCGACGTGATCGAGAGTGGGCACTCGCTGGCAGGAACCGCCGCGAGTATCAAGCTTCATCACAACGTTGGTGGCCTGCCGGAAGAGCTCGGTTTCGAACTGGTTGAACCGCTCCGCGATCTCTTCAAGGACGAGGTTCGAACGCTCGGTGAAGTGCTCGGTCTTCCGCCGGCCATCGTCTGGCGACATCCCTTCCCGGGACCTGGTCTTGCCGTCCGGGTGCTTGGCGATATCACCATCGAGAAGCTGGATCTCCTCCGAGAGTGCGACGAGATCCTTCTCGAGGAGATCGTCGCCAATGAGCTCTATCGGTCGACGAACCAGGTCTTCACGGTGTTGCTGCCGGTGCGTTCGGTCGGCGTGATGGGCGACGGTCGGACCTATGAAAACGTCGTCGCGGTGCGGGCGGTCGAGACCCAAGATTTCATGACCGCGGATTGGGCGAGGCTTCCATACGGCGTGCTTGCGACGATCTCGAACCGGATCATTAATGAAGTGACCGGTGTGAATCGAGTGGTCTACGACATCAGTTCGAAGCCGCCCGCCACCATCGAGTGGGAGTGAGCCCGAATCACTGGTCGCCGCGACTAAAGACCGTCTGTTTCATCATCAAGAGAAGCGTCTGACAGATGATGTCGACGTCGGCGGGCGTGACGAACGAGTGGCACGGCAGGAGCATCGTTCTCGATGCGAGGCGCGCCGCGAACGGCCACCGATCCTCAGGGGATCCGCCATGGCGGGCGATTGGTAGGGCGGGGCCGAGGGCCCATCCTGCCGTGACGCCGATGTCGTGGCGGCGCATCCCGCGAATGATGGAGTCGCGGTCCTCCAACACGAAGCGTTCATCGAGCCTGACCGGGAAGGCCGTCCAACTCGGCAGCACCCCTGGGGGCGGCGAAGAAATCATCAGATCAGCTTCGCCGCCAAGTCTGGCGATGTAGCGATCGGCCACTTCACGGCGGGCGGCAAGCGTCTCTTCAATTCGCTCGAGGGTGCCGATTCCGACGGCAGCCCGAAGGACGTCGAGGCGTCCGTCAAGACCGGCTCTGACATGGCACCAGCCCTCCTGGTCCTGGGAATCGTCGTCTTCCTCGACATCGTCCGGGGTCGCGCGGCCTTCCATGAGGATCTCGCGGCACATGGCGGCCATCCGCTCGTCGTGGGTGACGATGATGCCGCCTCCGGCGGCGGTCGCCGGGCTTTCTCGTCCAAGCCCGATCACCGCCAGCACGCCGAAGCGAGCCGCACGATCGGAGGGCATGGTCGTCCCCAAACTTTCAATCGCATCTTCGATGAGCGGGACCTCATACTTCCGGCTGAGTGAGGCGAGTTCCTCGAGCACCGATGGCGCCGTCCAGGGGGCGATCGCCGCGAGGGCGCGGGTTCGATCAGTGATCGCCGCTTCGACCGCCTCCAATCGCATCCCGCCGGTACGCGAATCCACATCCACGAAGCATGGGATGCCTCCGGATCGAACGATGGCCGCGACGAGGCGGGCAGGAGCGAACGCCGGGCAGATGACCTCGTCGCCGACGTTCAATCCGACCGAGAGCATGGCCGCTTCCAACGCCACGCCCGCGGTCGTGGCAGCCACGGCATGGGGGCGATCGGTGATCTTCGACGCGAGTCTTTCCAGTTCGCGGATCGGCGAGGTGTCCTCCTCGGCCAACGCTTGGAGCGCGGCTTCCAATGCTGCAAAATCATGATTTCGGATGTCGGGTCGATTGAGTGGGATGAAGTTCATTGAAGGTCACTTTTCACGGTGAATCGGAATCAAGTGGGTTTTGGGCCATCCACAGGATTTGCAGTATTTGCAGCATCCACAGGATCAAGGGCAAGGTCAGGATTCGATGATGCATTCGATGATGCGAGGGATCGAGTTCTGGAGTTCACCGCTGGCTTCGAGGAAGAGCCAGGCGGCCAATGGCCGAAGATCCGGCGGCAGTCCACCGCCGCCCGCGGCCGCCCGTCCCAACAGGCGTATCTGGGACTCGTCTAAATCGGCGGCTCTGGCGACCGCCAGCAGGGCGAGTGATCGCGTGGTCCGATCGGAGGCTTCGAGATAGGGTCTGGCCTCGGCGGCGGCTTCAGGGGTTCCGGCGGCAATCAGACCGCGAAAGATGAAGTCGATGACCGCCGGGTCTTCTTGATCGACGAGTCGTCTTCCGAGTTCAGAAGGGGCCGCCGCGGCGAGGGCTTCCGAGGCTCGAATCGCAAATCTCTCAATGCCGTTTCGCGTGGATCGGCTCGCAGAATCAAAGATCGCTTCGAGCAAGGCGAGATTCGCCATCTCTTCAGCCTTCGCCATCGCCCAGATCATGGTCGGTCGATGGCCGAGTTCGATGGCGGCGATCGAGGCTTGAAGCCGCTGGTCCGGAGCGGCGAAGATCAATTCGCTGATCGCCTCGGACATTTTGTCTCCAGAGGGGAACCGGCCCTTGGTCTCCTTCGGCGCTGGTTGCCCGGCGGAGACGAGCAGCATGCCGATCGGCGTGCTTCTTCCATCTTCGGGACAGTCGGCCAACATCGACTTCCAGGCTGAAATGCCGTCTTCGGGCGCAAGTTCGAGCAGTGATTCGACGAGAGCCGCACGGAGGGCGTCGTTGGATGGCCTCGGGCCGATCAGGGGTTCCATCCGCTCGATGGCGACGTCGAACCCCAGCCGCTCGGCTATGGCGAGCATTTCGAAGACGTTGCGATCATGCTCGGCGGGGGTGAGTTTCGAGAGGGCCTGGAACCAACCCTCGATGGCCGAGGTTCCGCGCTGATCCAAGCTCGCCGCTGCGATGCCACGGGTGAGCCACGCCGCATCCTGATCGACCGCCAGCCGTGACAGGCGGTCGGTGTCCTGATCTCGATCCGCCAACGCCAGAAGTACCGCAAGGGCGACGTCGTTCGTGAAATTGCCGTCCGCGATGGTCCCTGCGATCGAAGGTTCGATGAGCCCGTCGCTGAAGACCGCGATGATGAACGCGCCTCGTTCATCGGGGGAATCGAGCCTGGAGAGCAGCAGGGGGATCGACTCGCCCTCGTTGGCCAGGCTAACGGCCGCCCGGACCCGCATCGGCGGGCTTGGATTTGTCATGCCGGCCTGAAGAATTGAGGAGAAACCGGGCAGATGAAGACCGGCGAGTTCGCCGACGTTCGCCGGTGTTCCGGCGCCGCCGACGCTCCGACGGAGCACCGAGATGCTCGCTTCGATCGGGTCGACCCGTCCGTAGGGGTTTGACTGAGCGAATGTGGCATTGGAGAAAAGAATCAACGCCGTGATCGCGACCAGCATGGACGAGGAAAGACAGGAGAAACGGCGGGGCATCGGTTGAGTGTACCGACGAACGCCTTCCTGTCGTGGTCTCCAGGGCCTTGTTTCCGGGCGGCGTCAGCTTCGACGAAGCGACTGGCGGATCTCATCGACGAGGTCTCGGAGTCGAACGACCTCTTCGGCATGACCTGAGACGAGCTCATCGGCCTCCAACTGCCTGCGGATCCGCCGATCGGCGGTATGAACGGTGGAGTGGGTCGTTCGGCCGAGGGCCGAGGCGATTTCCGGGAAGCACGCGTTGGTCAACTCTCGGGCGAGGTAAGCGCAGAGACCACGGGCCAGAACGACCCGGCGATGTCGACCGCTCGAGAGGAGTTCGTCTCGATCCACGCCGACCTCCTTGCAGACGATCTCGAGGATCCTGGAGAGTCGGATGGGCTTCCCGCCGGTGGACATCGATTCGTCACCCAGCGCCCTCTGGACCGCGATGGAACCGATCTCCTCATGGCCACCCGCATTGGAATCGAGGCGGGCGAGTGCATCGATGCGGGTCAGTCCGCCCAGAAGTTCCCGTACCGAGCCGACGCAGCGGGATGCAAGCGTCTCCATGGCGGACTCGCCGAGTCGAATGCCACGGTCACAGGCGAGCTTCTTGATCAGTCGGACCCGGAGTTCCCGATCCGGTCGGTCAACCCGGACGACCATGCCCGAGAGGAACCGGCTGACCAGCGGTCCGCTGAATCGATTGATCGTTCGTGGGTGATCGTCGCACACCACCGCGACCGCGCCGCCGCTCATGGCGATGGCGTCGATGGTGTGGAGGAACTCGCTCTGAGTCGCGTTCTTGTTCGACAGAAAATGGACGTCGTCGATCGCGAGAAGATCGAGGCGGCGGAGCGTCCGGCGGAAGTTGTCCAGGTCGCTGCTGCGGACGGCCTGGATGTACTCGTTGGTGAACTGTTCACCGGTCAGGTAGCGGACCTTGGCTCGTCGGTCACGCTGCTTGCGGCGTGCGCAAATGCCGCGGAGGAGATGCGTCTTGCCGATCCCGCAGTCGCCGTGAATGAAGAGCACGCTTGTCGCCCCTTCAAGATCCTCGCCGAGCCGGGTTGCGGCGTCGAAGGCGAGTCGATTCGAATCGCCGATCTCGAAATGATCGAGGCGGGGTTCGGCATCACGGCGATCGCGATTTTCGGTTCGCTTTCCTCGTCGCGCCGAGGAGCGATCGGGCGCAGGCGGGGAGGTCGTTTCGACGGTCTCCTGGGCCGAAGCGCCCGGACGCTCTCGAACCCCCATCTGGACCTTGATGTCGTCGCCGAGTTCTGCTCGGGCAGCGATCTGAATGGCCTCTCGGAAGTGGCGTTCGATCCAATCCGCGACGAATCGACTGTCGGCCTCGACCTTGAGTCGGCCGTCCTCGACCACGAAGTCGGTGGTTCGATCAAACCACATGTCCCATCTTCTGGAGCCGACTTGTCGAGCGACCTCGCGACCGATTCGATCGGTCGTATCACACTGGCGAGCGTCGCCTTCGACGCGTGGGTTGGAGTCCTTGGTCAGGTTGGTCATTTCAAGCTCGCTCCGAGTCGAGGGATTCGTACCCTTCGATGTCCTCAACAGATTCCCGATCGGCCACATGGCAATTCTTGTGGCCACGACGATCGCGCTCCGGCTTGGGGCCGGTTTCAACGCGAGCTGAATTGACGACTGGAATCCGTCCCGAGTTCGAGACCGCACCGAGGCCGGCGAAGCCGACGAGGAATGCATCACTCGAAATCTCACGAGATCGCGGAATAAAAACCCGAGATCCCGCCGCCCGATCGGAAATGGAGCGTGACTTGTCTGAGGTCCGTTCGCGAATCGACTTTAGGTCGTTTCGGTCATTCGGTCCTATTCGAAGCCCCGCCGATCGGGCGAGCAGCCCATCCTTGGGCGAATCAGGAATCTAACCGCGTTTCGCGGGGTTGTAACGAAGAAGAAAGTCCTTCACCCGGCCGTTGGGCGCGGAATCCCTTGCAGGGCTTGGTTTCTGCGGGCGCAAAAAAAAGTAATCCACCGTGTGTGGATTCTGTTCGTATCTCGTTGTGGAAAAGGTCGGCGAGGTGAGGTCAGTGATCGGTGAGCGATCGCACCATGGCGGTGCGACGGACCGAATGACGGAACCCCGCGCGACGGTAGAGCCTGACTGCAGGGAGGTTTGCGCGATCGACGGCGAGAATGACGGGACGGGCGTCGTCACCGTCGACCTGAGAAAGTCCGAATGTCAAGAGGATTTTTCCAAATCCTTGGCCGCGAATTCCGGTGGTCAATCCGAGGTACACGAGTTCGATTGAAGCGCCGTCGCTCCCGCGATTGAAGAGAAGGGCGCCCTCGGCTTTGCCCGCGACGGAGAGGATGTGCCACCACTCGGGATTGAAGATGCCCGAGGCAAGGTGGCCAGTCAGGATGTCGTCCGTCCGTCGGAGGCCCGAGAGACCTGGGCAGTCCAAGGTGTCTTCGTAGGTGCGGTCCAACAGTGTGATCAAGCCTGCTCGATCGTTCGGGTCCCACTTTCGGATTTCGACACCCGAATCCAGAACGGGTTTTCGAATCGCGTTGAAGCGGGGTGTGGGCCGTTCGAGGTAGTCCAACTGAGCGAGACGGTGGAAGCCACCAGCTACGAACATCGCCTCCTCAAGTGCATCGATTGGGTCAATGAGGGCCTGTGCAAGGTCGACTCCCGTGCCCCGGCACCCTGCCGCGGTGGCATCGATCAGGATGCCCGCTCTGAGCGTGGAAGACGAATCCTTCGGCCGTGACGCGAAGATCATCACCGTCCGCCCGGCGGCAGGGGCCGCCAACGCGGTCATTTCGATCGCGCCCAATTGGTTTCTGAGGACCCAAGTCTGGTCGAGCGTGAGTTTGGACTCTCTGGCGTAGGTTAGGAACCTCTTCGCCGCCGCTCGATCTCCTTGGACTAGGACGCGGATCGCATCCTCGATCTCTTCCGGTTTGACCCGTTCGGGACTTCCGGTGGAGAGGGGTTGGTTTTCTGGTGAGATCGACATTCTGCGGAAAACGTACCACCGGGGAGGGTGTCCCGGGGTTGCCGGGATCCTCTTGGAACCGATCGTGATACACTTTCGAATCGGATTTTAGGAGCTCATTCATGGTTCAGATGCGTCAAACCCGACTTTTGCGATCTTCACTCGGTCCGGCCTGTGCCCTCTTGCTCACCACGGCGATGGCGGTAGTGATTGGAATGTCAGCGGCCTCGGCATCGAGTCCTGCCCCAGCCCCAGCCCCGGCCCCGGC
>CALFOM010000150.1 GCA_937919685.1 uncultured Phycisphaera sp.
CGCAGATGAATGCTTCTGGAACATCGAAGGCCTCGATCAGGACGTGCTCGCCCTTCTTGAGTCTCGTGGAATGCGTGGTAAGCAGTTCGGCAAGCCGATCAAATCGTGGGTCGTTCATGAAGGAATCAAGCTTTCAATGAGTGGGCGCTGATGTGGAAGAGGGATGGTGGGAAAGAACCGGCGAGATCGGAGCAGGGTGCGAATCAGTGACTTTCGATCAGGGCGGCAAGGCGTCCTGCATCCAATTCGGTCAGTTGCGTAACGACAAGATGAGCATGAGCGAGTTCGTCGGGGGTCCGACCGGTGGAGACGAGTCCGACCGATGCCATTCCCGCGGCGCGGGCGGCGTCGATTCCCGGCCCGGCATCCTCGACCACCACGCAACGTTCGGGTGCGACCCCAAGCCGCTCGGCAGCGAGCAGAAAGACTTCCGGGTCGGGTTTGCCTTGAGCGACTTCGTCGCCGCAGGCGGTCGCGTCGAATCGGTCCGCGAGTGGGAGATATCGCATCGCGGTCTCGAGATTCCCGCGAGGCGCACTGGTTCCGATCGCCATTCGCCATCCTGCTCGATCAAGATCTGCAAGCAGTTCGGGGGCGCCGGGCATGGTTGGAAATGATCGTTCGAGTTCACTTCGAAAATCCGCTTCCTTCGCTTCGGCGATGTCGTTCCGCGACTCCTCATCGGGCGCAGGAAGGCCCGCATCGGTCCAGATGCGATCGATGATCGAGGGGTTGGTCCGGCCGAAGCTCCAGGCGAATTGTGCTGGAGTGAGTTCGATTCCATGCGCAAGGCAAACCGCCTTCCATGCGCGATGATGAGCGTCGTAGGAATCGATGAGCGTTCCATCGAGATCGAAAATGGCGGCGAACGGGGCGTCGGGCACGGGGGGGTCTTCCTAGGGGCCAGAGTTCTTCAGGTGGTGCGGGCGACTTCGGCGATGATCTGGATCGCGTGGTCGACGCCCGCGGCATCAACGTCCAGATGCGTGATCGCTCGGATGCGATCCGGATCCAGTGCGAGCACCTTCACGCCTCGAGCGGAAAGTCGATCCGCCACGGCGTGAGCGCCGCCCGATGCGGGGTCTGGTCGAAAAAAGACGATGTTCGTACGCAAGCCTTCAAAGGGCGGGTCAACTTTGATGCCGTCTATTCCGGCGATTCCGTCGGCAAGTCGAACGGCGTTTGCATGGTCATCGGCGAGTCGAGCAACGTGATGATCCAGGGCGTGATGTCCCGCGGCTGCGAGTATCCCCGACTGACGCATTCCGCCGCCGAGCATCTTCCGGAAGCGTCGCGATCGATCGATAAATTTTCGCGGGCCGAGAAGCACGCTTCCCACCGGGGCGCCGAGTCCCTTGGAGAAGCAGATCGACATGGTGTCGGTCAACGCCGCGAACTCAGACGGTTTGTAACCGGCGGCGGTCACTGCATTGAAGAATCGGGCGCCGTCGACGTGGACATGAAGCCCGTGTTCTCTTGCGGCACCAGTGACCGAGCGAAAGCGTTCCATCGACCAAACGGCACCCCCGCCACGATTGTGGGTGTTCTCGACCACGAGCATTCGGGATCGAGGCGCATGGATGTCACGGTGTCGGATCGCCGCGTGCACCGCCTCGGCCGTGAACACGCCGGCTTCGCCGTCGAGCCCTGCCACCATGCAGCCTGAAAGTGCGGCGGGGCCGCCGGTCTCGTAGTGGATGATGTGACTCTCGCGATGGGCGATGATTTCATCACCCGCTTCGCAGGCTCCACGGATGGCGAGTTGATTCGCCATGGTTCCGCTGGGCGTAAAGAGTGCCGCCTCCTTTCCGATTCTCTCGGCGACGGCTTCTTCGAACGCTTGCACGCTCGGCTCGTCACCGAGAACGTCGTCGCCAAGCGGGGCGGATCGCATCGCGTCCCACATGGCGTCGGTCGGACGCGTGACGGTGTCGCTCCGCAGATCGATGGAGATGTCGGATTCGGGGGTATTCATGGTTGGTCGGTCGTCGGGGTCGGGGATGCAGATTTCGGCTTGGCCGTCGGTTCCGCGGCGCTGATTGGTTTCGGATCAGCGGGGTCGATCAAAGTGGGGGTCGGAGCGACTTTCGCCACAATCGGCTTGGGCAGGTCCGCCGAAAGAACCGACTCGGAACGTCCGTGGACGAAGTCTAAGAGCATTGCCGCGAGAAGCGTATCAAGCGTGGTTTGGATCGACGGTGAACTTCCGACCACGTTCTCGACCACGAGGGTGCCGCTTCCCGTTGCCTGCCAGACCAACTGGCCGGTTGGCGCGTGCCAGAGTTGTAATCCGAGCTCGACCGTGGTCCATCCGGTTCTGATGAAGGTAAATCCCGCGAAACTGAGCCGGGTGGCATTGTCGGTAATGACGGTCACAAGTCGAGGAAGAAGGAGATATTCGACGCCGAGAGACGTTCCGACCCGCTGCAACTTGTCCCGTTCGAGGAAATCGCCGGGATCGATCGAGGCGAGCAGTTGATTCAGAAGATCGACTTCGCCCGTCAGGTTGAGGCGATTGACGACGTCGGCGTGGAACAGGATGTTGACATCGTTGATCTGCTTGCGTGCTACGTGCGCGAACGAGACGTTTGCGAACGAGGCGATGCCTGCGTTGGATCCGGACGCGAAGGTGGGAAGCACGGCGCAACGCGGCGTTTTGCTGCTCAGGATCGACTGAGGATCCAGCATCTGCCGGTACTGTTCGGAGCGATTCTGAACCCCAACCTGAATGCCGTCGGACGCACAGCCGCTGACCATGAGAAACATGAGCATCATGAGAAGCAGCCGGAAGGGGCCGAAAATTGTGAGAATGTGTGACATGCCGCGATCGTATCGGATGCCGTCGCCGTTCAATGAAGCGGGAGACCCGACTCAGGGAAGCGGCAGATCGGAATCGCCGGTTCCGGCAA
>CALFOM010000151.1 GCA_937919685.1 uncultured Phycisphaera sp.
CGAAAATTGGCTGGCCGAACAGGCCTGACCTTCGATCTCGCTGATGATCGGTTGGTATCGGTTGGGATCGGTTGGGATCGGTTGGGATCGGTCGGGCTCGATCGGGCTCAAATACCTAGCCCACGTTCCTGAACGCCCGGGGCATTACCAGTTCGCGTCGTCGAGAGATGCCGCACGAACCCCATCTGCGGGTGCGTTCGTCTATCGGTCGGTCTATAGGTGATCTCAGAACGGTGTTCGGCCTCCGGCTCCGACGTCTCGGCCGCGGTCACTTGATCTCGAGGTCCATGGTCGCGATCGTCTTGTCGCCGAGCATGATTGCCTTGACGTCCCGGCCGATTGGGACACGGAAGAGGAGGATCAGCGAGTCCTTGCCGGCCGACGAGAGCATCGGCACGGCCCCGATCGATTCGACGCCATTCCGATCGTCCACCTTGATGTGTATCAATCGGTCTGATGGCTTCCTGTGGAGCCATCCGATCGCATCGTAGGTGTTGCCATCGGAATCGACGATCACGAGTTTCGCATCCTCGCCAGCGGCATTCCGGACATCACCCCAGATGTCGATGGGACTCTTGCCGCGGCTCACGTCGACCCGAACCAGTTTGGTTCCCGGGAGTTCGTAGATACGCTCGACGCGAAGTCCACGGCTTGGATTGCCTTTGGTGGTTGAAGGAACGTCGACGCCGTCCGAGAAAGTTACGGCACCGTCACTGATCTCCATGCCCGTTGGTGCGTCGTTCTTATTGAACAGGACGCCGAGCTGGACTCCCATCTCGACGTACGGCGGCGGAATGAGCGGAGCGGTCTTGTCGTAGACGGCGGCGTCGCTTCCGCCGGAGCCCTGAAGAACGGCGAGGTCGTCGCTGGCCGGGCCGAGCGGTACTCGAAGGCCCTTAAAAAGCAGGAAGGAAGGTGTCTGTCCACCGAGGTTGCTCGCCGGGAAGGCCAACTGCAACGCGACTTCTTGTGCTCCGGGGAGATTCGTGGCGTAATTCGTCTGTCCGTCGAAGGGATAGAGTTTGCCCCCTTCACGCCAGGCGGTGGGGAAGGCGGTCTTCGGGGTCTCGTTTCCGCTCCCCGCGCCGATGAGCCTTGCCTGGCTCGCGGAAAGCACGAAGCTGGCCCCGCGGTGGAAGCCGCTCTTGCTGATGGTGACCGGGACCACGTAGTACTCGACGCCGTCCTTGCCGTACGTGCCGCGGTAGGGCGTGCCCACGGTCAGGTCGTTCGGGGCCGCGGTGAGTTCGATCCGGCCTTTCTCATCGGTATCGCGTTGCAAAGCCCAGGCCTGCTGCGCGATATCGGGGTAGGCCGTCGCGAGGTTTCCGGAATTGGTCATTGGTGCGAAGGCGCCACGACTGAGTCCGGCGTAGAAGGACTCGGTCATGGATGCGAAGGGAACCACCGTGCCTCTCATGGTCGGTTGGCCACCGCCGTCACGTCGGAATCCCACTTCGCCCAGGTCGCCGACGGGCAGGAAGCCGACGCCAAGCATCAGCATGCCGACGGTGAGGATTCCCGTGCCGGCACCGGTAATCCCGCCGCCGATCATGTCGGCAAGATTTGGAAAGTTGATCTTCTCGGGGATCGTGAAGTTCGCGGTGAGCCGCAGCACGAAGAGGAAGACGCTGAACAGGCCCAGCAGCGACACACCCCATGCCCACTCCCTGGTTCCAGAAGAGCCGAGCATGGCCAAGGCGAGCGGTTCCCAGAAGGCGAAGGTCAGCGCCCCGGCGACCACCACGCAGACCAGATGGACGACGCCGCTGAAGAACCCTTCCTTGAAGGCGAACCAATAGACGCAAAGGAGGGCGAAGAGGACGGCGAGGGAGTTGATGAGCATGGTGTCGGTCCGGGCTCGAATAAACGTTCGGGCGAGTGAGCGTTCTGGTGGTGAAGGTCAGCTGGTGGACGCGCCGACTGACTTGCTGTGGGGGGCTCCAGCCTTCTCCGGGCTGAGGACGCGAGCAACCTCTTCGAGGCTTGTTTCGCCACGAGCGACCTTCCGAAGGGCTGCTTCCTGCATGAGCATCATGCCCAGGGAGCGACGGGCATGGGTGTAGGCCCCCTTGAAATCGCCGTTGACGAGAAGCTTGCGGGCATCGCGATCGATGGGCATGACTTCGAAGATGCCGAGTGTGCCAAGGAAGCCGGTTCCGCCACAAGTCGGGCACTCCTCGATCTTGTTCTTGACCTGGATCCTGCCGTTCTGTCGGAAGAGTTGGGCGTTTGCGGGGTCCTTGATGCCGAGCTTCTTGGCCTGTTCCGTGGTCGGATTGAAGGGCGTGCGGCAGTTCTCGCAGAGTTTGCGAAGGATCCGACTGGTCACCACGGAAAGCAAGGGCGAGACCGCTTTCTTGATTGCTTCTGTGTCCTTCGGTTCGCCGTTGGCTCGAAGCCAGTCGGAAACGACTCCACGGGCGCCATCTTTGGTGGGAATGCCGATGTAGAGAAGTGGTCCGTTGCGACCCGGCAGTGATGCCTGTACCGCGGTCGCAGGGTCCTTGAGGTCGCTCACCATGACGATGTCCGGGCCTCGTCGGATGATCGATCGAAGCTGGGTCGCGAAATCTGCTTCGACTCCCGCCGGATCGAATTCCACGTGATCGACGCCTTCAATCAGTCGTTGGACGTCTCGTTCGAGCGTCTTGATATTGGTGGTGTACGCGTCGTGACGCTGAAGCAGGCAGCAAAGGCTGGTGCTTAGGCCCTGTCCGGATGCCGCGCCGACGAGGATGATCCCATGGCGATTCTCGGGGTCGAGCGACGGGAGGAGGATGGCCTCCTGCTCGGGCTCAAGACCGAGATTCGCGTAGTCGCGATCGAGCTGTTGGTCTCGATTCAAGTCGAGTCGAAAGAGAATTCCCCGAGAGCTTCCGCTGGTGGTCGCGTGGAGCGTGGTGTTCTGGGTCGCGTTCTTGATCCTGATGCCGAATTTGGCCCGCTGGAGTTTTCGATTCTCCTCGACGTCCATTCCGGCGGCCTTCTTGAGGTAATCGATGACGTTCTTCGCCGTCTCGGTCGCGAGGGCTTCGCGTTTGTAGCGGACGCCGTCGACGATCTGCGAGGCCGAGCCACCGTTCTTGGTCAGGCCCAATTCGAGCCGTGATGCTCGGGCTTCGATCGCGGGAAGCAGAAGATCCTCCATCGCCATGTGAACAGGCTTGAGTGGATCGTTGTCGCGGGGAACCTGAAGGTCGCCTTTGCTCTTGGGGCCGGAGAGCACCGCGGCAGCCGATCGCTGATCAGATCGAGACTTGCGGGCCGCAAGACGGTCGGTCATCGTCATCGAGGAGAGCCGGAACTTCTGCGATTCGTTCTGGACGGCGTCGTTTCGGTGCTTCCAATATGCCAGCAGGGGCGCGAGCAGGATCACGATCATCGTCGGGAGACCCAACCAGAAGATCGGAATCGCCAGCACGGCCAGCAGGGCAATGCACCCGGTCACGAGGAAGATGGAGTTCCACATCGCGGCGTTGAGATTGAAGTAGCGAATGTCCTTCTCGAGGATAGACCCGAGAGCACGGAGGTAGACGCCGAGAAGCAGCAGCATCAGGATCGGCTTGATGAAGTCGACTAGATTCAGTGCGGAGACGTTGGCGGCGAAGGTCAGCATCGGTTCTTCCATGGCCATGATTGATCTCTGAATCGATCCGTCGGGCGGATCAGGAGATTCCCTTGAGTCTCATCTTGAGTTCTTCGGGCTTCGGTGTCGCCGCGAGCGCGACATCCTGGTGGATGTACTCCTCTTCCACCAGCTTGACGAGGGAGGTCGTGAAATCCACCATCCCTTCCTCGTGGCTCTGCTTGATGATCTGGAGCAGCTCGCCCTCTCGGGCCTCCAGAATGTACTTCTGGACCGCGGGGGTGTTGAGCAGGATTTCCAGCGCCGGAATCCGGCCGATGTTCTTGTGGAGCGTCGGCAGGAGCTTCTGGTAGATGATCGCCCGAAGGTTGTACGCGAGCAGTTTTCGCAACTGCTCGCGTTCGTTCTCCGGGAAGAGATCGTAGATTCGACCGAAAGTCTGCCAAGCGCTCGAAGCATGAATGGTCCCGAACACGAGGTGACCCGTCTCGGCTGCTCGGATGGCAGCTTCGAAGGTCTCGTGGTCTCGCATTTCGCCGACCAGCACGACATCGGGGTTCTCTCGCACCAGCGCTCGGAGTGCGTCGTTGAAGTTGAGACAGTCGATCCCAATCTCTCGTTGATTGATCGTCGCTTTGTCGTCGTTGAAGATGTACTCGATGGGATCTTCGATGGTGACGATATGGACCCGCTTCCGCTCGTTCACGAATTGAAGCATCGAGGCGATGGACGTCGACTTTCCAGAACCGGTCACGCCGGAGAAGAGGATCAGGCCCTGGGCCGCCAACGAGATCTCGCCGAGGATGTCGGGGAGGTAGAGGTCTTCGAACCTCATGATGTCCGAGGTGATGAGCCGGGCTGCGATCGTGGGCTTGCCTCGGGCCATGAAGAGGTTCACGCGGAATCGTCGTCGATCGTCGAAGTCGTAGGCGAAGTCGATTGAACCGCGGTTGCGAAAATACTCGAACTGGTTCTCGTCGATGATGTCCTTGGCGACCTGGAACATCAGTTCGAGGCTCAGCGGCTCGACCTGCATGCCCTTGAGTTCGCCTCGGATGCGAAGTCTCGGCGACTGGCCGAATTTCACGATCAGATCACTGGCTTCAAACTTGATGCAGGCCTCGAGCCAAGATCTCCAGGCCTTGAGCCCTTCACCCTTCTTGGTGCCGAGGTTTGGATCGATCGGAGCGGCAATCAGCGTCTCGCTTTGCACGTCTGGTCCTTTTTTGATTCCCGCGGTGGAGTTGATGCCAACTCGGGGAGGCTGCTGGTCTGATATCTGCGGGGAGCGATTCAGGCGACGATCGACGACTCGATCCCACCGTCTCCGACAGTCTCGCCGCATTTCCATACGACGTTCCGGATCCGATCCGGTTTCACGGACTCCTCGATTCTGAAGATGCGGCCCTTTTGAGGTCGCCAGGTTTGATTCTGGGTTCCGAGAGATGCGGGGCCTTTTCCCCGAATGGGGTCGAGCAACCTCTTTGAATCGAGCCAGTCATCGTACCAGACGGAGAACCCTTCTGGGCCTCGATACCTCGGTCTTTCGCGGGTCGTGAGGGCTTGGATATCGGTCTTGATCGGGCCGGTTACCCGGATATCAAAATGCCCGAGTTTGACGTCGATCGTTCTCGCGGGCATCATCTTCCGATGGAAGCCAAGATCATCCAGGACGGCATCACCTTTGACGATGTATTGCTGGTCCCGGCCTACAGCCAGACCACGCCCGACTCTGTCGACACCTCAACTCGGCTGACCCGTCGGATCACCCTGAACATTCCGCTGATCTCTGCGCCGATGGACACCGTCACGGAGTCCACCCTTGCCATTGCGCTGGCGCAAGAGGGCGGCCTCGGCATCATCCACAAGAATCTTTCGCCCGCGCAGCAGGCCCGCGAAGTGCAGAAGGTAAAGCGGAGTGAGAATGGCGTGATCACCGATCCGGTGACGCTTGGCCCGAACGACTCCATCGACCGCGCGAACGTTCTGATGCGGGAGCAGGGGGTCAGCGGCTTTCCGGTGACCGACGACGGAACGGGACGAGGCCGCGTGGTCGGTATTCTGACGCGACGGGACATGAAATTCCTCGACCCCGCCCGCTACGGCGAGAGCCGGGTCGGCGACGTGATGACCCATGAAAATCTGATCACCGCTTCGCCGGGAGTCGACCCTGAAACCGCCGAAGCGATCTTGAATCGAGCTCGCGTCGAGAAATTGTTGATTATCGACGGTGAAGGCCGACTGGCCGGCCTCATCACCATGCGAGATCTGGAGAACGTGCGAAAGCATCCCGCGGCCTGTCGCGACGAACGCGGCCGACTCCGGGTCGGCGCCGCGACGGGCGTCATGCAGTTCGATCGGATCAAGGCGTTGATCGAAGCCGAGGTTGACGTGATCGTGGTTGATACCGCCCACGGGCATAGCGAGAACGTGCTCGCCACCGTTCGAGAGATCAAGAAGAACTACGACATCGACGTGATCGCCGGCAACGTCGCGACCGCGGACGGCGCGATGGCCCTGATCGATGCCGGGGCGGACGGTGTCAAGGTCGGCATCGGCCCGGGCTCGATCTGCACGACCCGTGTCGTGACCGGAGTGGGAGTTCCCCAGATCACTGCGGTGATGAATGCCGTCTCCGTCTGCGAGCAGCGGGGGATTCCCGTCATCGCGGATGGTGGGATTAGGCAATCCGGAGATATCGCCAAGGCGATCGCCGCCGGGGCGAATGCCGTGATGCTTGGGAGCCTCTTCGCGGGCATGGACGAGAGTCCGGGCGAGCTGGTCATCCACCGTGGAAGACGGTTTAAGACGTATCGGGGCATGGGTAGCGAAGGTGCGATGGCCGCCGGCAGCGCCGATCGCTACGGCCAGGGCAAGACCACCGACACTCGGAAGTTCGTTCCGGAAGGCGTCGAGGGCATGGTGGCGTATCGCGGCCCCCTCGGCGACTTCGTCTATCAACTCGTCGGCGGGCTTCGCAGTTCGATGGGGTATTGCGGATGCCAGAATCTCGAGGCGTATCGCCGCGACAGTCGATTCGTCCGCATCACCGCGGCGAGCATGGTCGAGAGTCATCCGCATGACATCACCATCACCAAAGAATCATCGAACTACGTGACGACAGCCGCTGATCCGGCATGATCAAGCATGATCAAGCATGATCAAGCATGATCAAGCATGATTTGGGAAATCACGCGGCGTATTGAACCCGCAGCGCTTCGAGCCGGCGTTCGAGCATGCGTCGGATTTCCGCATTGGCCGGCACGTCCGAGACGTCCTGCATCTCGTCGGGGTCGGATTCGAGGTCATACATCTCCCAGTCACCCGGGCCGGCAGGGCCCTCGCCGTCGGGATCGACCTCGGGAAACCAAATGAGTTTCCATCGATCGGTTCGGACCCCGTCGTGCTTCGGCACGGTGTGGGGTCCTTCGCTCTCGTAATAGCGGTAGTAGACGGCATCGCGCCAGCCTGAGGGCATGGACGTCTTTCCCTGTTCGAGCATGGACGCGAAACTGGCGCCGTGCATTCGTTCCGGCGCTGATTTGCCTGCAATCTCGAGGAACGTCGGAGCCAGATCGATGTTTTGGGCCAAGAGTTCGGAAGTGGCGCCTGCGGGGACCTTGCCTGGCCAGCGAAGGATGAAGGGCGTCCGGAAACTCTCCTCGTACATCCATCGCTTGTCGTACCAACCGTGCTCGCCCAGGTACCAGCCCTGGTCGCTGGTGTAGACCACGATGGTGTTGTCCGCGATCCCGAGGCTGTCGAGTTCGTCAAGAATCCGCCCGATCCCTTCGTCGACCGCGGCGACGCATGAAAGGTAGTCCTTGACGTATCGCTGGTACTTCGCCTTGGTCAGGTCGTCGCCCGAGAGTTCTCCGGAGTCGACGGCGGCGCGGTAATCCGCGTTGACCTTGTCGTAATACGCCTCCCAAGCGAGTCGTTGGGTTTCGTCGAGCTCGGGCGGTGAGATCAATTTGAGGTCACGGTCGTCGAGATGGCGGGCGATCGTCATCGTCTGCAAGGTGCTTGCCGGGCCTCGGCCTGCATAGTCATCGAGGAGCGTCGGTGGTTCGGAGACGGTGACGCCGTCATAGAGCCGAAAGTGACGGGGATTCGGATCCCATCGTCGATGGGGCGCCTTGTGCTGGATGAGCAAGGCGAAGGGGCGGCCGTCTTCGTTCCGGCCCGCCGTGAATCTCCGAAGCGCCTCAACTCCCTGTTGGGTGATGATGTCGGTGGTGTACCCCTTGACTCGAGTACGACCCTCCGGCGTGATCATCGGCGGGTTGTAGTACGGCCCTTGGCCGATCAACACGCCCCATTCGTCGAAACCGACTGGGTTGCTCTTGAGATGCCATTTTCCGAAGACGCCGGTTCGATAGCCCGCTTCGCCGAGGAGCTTCGGCCAGGTCGGTTGGGTCGAATCGAACGACTCCGCGTTGGTGAGAATGCCGTGGCGGGTCGAAAAGCAGCCGGTGAGGAACGCCGCGCGGCTCGGGGCGCAAATCGAATTTTCAACAAAAAAACGGTCGAATCGCATGCCTTCTTCGGCCAGGCGATCGATCGATGGCGTCGAGTTGACCCGGGTCCCGTCGGGGCGTCCGTAGGCGCTGATCGCCTGCCAGGCGTGATCGTCGCTCATGAGGAACACGATGTTCGGTCTCGGATCCTCCTCGACGACGGCCGTGGCGGCATCGGTGGGGCTGGCCAGGAGGATCGCGACGATCGGAGCAAGGTGGATCATGTTTTTTTCCAGAAGGTCGGGATTGCTGTTGAACCGTATCTTCTTCTGAGGTGCTTGTCCGGGTTGTTCCTCCGTTTTCCATTTCGGAAACAAGGTCGAACGGCCGATTATTCCAGTAGTACGGCGTATCGTCCGGGAGGCCCGGATGGCCTCGCGACCGGCGGCTCTCTTCCGCTTTTGAACCGCCGGTCTTCAAGTTTCGTTCCTAAGGATGTGAACCAGCATGACTTCTCCGATCGGACCGCAGCAGCCACTTCATCAGAGCCCCATCGACGTTTCGGCCGACGAGATCGCGGAGGGGATGCTCGAGCATCTCGCCGTGGAGAGCGCGCAGCGCCTCTACGAGGCTCCCGATCGAGATCGGTTTTTCGCCCTTGCGAGTGAAGTACGAGAGGTGCTGATGAAGTGCTGGCTCGACACCCGCGACCGATATCGACAGGAGCGTTCCAAACGAGTCTGCTTCCTCTCGATCGAGTTTCTCCTTGGTCGAGCGATGCGGAACAACATCCTCAACCTGCAACTCGAACCGCGGGTGCGACAAGCGCTTGAGAAGTACGGAGTCTCGCTCGAAAACCTCGAAAGCCACGAACACGATGCAGGCCTTGGTAACGGCGGCCTCGGAAGACTCGCCGCCTGCTTCCTCGACTCGATGACCACCATGTCGATCCCGTCGGTCGGTTACACCCTCCGCTACGAGTACGGGATTTTCAAGCAGGAGGTACGTGACGGCTATCAGGTTGAACGTCCTGACAACTGGCTTCGTTTCGGGGATCCCTGGATGGTGCGTCGGAGTGACCTGCGGCAGCAGGTCCAGTTCGGCGATCTCGGTCACGGTGGTCGTGAGCAGGTCATTGGTGTTCCTCACGACTATCCGGTCGCCGGCTGGGGTGGCGAGACCGTGCATACGATCCGCTGCTGGTCGGCGGTCGCGCCGGATGCGATTGATCTTCGAGAAATTGCCAGCGGAGATTACGAGGCCGCGGTCTCACGACGGATCGAAGCGGAACGACTCACCAAACTGCTGTATCCCGACGATCGAACGCCCGCGGGCAAGGAACTGCGGCTCCGTCAGGAGTTCTTCTTCGTCTGTTGTTCGGTCGCGGACATCATGCGTCGATTCCTCTTTGAGAATGACGACGTGAGGCGGCTTCCCGAACGGGTGGCGCTTCATATCAATGACACGCATCCCGCCCTTGCGATCGCCGAGTTGATGCGGGTCTTGATGGACCAGCACGGGCTCGGCTGGGATGACGCTTGGGAAACCACGGTCGGAACCGTCGCTTACACCAATCACACCCTCATGCCCGAGGCGCTCGAGAAATGGCCGATGCCGCTCATGGAACGGCTCATGCCGAGGCACCTCGCGATCATCCTTGAGATCAACCGGCGGTTCCTCGCGGGCGCCGGACGCGCCCTAATTCAGGTGCCGGAGGCGTATGCGGCAGCGAGCATCGTCGAGGAAGGGGAGCCGAAGCAGGTTCGAATGGCCAATCTGGCGGTGATCGGTTCGCACTCGGTCAACGGCGTCTCGCAGATGCATGCCCGATTGATCAAAGAACGTCTGATGCCGCATTTTGCGACGGTCTTCCCAGATCGGTTCAAGGGAATCACCAACGGCGTCACCCCACGTCGGTGGCTGCTTCAAGCGAATCCCGATCTCTCGAAGCTCCTGATCGACACGATCGGCGACGGATGGATCACCGATCTTTCGAAACTCAAGGAACTGGAGCCGTATGCGGATGATCCGTCATTCCGCGAGGCGTTCGCTGGAGCCAAGCTCGCCGCAAAGCGACGACTGGCGAACTGGATCGGAGAACATCTTCGAATCGACATCGATCCAACTTCGATGTTCGACATCCAGATCAAGCGGATCCACGAGTACAAACGTCAGTTGTTGAATCTTCTCCACGTCGCGTCGCTGTATCAGCGGATGCGGTCCGATCCCGGTTTCCTCCCTCAGCCGAGGGTGGTGGTCTTTGCCGGCAAGGCAGCGCCCGGTTACGAACGCGCCAAGGACGTCATCAAGGCCATCAACAGCGTGGCAGACGTGGTCAACGCGGATCCTTTGGTCGCAGACCGACTTCGAGTGGTGTTCATCCCCGATTACGGCGTGAACCTCGCGGAGTGCATCATTCCCGCCGCAGACCTCTCCGAGCAGATCTCTCTGGCGGGAACCGAAGCGAGCGGTACCGGAAACATGAAGTTCTGCCTGAATGGCGCCTTGACCATCGGGACGCTCGATGGGGCGAACGTTGAGATTTCTGAGGAGGTCGGCCTCGATCACATGTTCCTCTTCGGGCTCAAAGCCCATGAGGTTGAAGCGAGCGAATCGTGGTACGACCCTCGCTGGCACCTCGATCACGAGCCGATGGTCCGGAACGCCGTCGAGTTCCTGCTCGGCGAAGAATTCGCGTGGAAGGACCCTGAGGTCTTCATACGACTCAAAGAGATGCTGATCGACGAAGGAGATCGCTGGCGTCATCTCGCCGACTTGCAGGGCTACATCGACGCTCATCAACGAGCCGCCGATACCTTCGCGGAACCGGATAAGTGGTGGCGTTCGGCCGTCTTGAACACTGCCCGTGGCGGTCGCTTCTCAAGCGATCGGGCGATCCAGGAATATGCTGATACCATCTGGCGCACGAAGTCGCTCCCGACGAAGTAGCGACGTCTCATGGGTCCAAACGAATAAAAAGCCCCCGTGCCTGTTGAAGGGTGCGGGGGCTTCTTTTCGAGCTTCCGGAGTTTCCGGGGTGGTAGCCTTGGCGTCAATCTGATCTTGGAGGCTTGCCGTGGTTCAAGAGAATTCCCCGATCCCTCCCGTCTCTCTGGACGCCATCGAGCCGATCATCGATACCCACGTCCACGTCTGGGATCCGACGAAGATCCCGCGGTCATGGCTCGCCGGAATGCCGTTGTTGAATCGTCGATGCTCGATCGAAGAGTACGAATCCGTAGCGACCCCTTTGGGAATCCAGCAAGGGATCTATATTGAGACGGCGGTCGACGAGCCTTTTCTGGGAGCGGAGTTGGAGGGCATCTCCGCCCTTCTTGAAAATCATTCGCGGATCAGGGCGGCGGTCGTCGGTGGTCGGCCGGGGAGCCCTGGATTCAGATCGTGGCTGCGGCGGATCGCGGACGAACCTCGGGTGGCAGGCGTTCGGTGTGTCCTGCATCCGGAGACCGTGACGGCTGACGCGCTGCTGGAATCCGAGTTCATTGCAGACCTTCGCCGCTTGGGCGAACGTGGCCTGCACTTCGAACTCTGTATCCGACCCGATCAATTGTCTGCGGCGAGCGAATTGCTTGCGGCGTGTCCGGGCACGAACTTCGTGCTCGATCACCTTGGTCGTCCCCGCGCCGCCCGTGGTTTGGATGACGACTGGTTGGAAGGCTTGAAGCGGATCTCGGAGTACGAGTCAATCGACGTGAAGATGTCAGCGCTCATCGAGTGCTGTGAGGGGGCCGCCTGGACGGCGGCCACGTTCGAACCCTTTATGCGGGCAGCCGTGGACGCTTTCGGACCGAGTCGCACGATCTGGGGCGGGAACTGGCCGGTCTGCACCATCAACGGCTCGCTTGCCCGATGGGTGGCTGCGACCAGAGCGTTTCTCAGTTCGTGTGCCCCCCGTGATCGTTCGGAGATCCTCTCGGGGACCGCGGGTCGGGTCTACCGACTTTCCTAAGCGATACCGACGCCTCGCCTGAAACGATCGATTGACGGCCGGCGGTCCCCAGCCCACACTCTCCGAGGAGGTTCCACATGGACATGATCATGGCACTCTGGTTCCCCGTGCTGGCGACGGCCATATCCGTCTTCTTCGTCAGTTTCCTGTGCTGGATGGTGCTTCCTCATCATCGCAAGGACATTCAGGCGCTTCCCGACGAGAAGCCGATCTTTGAGGCCATCAGGTCACTTGCAGTTCCGCCGGGCCTGTACATGTGGCCCAACTGCGCCGACCCCGCCGACTATCGATCGAAGGCGTTCATCGCCCGATTCCGTGAGGGTCCGTGGGGGACGATCACCATCAGTCCAACCAAACCGAATTTCCGTAAGAATCTTCTGGTCACCTTCGTCGTCTATTTCTCGGTCGCGATTGGTTCCGGCCTGCTCATCCATTGGGGTCTGGGCTATGGTGGGACGTTCATGGAGGTCTTCCCGCCGGCCGCCACGATGGCCTTTCTGGCGTATGGTTTGGGGCCGATCTGCGGGGCGACTTTTCTTGGAAAACCGCTTCGTTTCATGATCACGGACTTTGCGGATGGCATCTTGATGGCCCTGACGAATGGTGTCGTGCTCGCAGCACTCTGGCCCGCATTGGGTTGAGTCGGGTCGCAAAGACAGAAAAGCAAACCAAGGAGGTCGAGTGGAAGAATCGGGTTGTTCGAATCATGACGAAGAGGCGTGGAGCGCGATCATCACGAAGGTGGTGATCGGTCAAGAGGACGATGAGACCGCCTGGGCGTTCCGATTCGCCGTCGAGCAGCGGGTCTGGGCGGTGGTGCTCTCGGGACCGCAGAACGATCCCGCCGCCGCGCGGGTCAAGGGCCCGTTTCGCAATCTTTTTCGCGATCCACATGCCGCGGAAGATTTCATCGCGGAGTTTACGGATCAGATCGATCGGAGTCGCGCCAAAGGGCGCTATCGCGACGAGTCATTCCTCGAACTCTCTCAGAAGGATGCGTTGTCAAAGATCGCGGCGAAGTCCCTGATTCGAAAACGCGCGATCTCCTCGGTCAGAAAATTCAGCCGGGGCGGGATCACCGGCCTCCCGGATCATGCGGGCAACCCGGTCTCTTACGACGCGGGCGACGATGGTGGATGGGGTGATCAGATCAAGTCGCCGACCGGTTCCGCCGAGCCGATTCCGGATTCCGGGTTCGGTCTCTTGCGCCGGCTCCAGAACGGCGAGGCGATTCTTGAATTGTCGATCAAGCATGATCGGCTTGATTCCGTCGAGGAGACCGCGGCATTGCAGACCTGGGTACTGCTCGACCCGAGCCAATCGGTCTTCGAATCGATCCGCCTCATGATCGAAGGAAGGATTGTCGGTGGGATCGATGCTCTTCTGAAGGCGCATGTCGTCGGCCGCGGGGAGATCGATGCGGCCCTGGCCGACTGTGTCTCTGAGTTCGAGGCGCATCCCGCGATGGAGCTCAAACGGCTCGATGGCATCGATCGGCGTCGTACGCGATTGGAAGGGCGAAGACTCTTCGACCCGCTCTCGGCTTCGTCAATTCGCGAACTGCTCGACCTGCCTTCGTTGAATGCCGGTGAGAAACGGAACTCGAAGTACCGCGCCGGAATCTCGGGGCTCTTTCCGCAATTCGACGACATCCTTCACGATCTAGGCGTGCTCGACCACAGTGCGGAGACGTCGACGTGACGTCCTCGTTGACCAAGGCGCACCCGTCGATCGATGCGCTCCTTGCCGCGGAGCCGATCATCGAACCCGATGGGCCACTTCGTTTCGGCTCTCGCCGCGGACGGGATGAGCATGTCCGAAAGCACGTCCTTGCCGCCCGCGATGAACGTTGGCGCCATTTGCTCGGGCAGGATCTGATCTCCGCCGCGCTGAGCAACGGGCGGGAGGCGGGGGCTGCCTTCGAAGCGCTCGCGATTGCCTACGAGGTATTGCTCGCGGAGCGGTTGCACGACGCCGTGGTGGCCGGGTGCCGGCACGTCCATTTCGTGGCCTTCGAATTGGCGCCAGCGACCAAGGGGGCCCGTGTTCTCGCAGGGTTTCTCCCCTTCGAGCGGGTGGTAGTGGCCTGGTCACCGCTCGACAAACTGAGAATCGTGGCCGGAATCCCAGTCAGAAGCGGTCAGGTGGAGCGGTATACCCTTCGAAGCGGTTTTCGGCATGATGTCGACGCCTCGGTGGGCCGCTTCGGCCGCGCTGTGAAGTCGCGAGTGCTCGAGCGGGGGCGACATCACCAAGAAAGGGTGACCGCCGTTCATGACGGCGAGAATGAATGGGCTGCGATTTCGAAGTAAAACCTCGTCGAGTTCAAGATGAGCAATTTCAGGCCCTTGATCCTCTGCATGCTTTCAATCCTCAATCAACCTCGTTGGGAACGCCTCGAACGCCGGTCAGGCTCGTGCGGTCGGTCAATTGCCGGTCGGATTGAGCTGATCGAATCGCGTGCTGGTCGACCCACGGTCCAGAGCCCGGCCGCCTCCGGTCGGAGCGGAGTCAAGACATGAGTTCAACATGGAACGAATCGACCTCGAATCAGCGTGATGCGGCAGCAGCCCTCCGTCGCGAATTGGATTCCGAGGAATCGTGGATGCGAACGGCTTCCGCCGACGAGTCGCGGGAACCACCGGAAGCGGGGGACCTCGTCTCCTGGATTCTCCGGGCCGCGAGACTTGCGGCAGTGGGCGACGGAACTGCGCTGGCGGCGTGGCCGCAACTCGCATCGATGCTCGGGGTGGATGTCGTCGACGCCATCACCAAGGCAGCGCTCGCCTCAATGAAGATTCTCGAAGAATCCGGGGGTCATGCCCTGGGCGAGGCGATCGGCGATGCCGAAGACGCGTCCTGTCTTCGCTCCGTCGAGCCGGCGTCAACGGGATTGCTCGGGCCAGTCTTTCCGATACTCGATCTCTGGATCGAAGCTGCCGAAGAGTCCCCGCTTGACGACGACGCGATGGACCTCGTGCATGCTCGGCGGGAGACGTGGAGTCTCGGTGATACCGAAAGGCTCGCGGTCGTCTGCACGCCGCTGCACGAGTTAGATTTTCAGGTGACCGCCGGGCTCCATGGCGGTGTCCAGCGATTGGCGCCGGTGTTCGAACTCGCCGAGGATCTCGCGCTGTTCGCCGACGGAAAACCATCGAAACGGATGCTTGCCCAGTTCAACGCTCGCAAGGGGCAGGGTGTGACGCCCGGTGGGCTCGATATCATCGTGGAGCCCATTCTCGACGAGTGGTGGGACGTTTTTGTTCGGATCAAGGGCACGGCGGCAAAGCTGGTCCGGCAGGTTCGGTTGGGAACGCTCCTGCTTAAGCGGTTGGAGGACGACGCCGAACTTTGGACCGTCTCTCTGAAGGATCTTCCCCTTGATCCACTGACCCGGCTGGTGGGGAGCGACATCGCCATCAAAACCACGGACGGTGGTCGTTTCCTGATCTGATGCCGGCATGGGTCTCAAATTTTCGGGATCATCGGCTTCGATCTTCGAGACAACGGTGACAGCGGCATGATTCCTGAAGCAGACCATCAATCGAATAAACCGACCGACGACGTCCCGATGGCAACGTCGCGGATCACTTGGGCGCAGGCTTACGGCTGCAACGAACCCAGTGAGACTCTGCTGCGATACCAAGCGGCGCGGGAAGAGCAGGGTTGGATATCCATTGCGCGAGCATTTGAAGCTCGGCTGAAGGTGGACCCTTTCGTCCCCGACTCGCTGCGTCCGGACATTGGTCCGGCCGATCTGGCGCCGGCCACGATCTTCCTCCTTGCCGCGACCAACGAAGATCCTCCCGGCCGACTCGGGCACGTCGCGGCGCAACTTGCGGTGTCCTCGTTCGGATCGACCACGGTGGAGATGCCCGGTCGGTGCCTAGACGGAGGGCATCTGGTCGCCGCCGATGTCACGAGGTCATTGATGAAGGTCGTTCGTTTTCTGGCGCCCGACGCCGCAGCGCCGGGCTACCAGATCGTCATTCCTCGTGATGGCGTCGGAGACAGTCATGCCCTCGCTTGCGGGCTCGCCGGCATGCTGGCGTTGCTCGGATGCGAATCCTGCCACGGCCTGGCGGCGACTGGTGGATTCGATTCCGTCACGGGAAGATTCGTACCGGTTCCGGCCTCGACCCTCCGCTCCAAGATGGATGCGGCACGTCGATGGGGGATTCAGAGGCTCCTGGTGGTCGAAGGTCAGTCCTTCTCCGGAGTTCCAGATTTTCCTGATCTACGCACGGCATCGATGGCGTCCGGCGGCATTTTCTGGTCGGGCATCGAGATCATCGAGGTGCCGTCTGATCCCGCGTCGCTGCCGGTGCTGGTTGCGGAACATGTCGCCTTGAACCCGCCACATGCCGCGCTTCGACATGCCCTCGGGCTGTACGACTTGAACGTCGCGAGGTTGCTCGAAACCACCCTCGACTCCGTCTTTGAAGCGACCGCTCCTTTCATTCCCGAGTCGGTCGAAGATGAAATTTCGCAGCGGATGGGTGAGCCCGCGTTCGCCGGCGGATCGTCCTCACGCCGGGAGTTCCGGAGACAGGGATCAACGGATCCCATTCTGGTCCTCATGGCCGCGGACATTCGAAGTCGGAAGTGTCTTCATGATGGACGATCTGCCGAGGCGGCGGCCTGGCTCGAAATCGCTCGAAGGCATCGCCACCGAGGCGATCTCCCGGACGGCGTCATCGGCGATTATCTCCAGTATGAACAAGCCGCGCATCGAGCGATCGTGGCGGTGGATCAAGGCGTCCTCCGGGATTCGCCTGACATCGATGGCGTGCACGCTCAGCTTGATGAGCTCATCGCCGATCTCGATCGACGATGGTGTACGAAGCATCAGGCGATGCAGTGGATCTTTCTCCGAAACACCCGGGCCCGCCGACTGCTCTATCTGGCCCGACTGACCGGGCGTGATGATCTCCGTGAGCGGGCCCTGCAGGACTGTCTCTCAGGAAAAGCACGCTGGGAGGAACTCCTCGAGGATCACGGTGCGAGACAGCTCAAACTCGGCAACACGAATATCCGACGTCAGGAGAACTTCTGGCTGGAGCACCTCGTGACCGAGGCGTCGATGATCGACCCAGTTGCCTTTGGCGCTGGTTCCTGGCATCCGTCCGTGTCATCGATCACCGGCTTAGAGAATGCCCGAGGTCTCTGGACGGATGCTGCAAGCATTGCGGTTGGTGAACTCTCCCCCTACGACCTGCTGGCACTCGTGCAGTGGCGGTGGCTGACCGAAACCGTGGATCGAGACGGTCTTGAGTCTATTCGGAGCCGACTCCTCCTCCTGGTGAGCGCGTTGTCGCCCGGCACGGCGCCGGGCCACCCAATCTGCTCGGTGGCCGAATGGCTGCTGCGAACTGACACGGCCGGGATGTTGGATCGATCATCGATCCATCGTGTTCTGATCGACTCGCTTGCACCCCATGTGGAGGTGACGGCGACTGGAGCTGGAGAGGCCACGATCGATCGGCAATCCGGGAGCATTCAGCGGGTTCTCGCACTCCGCTCGGCGGCGGTGCTCGATCGAGAGAACGTGTCGACCGCCGCGGGAGGTCTGGACGCACCTTCCTGGCTCTCCTCGATCCGAGGGGTCGCGCGGCCTGATTCGCTCCAGTCGCTTTTCGATGAGGTGCGATCCGACCCGTCGCGGGTCGTGGCTCGGTGCCCGTACTGATCCGACCGGTTTGCATCCGGCCGCTGGGTCCTCGACCATGTCGGCATGCCCGACCGACCCCCATCAGGATCGCAGCGATCACCGGCACAGGTGGCCTCGGCCGTCGAGCGAGTTTCCCGAAAGCTCTCCAAGGCGGTGGGCAGTCTTGAATTTGGCGATCCGGTCGACGTGGTCTACAACCCCCTGGAGTACGCGTGGAAGCCACACCGCGCGTACATCCGGCGGTACGCGCGGCCGGGAATCCGTGGGCTGTTGCTTGGCATGAACCCCGGCCCGTGGGGAATGGCTCAGACCGGCGTTCCTTTTGGCGAGGTGGCGATGGTCCGCTCCTTCTTGGGCATCGATGAACCAGTCGTTCGGCCCCGGATCGAACACCCCAAGCGTCCGGTGACGGGCTTTCAATGCGAGCGCCGGGAGGTCAGTGGGGCTCGATTGTGGGGTTGGGTTGAATCTCGCTTTCGGACGGCGGATCAATTCTTCGATCACTTCTTCATCTGGAACGACTGTCCGTTGTCCTTCATGGAGTCAAGCGGAAGAAACCGAACGCCGGACAAGCTGCCGGCCGACGAACGAGCGCCGCTCTACGCCGCATGCGACTCCGCGTTGAGATCGATCGTCACCATTCTCAAGCCTTCGATGGTGATTGGCGTTGGGGCGCACGCCACCAAGCGGTTGTCCGCGACGCTGGCGGATCGGATCGAAGCCGGGCTCCAGGTGGGGACGATTCTGCATCCCTCTCCGGCCAGCCCCGCGGCGAATCGAGGATGGGCTGTAACGGCCGAACGCCAGATGACCGACCTCGGACTCCTCGAGGGCATCTGAGTGCTGCGGCTTGGGTGGTTCAGGTGTTCTCAGGTATTTCTAGGTGTTCTCAAGTGTCTTCATCCGTCGGCGGATACGGCACGGGATTCCACCGCAGGTCCAACTCGTGGCCGCCGTCAAGGACGAGAATCTCCAGAGTCGTTCGAAGAAGTCGGTCGAGGACGATGGCGGCGGGTTCCACGGTGGATCGGTTTTTCTTGCCGCCGTGCGTCGCATTGCCATGAATCAGTTGCCCTCGAAGAAGCAGGAGCCGGTGAACCAGTTCCCGGGTGAGGTGATCCATTTTTCCCTCGATCAGCCAGCCGTCGATTTTTCCGGCGATCTTCTCATGAGAGCCGAGTTGTTCGGCACCGGGCTCCACCCACCAGGCTCGATGAAAGAACGGACTTCCGTAGATCTCCATCAGGAGATCGGCGTCTTTGCGGAAGATGGGGAGATAGCGATTGGCGTGGTCGAGATCAAACGCCGCAAGATCTACGAGAAACCGACGCCACGCTTCGCTTTGAGCGAGATTCTCGCCGTCCGGAACATGAGCCTGTCCCCAGAGCGAATTGAACGCGATCATTCGAAGAATGAAAGCGAGATCAGTGTCGTCCTGGCTCGCGGCCTCATCAGCTCGCTCGGCCCACGAGAGGCTCCGATAGATCCTCAGGTGGGCGCCGTCGGAATATCGACGCCCTTCTCGATGTGCGGCGTTGAGCGGCTTCCAGGCTTCTCGAATGGCTGTGATGGTCGAAATTTCGTCCATGAGCGACATGGTCGCCGGAACATCGCCCTGCCGCCAGTGGTTCGGAATTCGATTCCCTTTTTCGGGAGATCCTCGGTCGTCTTCGTCGGTACGCTGTCGACGGCGGCCACGGTAGGAACGGTCACCATCAGGAGAATTCCACCATGCTGAAGCTTCGATTCCCCTCGGCCCTCACTGCGGATTCCCGCGTCTTCGGATCGACCATGAACTGGAGTATTCTTCCCGTCGTGTTCGGCTTGGCGATACTGGCGTTTGAGCTCGTCATCCCCTCGACCAACGCCGGCGAAACCGCCGCTCGAATCCGGATCGACATTGAGCCGCTGGATGCCGGGTCGGCCGGGCAGGCGTTCCTCGAGACCCTCGATGAGCCGCAGTTGCAACACGCGGTTGGTGCGATCAACGCAACCGATCGAGGGACGTGGACGTACTTTCCGGGACCACGGGTCGGACTTCGCCTCGGTGAACTGAAACCTGAACAACGTGCAGCCTTCGATCGCTTCCTGGCGGCGGCCTTGAGTGAGTCCGGCGTTCGTCGAGTACAGGATGTGCTCGCCATCGAGCCGATTTCCGATCGCGGCGGTGGGGTACGAACAGGGCCGGGTGAGTATTGGATTCGGTTCTTCGGAACGCCGGAACCGGGCCGACGTTCCACCGAGATTCATGGCGGCACGACGGACGCGGTTCCGAAGGCATGGGCGTGGCGGCTTGAGGGGCACCATCTGTCGTTGAACGTGGCGATCGTCGATGACCGGATCGTCTCCGCGACCCCGTTCTTCTTTGGGGCGGCACCTTCGAGGCATACGGACTTCGGAGAACCTCTGGCGCTCGATGATGCCCGCGCGGAGCGTCTTTTGTCATCGCTTGATCCCATCCAGCAGGCGGCCGCGAGGAGCATCGGGCCGGCGCCCGCCGACATCCGAAGTGGAACCGAAGCCCGCCCAAAGATGCCTCGGGAAGGTGGCATCAAGGCGACGCTGTTGTCGAAGGAGCAGCGGGCGACGCTCGATGCGATGGTCATCAGTCTGTTCGATGTCTGGCCTGCAGGCATGACCACTCATCTGCGAGAACGGTGGATGGCGACCGACCCGGAGACCATTCGATTCGCCTGGGCCGGCTCCGAGCTGCGCGGAGGTCCGCATTACTGGCGGGTCCAGTCTCCGGCCTTGCTCATGGAATTCTCGAACAGTTCCCCCGCAGTCGATCATGCTCATCTCGTCCTGCGAGCGGTCGAAGGCGAGTTTTTCGGTCGCTGAGGTTCTGAAGCCCGCATTCAATCGAAGCCCAGTGGTACGCTTCCTGAATGACTGAGCAGCGCACGGCCGATGCCGGCACCGAACAGCCAGGTTCCTCGGACAGCGTCTGGACCCGTAATTTCACCGGTCTGGTGTTGACCCAGTTCGCCGGCGCAACGAACGACAACATTCTCAAGACGGTGTTACTCCTCAATCTTGCCACGTCTGGGAGATGGTTCGGGACGCTGGGAGAGGGTGGCACCGGTATCGTCAATCTCCTGTTGACGGTTCCCTTTGTGCTGCTTCTCGGGTGGTCGGGGCAACTGGCGGATCGCCTTCCAAAACACCGCATCATCACCGCGACTCGGCTCGCCGAAATGCCCATCGCCGGTCTGGCCCTCTTGGGATTCTGGATCGACTCTCCCTGGGTCGTGCTCGTCGCCTTCACGCTTCTCGCTTCGGAGTCCGCGGTCTTCAGCCCCTCCAAGTACGGGTGCATTCGCGAAATTTCCGGCGATGCCAAACTCAATGAGGCCAACGGTATCGTCAACATGACGACGAATATCGCGATCCTGTTGGGCATCGGAGTTGGAGGCCCTCTGTTGATCTGGTCCGAACAAGCGGTGGGGATCGTGATCGTTGCTTTGGCAGTCTTCGGATTCGGGAGCAGTCTGATGATCCGCGGCCTCAAGTCGAGGCAGCCTGACCTGGGCTGGAGATGGAATCCCTTCGGCCCATACATCGATTCGATTAGGGTCCTGCGGCCGGGCCTGGTCTGGGCCGCGGCTCTCGCCTGGGCTTGGTTTTACGTCGCGGCGATCGTGGCCATCGCGGTCATTCCCGAGTATGCGGGGCCCGTTGGTCTGAGCGAATTCGAGTCGAGCGGCCTTCTGGCTGCGTTGAGTGTCGGGATCGGTGCCGGGTGTCTCCTTTCCGGAAGATTGTCCGGCATTGCCATCCGCGGCAGGTTTTCGCTCTGGGGCGGGCTTGCCGTTGGAGTCGTCTTCTTGGGGATGGGCCTGGTCCAACCTCATCTGATGTCATTCTGGATCCTGTGTGTCTCGTTGTTCGCTGCCGGTCTCGGAGCCGGTTTCTTCCTGATCCCGTTGCAGGCGATCCAGCAGTTGTGTTCCGCCGACGGGGAGCGAGCGAGAGTTCTGGCGACCGCCAACGCGCTGGCATTTCTGTTGATGTCGTTGGGTTCCTTGGTCTACTGGGGCTTGGTCGCGGGGCTCGGGATCTCACCCTTCCACATGCTGGCACTGGCAGGACTTCTCATGATCATGATCACGCTTTGGATCTGCCGAGGCGGCGGGCGGGTGATTCTGCGAGCGAGCATGCCCACCTGACCGAATCCGGTGCGGCCCGGGCGATGGTCTGTCGGCACACCTTGCGTTTGGAGGTCTCCAGTGTCTGCGGTGCCCATTGCTCGATATAATGGTTGAGTCGCCGGAGTGGCGGAATTGGCAGACGCGACGGATTCAAAATCCGTTTCCCGCAAGGGAGTGTGGGTTCGAGTCCCACCTTCGGTATTCGCAATCGGTAGTCAACGAGATCCGAGGTTTCATCGAGCCAGTCGCCTCGATGATCGGTGA
>CALFOM010000152.1 GCA_937919685.1 uncultured Phycisphaera sp.
GTAGAGACTAGAATACGAAGTCCATCGGCCCAATGCCCGATTCAAGATCAGTATGCGGGATCTGGCAAGGCGTTTGGGCGTCCGTAAAACCGGCAGGTTCGGCCATTTTTCATCGTATATCGGGTAGATATCGAGTCATTTTGTCGTATATACGCGATTTTGATCCCGAGCCGCACTTTTTTTCAAACATCGCCGCGAGCCTCAACTCAGACCCGGAGATCAGCCTTTGAATCAAGATTTTCGGCATATCGAGCGCGGATCGGCTCCACCTCTTCGGCGACGAATGTGTCGACTTGTTCCGGGGCCCGCCCGATAAAGCGGGCTGGATCCATCAGATCATCAATGGGAATCTCGGCGAACTCTGGTGTCGCCTTGAGTCGATCAAGAAGGTCGTTCTCCGCGCCTTCGGACTTGATCCGACGGGCCGCTTCCATGCTGGCAGTCCGGATCACCTCATGAAGTGCCTGCCGGTCTCCGCCTCGCCGGGCTGCTTCCAGCATGAGGTCTTCGGTGGCCATGAACGGGAGTTCGGCTGCCAGATGGGCTTTGACCACCCGATCGTTGACGATGAGACCCCCGGCGACGTTTTCCATGATGTCAAGAGCACCGTCGAGCGCGAGGAAGGCCTCCGGAATACTCAGGCGTCGGTTGGAGGAGTCATCGAGCGTCCGCTCGAACCATTGGGTGGCGGCGGTATCGAGCCCGTTGCCGACTAGATTCATGACGAATCTCGAGAGTCCTGTGGCGCGTTCGCATCGCATGGGGTTGCGCTTGTAGGCCATGGCGCTGGACCCGATCTGGTCCGTTTCAAATGGCTCTTCGACCTCTTTGAGGTTGGCAAGCAATCGCAGGTCGTTGCAGCACTTGTGGATGGCCGCGGCGACCACGGCAAGTCCGTTCAGGAGTTGAGCGTCGGCCAGCCTCGGATAGGTCTGACCGCTGACTCGCCAGGTGCGATCGGGCGGCCACTCCAGCCTCGTGGCCACCAGGCGTTCGAGTTCGTCCACTTTGGCGGGATCACGATCGAACAGGCCCAGAAACGACGCCTGAGTTCCCGTGGCTCCTCGCATCCCTCGGAGCCGGAGGCCATCGCGGAGACGTTCGACCTCGTGGAGTGAGATCGCCAAATCCTGCAGCCAGAGGGTCGCGCGTTTGCCCACGGTGGTGGGTTGAGCGGGTTGGTAATGGGTGAATCCGAGCGTCGCAAGATCGCGATAACGGGTCGCGAACCCCCCGAATCGGTCAATGACCCTCGCGATCTTGCCCGCAATGATGGTGAGCGCATCTCGTTGAATGAGAATGTCCGCGTTGCAGACCACGTCCTGGCTGGTGGCGCCGAGGTGGATGATCCCGGCGGCCTCGGGGACCCGATCTCCGAAGGTGTGGACGTGCGCCATCACGTCGTGCCGAAGTCTTGCTTCGTGTTTTTCGGCGGCTTCGAAATCAATGTCATCGAGGGCGGCTCGAAGTCCGTCGATTTGAGCGGATTCGATCGGGAGCCCTAATTCCCTCTGGGCTTCCGCCAACGCCAGCCAGATCCGGCGCCAGTACCCGAACTTCCGTCGAGCGGAGAAGACGCCGCGCATCTCGATCGACGCGTTCCGCGTCTCCAAGGGGGACCGATATCCCGAGTGGGCGTCCGGAACATCAGTATTGTCAGTGGTTTGCGACTTGTTCATTCGTTTATGCAGGGGATTGGAACTATTGTGGTGAGGACTCGTATGGAATGCTACCGAACAGATCGAAATTCGACCTCCGCGTGATGCGATAGAGCGGTCGAGAATCTTCGATGATTGGGTACCGGGTCAAGACCGGGTCAAGACCGGATAAAGCCTGAAACCGTTGGTCATTCGCACTTTTAGGAATTGAGGATTCTTCGGTGGATCGGTGGATCGGCCTGCATATGCTCCTAAAGCCCTTCCGAGTGAAGTGAGACGAAGGCTGAGATACCGTGAAGAAGCGTGAACGTGAAGAAGACTGAACGTGAAGAGGACTGAATGTGAAGAAGACTGATTCGATCGAGGCCCCTTAGCCTCTTCTGCCTTTTGGGCACACCAGACACGTCAAGATCAGAGAACAACCATGGCCGACGCGGCTCGCTCCATAAGACGATCATCCGGGCTAGTTTCATCCGGGGAAAGAAGTAGTTCTGAGAAGAACCGCTCGTCGCAACCGTTGCGGGGTGTCGTTTCTAACGGTGCCAGCGGAACGCATGCCGCACTTGATCCCGATCCCAGCATGTCCGGGGTGGTCGGGGCCGTCCGTACCGACGAGCCGATCGTGGATCCCGATCTCGAGTTGATCGACGCCTGGCGGAACGGGTCTTCGGCGGCCCTGGAGAGCTTGTTTCAGAAGTCCCAAGGCAGGGTCTATGGGTTGTGCCTGAGAATGCTCGGTCGCCCGGAGGTCGCCGCGGATGTCGCTCAAGATGCGTTCCTGAGGATGTACGAGGGATTGCCACGATTCGACGGTCGCGCCAGGTTCAGCACCTGGAGCGTCCGAGTCACGCTGAATTGCGTGTATTCGCACCTGAGGCGAGAAAAACTCCGAAAGCACGCCTCTCTTCCAGAGTCGGATTCCGGATTCGCTCCAAGAAGCAGGGAACCAAAGCCCTCCCACAGCATCGAACATGATGACCTCTACAGTGGCGTTGTAGCGGGACTTGGAATGCTCGACCTTCAGGCCCGAGCGATTCTCGTGCTTCGAGATCTCCAAGGACTCGATTACAGCGACATTGCAGAGGTGATCGGAACGCCGATCGGCACGGTCAAGAGTCGATTGTTCCGAGCAAGGGCCGCGCTCCGTGAGGCCCTCGAACAGATGGGCTACGGCACCGACTGACTCGGAACCTGGCACCACGTTCGAGGTTCACCGAATCGTTCGCGGTTCGGTGTTGTTGTTTGTATTGTCGGCGACGTTGCAGTCGAGTCGATTCGAGTCTCTGTACTTCAAAGTGGGTTGCTCGGGGCTCGAAATCAAGAACCTCTGAAACAAGATCTTTGATGAAGAACGATGTCTTTGAAAATTCCCAGGATCGGTCCGATTCCTTGGTCGAATCTCTCGGCTTCGTGGGATTTGATCCCATTGATCTGCTCCGCTTCATCGAATCGGAGATGGGTGCAGGGGAGGAAGCGGCATTTCTTGAACAAGTGCGTTCCGGAGATGTGGATGCGGCTCGGCGGCTTGCTCGCATGAAACAAGATCATGACGTCATGCATCGAGTTCCTGAACCTGTTCCGGGTCGGGACCTTCTTGCCTCCGTCCGGTCGAGGATTGCGCGGGGTGAGTTGATCGAAGACCAACTGTTCGCGGACCCTGGGCTCGAGCCGACCGTCCTGATGTCGAAGTCGATCGATGATCTGGCCCGCCGCCGTCGCAGAGATCGCCGCCGCCCCTTTGAGTGGGCGGCTGCGGGGATCACGGTGGCGATGCTTGCGGGCATTCTCGGAAGTCATCTGGTCGACCGGTTTTCCGGCGTTGAATTCATGAGGGTGGCAGGCGGAGATTTTACGACGGAGCCGGGCGAGAATCGAGAGACATCGGTCGAGTCCGGCGCGCCGACCGAGGAGATCGAGAAGATCGAGGATTCGGTTCAAGTTGATCCACGGCCTGCAGTGCTCGCGAATTCGGAAGACGGCGATCGAACCTCTTCGGAAGAGCTCCAACGAAAGCCAGCATCGAATCTGGCGTCGTTCGGTCTCGCGGTGGTCGGTGATGGAGGCGAGGCCTTCGAAAGTCGACTTGCTTCGCTCGTTCATAACTCCAACGCAGTGCTGATTCGAAATCTCACCTTGGTGGAGAGCATCGGCGCCGCAGGACGTGAGTTCATGGCCGGGCTGCGGCGGCCCTCCGGTCGATCGGGTTCGAGTACTCCACGGGGAACGCTGCAGCCGCCCCCGATCGTGGGGATGTCGGAGGGCATCCCTGACAGCAAGATTCGAATCGACCTTGCCGAACGTGGTTTCCGGTATGCGATCGTGGTGCCACGAGCGGAAGTCGAGGGCATTCTCGCCCGATTGAGCGGCTTATCGAGCGGCAATGCGGCCAACGCAGGGGCATGGCTTATCCCCGCCCAGACCGAAGAACCGAACGCGGCCATTGATCTGGACGCGTGGTCGAGTTGGTCGCAGCAGGCGCAAGCCAGACCTCGCGAATCATCGCGTTCCGCCACTCTGATCGTGCCTATCGCGGTCGTTCCGGAACACTGAATCGACGCCCGATCTCGCAGCGCCTCTGCCTATCCGTACGGTCAACCCTCGGCGGTCTTCTTGCGGCCCACTCGGGGTTCTGCGCCGGCGCGAATTCGGCCCAGGTTCTTTCGATGTCGGAAGACGACGAATGCGGCGATGGCCCCAGTGACCACGAGGAATGGAAGAGAGGCCGTGAGCGAGCCGCCCTCGCCGCCGAGCGCCATGGCCACCACGGTCGAGGGCAGCACGATCGCACCAGTGATGCTGGCCAGCGACATGAATCGAGTCAGGCCGAGGGTGATCGCCCACACCGCGAAGGCGGCGAGCGCGGGAACCGTGAGTACCGGCCACATCGCAAGCACCGCGCCGAATCCGGTTGCCACACCCTTGCCACCTCGGAATCCGATCCAAGGAGAGAAGCAGTGTCCGAGGATGGCGCAAACCGCGACCAGCAGCCATCCCCACGCGGCGTCGGTGGAGGGAACCGCCATGCCAAGCAAGCCGCCCAACCAGCCGGAAACAAGAACGGGTGTCGCACCTTTGAGGGCATCGAGCAGGAAGCACAGGATGCCGAAGCGTTTTCCAAGGACACGGCCCACGTTCGTGGATCCCGGATTGCCAGAACCACTCTGAAGAATGTCGACGCCTTTTCGCCTCGCGATGATCACGCCGACGGGCACGCTTCCCGAGAGAAATGCGATCGCAGACCAGACCCACCAATACCATCCGAATTGAAGTGCGGCTTCGCTCATGTCGTTGACGATACCGATTCGGCGTCTCTCGGCTCGTGGAGCGTGGTCTTGACGGCGTGCAGAACATCACCCACGGGGATTCGATCGACTCGACACATTTTCGGATAGCGGTCGGCGACCTGCTCTTCCGGGAGGAATGGCTCGCCGATGAGAATCCGCTCTCGAGCGCCGCGGAGCGTGGTCCAACGATGGTCCGTCGGTCCGAAGAGTGCGATGGTCGGAATGCCGAGTGCCACGGCGAGATGCCTCGGGCCCGTGTCATTGGTGACCACCGCGGAGCACCGTTCGATCACGCCCCGCAGCGAATCAAGGCCGAGTCCACGTGACGCGAGGTCGATCACGCGGGGGCCCGAACCATTCCGGGCGTTCGCTTCGAGCTCGGAGAGAAGATCCCGTTCATCAGGACCACCCAGGAGAACCACGGTCTCGGCGTCGGAACCGAGTCGATCGGCGAGATCGACGAATCGATCCATCGGCCAACGCTTCTCTAACTTGCTGCCGCCCGGGACGAATCCCACGATCGGTCCGGCGATGTCGGCGAGCAGTCGCGAGGCTGCTTCCCGCTCGCTCGGTGTCGTGACGAGCCGAGGCAGCCGATCTTGGACGGTGATCCCAAAGGCTGATTCCACCAACGTCGCGTAGAAGTCGACCGTGGGCGAAGGCCGATCACGGGCCGGCGGCGTGATCGGGTGGGTGAGGAGGGCGCGACGAGCATCGCGGGCGAATCCGATTCTTGGTCGGACTCGAGAGATGGCCGCGCCGAGCCCTGATCTAAAACTCCCTCGCAGAAGCAGCACCGCATCGGCGCCAGCGGCGCGGAGCGCTCTGCCGGAAGCCAGGGGACCGAGAATTCCCTGGTCATCGATCGCGGTGAACGAAGAAATCGCGGGATGGCCTTCAAGCATCGAGATCGCGGAGGCTCTTCCGAAGAGCGACAACTCAAGCGATGGTGCCGCGCCGCAGATCGCGCGGATCGATGGTTCGGCCATCACGGCATCGCCGAGCCAGTTCGGCATGAGAATGGCCAGGCGGCGGAACTTGGACAGATCTACGGCGGGCTTCTTCATCCGTAGTCATCCGCGTCGCGGGGCCAGTCATCCCCGGGGCCAGCCATCCAGAGATGACTGCCGAATCGCTCAAAGTGCCAGTGGTCCGTCGATCGGCGCCATTCGGCACGCAACCCGATCGCCATCAAGGTCGACCCGTTCATTCGAATGGTGAGTCGATTCGACTCGCAAGCGACATCGTCGAGTTCGACGCCGGTTCGTTCCGCGATGCCTCGAGCGGCCGCGATGATCGTCTCCCGGATTCGGGGATCTTGGAAGTCCGCATCCTGATGGGTCAAGAGCGAGGCGGATGCCGACGCCTCGTGGCTCATCGCCGCTCCAGCAGGAAACTCGCGATCGAAGCGAGCAGGATGATGATGGTCACGAGCATCCAGGCCAGAAAGGACTGGGGTTCATCGAGAAAGAGCAGGCCGGCGACGCACGGAAGGGGGGCAAGCATCAGAAGGCCCGCGCCGATGGCGCGAGCGGATCCGGTTCCTCGGGGCCGCGTCGATTCGGAGAGGTCATCGATCGCTCGCCGCAGTTGCGAGAATTCGGTCATCTCCTCGCCTCGACCTCGGGAGGGCCTTCCCGACGCGAGAATCAGATCGACGGCCTCGCCGAACTCCGTGGCGCAGGCAGTGGGGGCGACCTCGCTGCTCGAGGGTTCCGTCATCGAGCCGAGTCGAACGGTCCGACATCCCGCGGCCTTCCCGGCTTCGATGTCTCGTGGTTGGTCGCCGATCAGCCAACTGCAGTTGAGGTCGAGGCCGAGGTCCCTTGCCGCCTGAAGAAGCATTCCGGGCTGAGGCTTTCGCCAGGGATGTTCCCGGCGATAGGCCTCCACCGTGGCTTCCGGGTGGAATGGGCAGTAATAGAAACGGTCGATCAGTCCTCGCCGATTCGCGGCATGATCCACGAGCCCGGCGATCTCCCGATGCACCCGGTCCACATCGTCCTCTCCGTAGCGACCACGGGCGACACCGCCCTGGTTGGTCACCACGACCAGGCGATAGCCGGCATCACGAAGCCGGCGAAGCCCGTCGGGAACGCCGTCGAGAAGGGCGACGCGCGCAGGATCTCCCAGATCGCCGTCATTGGCAATCAGCGTGTTATCTCGATCAAGGAAGACCACAGGATCCATGCGTCACGCAGGATATCCGCACCCGCCCCTTCCCTGTGGAATTCGGGGGCGATCATTCCGGAACACCCGTTCTGTGATCGCGGAGGCTAGGCTTCGCGATTCGATGCGTGATCGCCACGTCCGTCGAAGTGGTCGAATTCTTAAAAGGTGAGGGATCATGACGCAGGACAGTCAC
>CALFOM010000153.1 GCA_937919685.1 uncultured Phycisphaera sp.
CCCGATCTCTGGGAAATTCGAACCGAACTCTAAGGCGGGTTTGAAACCTCTCCATTGGATTGCAGAGATTCGTAGGTTAGGATCGAGCGACTGGAGAAACCCTTGCACCCGACCCTTGCTTCCGCGATTGCTTTGCCGATTATCCTGCTCGGTGTTCAGACATCAGCCACGGCGCAAAACCAAACCGAGTCACTCTCGCCCTTGTTCACCGGAGGTGTCCCCTTCCGGGTCGAGGTCGAGCTGGTGGACTGGATCGGCGACGACCTGCCCGCCATCCACTCGGCGGCACACGCGATGCTCGGCCAACGGCTGCTCCTCGTGGGCGGCAAGACCACCGGCCTCCACAACTTCACCTGCGATCCCGATGTGAACTGGCCGGCGGCCGACTTCAATCACTCGCTCATGGTCGTGGACTTCGCCACACGCGATACGTTCACCAGACCCCTCACCGAGCGAGATACGGGGCTGACGCCGAATCAGATGGCGTCGCTCGCGTCGACTAACCCCCTGTCGACGCAGGTGGACGATCGACTGGTTTCCCTTGGTGGATACGGCATCGACGAGAACGGCGACTACGTCACCTTCTCCACGCTTCGGGTCTTCGATGTGGAAGGCGTGATCGGGTGGGTGCTCGGGGATCGCACCGCGCTGGCCGACCACATCCATTTTCATGCGGCCCCCGAAGACGCGTCGTCAGATTTCTTCACAATCTGCGGCGGGGTCCTGATCAAGAATGGGGACGAATTCTGGTCGTGTCTCGGCCACGATTTTCAAGGGGGCTACGTCGACCTGAACGTTTGCCCTTCGATCGGAACCACGCAGGTCTACACCAAAAGCATCCGCCGGTTTGCGCTCGACGCGACGCAGCCCGGCACACCGCCGATCTACCTCGGCGAAACAACATCTCCTCCGGCGTGGGCTCGCCGGCGCGATCTCAACGTGTTTCCGGCAACCGTCCCCGGTGGTGACGGCGCGGTCGCCCTCGGTGGCGTCTTCACGCTTGAAGAAGGCATCTGGACCGCACCGATCGTGATCGATCCGGAAGGCGACATGTCGATGCGGGATCCCGACGCCCCGGGAACCCTGCTTCAGGGATTCAACGTCTACGAATCTGGCGCGTTCTCCCTGTGGTCGGAGTCTCGTCGAGAAAACTGGTTCGTTGCCTTCGGTGGACTTGGGTATCAGGTGCTCGCCGAAGGGAAACTGGTCGAAAATCCATCCATCCCCTATTCCAACGAAGTGCTCGCGGTCAGGTACGCCCCTGATTCCGATTCGTGGAGCCAGCACCTGATCGGGGCGTCCTTCCCGATGAGCACGGATGAGAACGGTAACGTCTGGTTCAACGGCATCGAGACCTTCACCATTCCCCTGATCGACGAAACACGGCACCAGATTGACCTGGATGCCATCACCGAAGCGACCTCGGTGGCGTATCTATACGGTGGGATCATTGCCAACGGTCAGGGCATCGTGACCTTCCCGGACACGTTCGCTTCGAATCAGTTGTTCGAGGTCATCCTCGTTCCCGGGGCCGGCTGCCCCGCCGACCTCGACGGGGACGGCACCGTGGACGCCGCCGATCTCGCGATCCTGCTGCTCGCATGGGGACGAGTTTCCCCAGGGACGCCCGCGGATCTCAACTTCGACGGCGTCGTGAGCAGTGCGGATCTCGGGTGGCTAATCGGGGCGTGGGGCGTCTGCCCAGGCCGCTGATTCCCATGGACGTTTCGTTTCGGCCCGTGCCGGTCACATTCAGACACGACTCGTGCATGCCCTGCACGCCGAGTCCGAGCGACGCGGGAGACGCGGGAGACGCGGGAGACGATGCCACCGTCAGCGGGCGATGCCACCCTCGCCACCAAGGATCCTGATCCGTCCGGTCCGCAGGTCCCACTGGACTCGCTCGGCGCGAATGGGCGTCGCCGCCCCCTTGGACTGCACCGTGACTACCCGACCTGGGCTCGCTCGGAGCATCGCAATCTGGGTGTCGACGTTGTAATCGAACTCCTGACATTCGATGTCATGATCCGGGGTGCGAACAAAGACGCGACCGATGCCTCTTACGCGGACCAATTCCGCGGGACCGCCGAGTTCCACGCCGGCTGCCATCAGTTCGTTCTTGTCCTTCTTTTCAATCTCATCCGGTGCCACTTCCGCCACTTTGGAGGGCTCGCCATCCACCAGTGGCGGGTCAGCTTTGGGTGCTTCGGCAACCGCCCCGGCCCGTTCTTCCGGACGTTCGAGCGTGACCTCAAGTCGATCTGCGGTCAGCGTGAGGGTGTCTTCGGGATCGATGCCCGCATGCAGGACCTCCACTTCACGCTCCATGATCACGAGGTAGCGGTCATCGATCTCGCGGTTCATGGTCATCCGCCTCGCCCAGCGGAACCGGCTCGTTCCATCGATGCCAAACCCGGCGGTCGACGCGGTGCCTCGCTCCGCCTTAGAACTCGATGACTCCGGATCATGCACGAGCAATTCACCGGGACCGTCGACCAACGCCTCCCGTGAAGAGACGGTGTATTCGACGTGATCACCGCTCACTCGAAAGAGCCGAGGATCGCCGCGTCGAGCAGCGCTGTTCCAGGTCCGACTCTCCAAGACCGCATCGCCACGGGCGATCAGTCGATCGAGCGTCTTGCCGCCGTCTTTGCCGAGCAGCCCCTGATCACGTTCACCGACCGGCCGGACACCGCCAACCTCGTCGGAGAGGTCAAGCGAGACGCGCCGAGCGTCGAGCCGGTCACTGGTCATCGGGTCGGGCGTGCTTCGGACACGGACGTCACCTTCGAGGTCGAGTCGACCACCGCCGTCGTTGGCAGTCTCGTTGTACAACATCGACTGCGACCAAGTGGCGGCCAGAGAGGTCCGAGTGGGCGGTGAAGGCCGATCGATTCGCCCCTTCGACTCGGGCACCACGCTCTTGTCGTAGTACCGGAATCGACCCGGACCCGTCCCTCGAACCGTTCGGGAGACATCGTCGAACTGGACGTCCCGGAGACGATCCGCAACCACGTTCGACCGGAGCACCATCACATCCTCGCCCTCGAGTTGCAGCGTCCGATTGACTCCATCGCCTTCGAGTCGATCCGCAAAGACCCTGGCACCTTCCTCAAGCCTGACTTGAACGCCGTCCGCGGCGTTGACGGTCGTGATCTCCACGGCGCCGACATCGCCGCCTGCGAGTTCTCCAGCGATTCCCGTCGTTGCCGTTGGCGCATCCTCGTCATCAGCACGAGGACGGAATCGAACGACAAGCCGATTGGTCCAGAGCGTTTGGCCCGGATCACGTGCTTCGACGTCGCCTTCAGCCACCATCTCCGTCGGAATGGTCCGCCCGTCATCCGTTCGTGCCAGTGCGAGGTCAATCGAGGTCGCCTGAAGCGAACCGATCTCCCCGACTCGATCAACGCGGGCGCCGCCGACCGCGAGGATGCGTTCGATCGCCTCGCCATCTCCGCCCTTGGCGAAGTCGACGACGAGGGAATCGGAACCGAGTTTGAAGGCGTCGCCCGCGACCTGAACGTCTCCTCGGAAGCGTGCCTGTTCCAGACGACCGTCTGCCTGAAGGTCGTCGAAATCGAGATCGACTCCACCTTCCCACACGATCTCCAGCCGGGGCGAGTTGGCTTCGACCGGTGGTTCATCCTGCCCGATCGCGGAAAGCGCGGCGAACGCAACCACGTGTTCGGCGCCGGGGCCGGCAGCGAGCAGTGTCTTCATACCTCTCGCGTAGAGGTCGGCGGCGCTGCGGAATGCGGACCGAACCCGCATCGCCCCGTCGTCTTCGAAACGCATCCGGCCGGGACCCACGAGCCCACCTTCGCCGTTTGCTCTGACCATCCAGAAACGTCCGCCTTCCAACGCGAACCGCGGACTCTCGATGATGAGCGGGTTCTGATCGTCGCCGATCAGATCGATGCGCTCGGACTGCGTGCGGTATTCAAGTCGGGCACAGGATCCGGTCGCGTCGTTGCCTTCGTCGGCCAGCGTGATTCCATCACCCGCGACGGACTCGATCACGACCTCGGCATCGGTCCGGCTTTGCATTCGAGCCGCCGCATCGGGATCCGGAATCATCACCAGACGACCCGAAAAATGAACGCGGACAATTTCTGACTCCGGTTCGTCAGCCTGTGTCACGGTACGCACCGGACCGTAGGTCAGTGCGGAGACCGAAACGAGGCTTGACGCGCTCAGAGACATCGTCGGTGCCGGTACCGGGGGAACCGATGCAAAGGAGGCGTCCAGCCCACCTTCTCCCATCGCGAACGTGGCGACGAGTCGGTCACCTTCGACCGTGCTGCGAGTCGCGACGCCGTCGGCATCGAACGAAACTCGTTCGACGAGCACCTGATCTTCCAGAACAAGCCGATACCAAGCGTCGGGATCGACGGCATCCTTCCGAGTCTCGACATCGCGGTCACGGTCGATCCTCACGCCACCCTCGCTGGCATCACGATTCGTGGACCACGCATTCGCATCGTTGAGGCCTTCTTGTTTCCCCGGATCGGCATTCGAAGCCTCGTCACCTCGAACCTCTGCGGCTCGAGCGGCCCGCGGAACCGAGGTTCCCGGGGATGCCGTCGCTGAAGGCGATGATGACGGCCGGAGGATGATCGGTTCGATCGCTCGTTCCATCGTCAAACGGGCGATTCGCGAGCCATCCGACTCGAAGAGGATCCGGAGATCCTCTCCTGTGAAGGAAGCCTCCGAGGTGGTGACGCGAACCTCGCCGGAACTGTGAATCTCCCCGGCCACCGCGTCGTAGTCCGCTTCCTCGGTCTCGATCACCACGGACGGCGTTCGTTGATCCAACGGAACGCTCCGTCCGTCAAGTGGCGGCTCGAAAATGCGGATCAGCACCTCGCCCTGAAGACGCCCGGATTCGATTGCCTGATCCGGAACCCGCATCTTCCCTTCGATCGCCTGCATCTCGACGATGCGGCCATTCGACGGATGAAGCCTCGCCCACGGACGGTCCATGTCGACCCAAGAATCTGGAAGCGGATCGATCCGAACGGCGCCGTACTCCTGTGCGAGTCGCCCATCCTGACCGGCGACCTGCACCGAGGCACCGTCTCGAAGCGTGGCCATCACGTCCCGATCAAGATCGGTCGCTGGACGTGCGAGTTCCTCGGCGGTCGGCACCGACGGCACCGCAATGCGATCAAGATCGACCGTTCGCTTCAATGCTGAAGACGATCCCGGGCGATCAAGTCGCCAGACCACGGCGATGAGCACCATGGCGACCAAGACGCCGACTCCAATCAGGAGTAGCGGGCCTCGCCCGGCGACACCACGTCGACGGCGCACGTGGC
>CALFOM010000154.1 GCA_937919685.1 uncultured Phycisphaera sp.
GGCGACTCGACGGGGCGAGATGGCGTCTTCATTTTTCATCGGTCGGTGGGTGGCCACAACCTCCACGCGCAAGCGGCGTTCAGAACGTAGGAGCGCGTGGCTCACCTGTTCCGAACCCATCATCAATCACCATCGGTCGGTGGGTGGCCACGACTTCCACGCGTCCGGATGCGTTCCAACGCGCTTCAAGCGGCGTTCACAACGTAGGAGCGCGTGGCTCACCTGTTCCGGCGCGTCCTTGAAGACGATCAAAAGTATGTTAAGAAGCCGCTGTCTTTTCCCAAGCTTTGAAACAAGGACTCGAGGAACAACGAGAGTCCGAACGCCAGAAACGGCGTGGCCAGGTAGATGCCCGACCACTTCTTCTGATCGGTGAGCCTGAGCGAAATCAGTGAGATCAGGATGCTCACCACGGCGAGCGGACCGAGGAGAAACCAGGAGAGGAACAGGGCGATTGCGCCGTGATCTTGGTCCCAGCTGCCGTAATTTTTGCTGAGGCCGTTGATCATTTGAGGCACGACCATCACGAGCATGAAGATGAACATCATCAAGAAAATGATGACGACGGTCTTGGCCGCGACGAAGAAACCGTGGCGGGGGCCTTTCGGAGTCCTTGGGGTCATCCTAGGACTCTAGCTTAACGCAGGCTTGTTCGAGTTTCAGGCGTCTGGCTGGCCGGACGGAGGAGGTCCAGTAAAGATTCAGCGGGGAAGCCACGCGATTCTCCGTTTCGCCGGCGCATCGAAGAGTGGGTGGGTACGCCGCCCCATCCACTCCGCCCGAAGTCCTGAGAGACGGTCACGCCTCCGTGCCCGTTCACCTGACCATTGCGGGACTGGACAAAGGTCCGTCACCACGGGTTGGTGGCAGGATGAATGCAATGAGGAAGCACATCATCGGCACGATGACCCATTTCTCGGCCGAGTGGACGGTCCAGATGTCGAGTGGCATGCCAACGAGCAAGTTCATCACCGGCATTCTCAAGACGTCGCCATCAATGAGCATCATCAGTCCGGTGAAACAGATCGCTTTACCGAAGGTCGTCAGGCTCGGAAGTTTGTCGCGGATGAGCAACCAGACGAGCACCTTTCCCAGTGTCGGCAACAACGCGGTAAACGCGGCGATGATGACGACGTAGGTTGGATAAGGCTCCTGCAGCATCTCGTTCATACGGCCACTCTCGGCTGCCGCGGCCATGTAGTCCTGCGCGAAAACACGTCCGTACAAGACATGGAACGCGAATCCAGCGCCGGCGGCCGTCGCGGTTGCAAGGAAGATCCGTGTCGCGTTCATGGCTTCTCCAAGTGAGCGTGGGGCATTCCGGACTCACGATATCGTGTTTCTGCGTGGTCTCGCTCAGAGTCGAACAAGGAACGTCTGCCACCGGATTCAACGAAAGGCGGCGTTGGCCAATTCATCACCGTGACGACCGGTGACGATTTGATGGCCGTCCCTGTCCCCAGGGCCAGGTCCGGTGGTCTCGCGGCGATCGCAGGGGTCAGCCTTCTCGGTCGTCGTCGCCATCGCGGGGCGACCTCCATCGGCCTCCGCCGGGAAGTGTCGCGGTCCCGAACGTCGAGTGCTGCGATTGATTTATCTCAGCAGCGTTTTTTTCGTGACCGTGGCATTCGTGGAGAGCGGTCGGGTGCGCCTGGCGATCGAATGGGCGTTCGCTGAACCTTGAGGTCGTCTTGATGCGGTCATGCTCGGGCTCGACGATCAGCGTGTAGAGTCAGTTGTCCCCAACTGGCCGGACGGGCAGTGTCCTAAGTCACGACTCGGAGATGAACCATGAGTGGAAGCGGAACGATGACGACCTCCCAGCCGCGGAAGAAGTCACTTCGCAAGCGAGCGGCAAGGATCCTGATCCTGCCCCTCGTCGCGATACCGCTGGTCCTCGTGAGCTGCGTCCGCAGCTCCGGGGGGGCCTGGTACTTCGATTCGGCGCCGCTTCCGGAAGGTTGGCCCGAATTGACCCCGGTCGGCAAGGTCGAGATCCGCGAGTACCCGAGCTACCGCGCCGCGGTGGTGACCGAGGAGGACGGGAAGGGAGGGACCACGCCGATGTTCCGGTCGCTCTTCCAGCACATCAGTTCGAACGACATCCCCATGACCTCGCCCGTCGACATGACCTACGACGACGGTGACGCGGCCGGTGGTCAGGACGACGGGGGTGGCGACCGCATGACTGGCATGGCGTTCCTCTATAGAACGCCCGATCTCGGTCCGGTCGGTACGGACGGCGTGGTTCGCGTCGAGGATATTCTTCCACGCGCGTACGCCAGTATCGGGGTGCGGGGCTCGTACTCGCCCGCGCACTATTCCGAGGGACTCGCGCGGGTGAGGGCGTGGCTTTCGGGGCAGTCCACATGGCAGGCCGATGGATCGTCAAGATTCCTTGGCTACAACAGTCCGTTCGTGCCGTGGTTCTGGCGGTACGGCGAGGTTCAGGTGCCGGTGGTGCGTTCGACGGATTCCGACGTCGACTGACGCGCGGGAGGCGTTCTTGTGGCAGTGCGGGTCCACAGGCGATTCGAACGCCCGACCGTCACCTTGGCAACGTGCGAGGAAACCGACCCCGCGGTGCCGGAAGAGTGTCACCAATACTGCCACCACTCAGCTGCAGAATGACAGGCTGGACCAGGTGGTCCGGTCGTGGCCTGAGCTCACGGGCACGCAGCGGGCAGCGATTCTCCGTGTGGTCGACGGGGCGTGAGCGGTGATCAAAGGGGGAGGGGGGGGATGTC
>CALFOM010000155.1 GCA_937919685.1 uncultured Phycisphaera sp.
AGCCTCGGATTCGAGGCGTTGATTCTCGGATTCGGAGTCTGGCGATTCCGGCGTCGTGATTTCTGATCAACCCGTCTCGGAGGCGATCAGTGCCCTTCGTCGAGTTCCCGTCCCCGTCGCGTCGCGGCGGCGATCGTCTCGGCGATCGCTCGGTCGAATCCGTGATCATCCATCGCGGCCTGCCCGGCTGCGGTGGTGCCGCCCTTGCTGGTGACGGCGGCTCGAAGTTCACTGGCAGATCGATCGGAGTGATGGAGGAGTTGGGCGGCGCCGAGGAGCGTCCCATGGACCAGTGATTTCGCGGTTTCGGGCGGCAGGCCTTGTTCCTCTGCGGCCTTGATCCATGCTTCGACCAGTCGGTAGACCCAGGCCGGACCGGAACCACTGGTCGCCGTGACTGCGAACATCAGTTCTTCTTCGACCTCGACCACGGTGCCGACCGCGGCGAAGAGCTCACGGGCGAAAGCTTGCTCCGAGTCCGAGACCTCTGAGGATGCCGCGATGGCCGTCACCCCGTACCCGATCGATGCCGGCATGTTGGGCATCGCCCGGATCACCGACGTTCCCGCGCCCATGGCGGAGGCGATCCGGTGTCCCTGAATGCCCGCCATCACGCTGATCACGGTGCGGTCTCTTGGCCGGCTTGAAAACGTTTCGGCCAACTCGGGAAAGACCTGGGGCTTGACCGCCAGGAGGACGCGGGGCGCGGAAGCGATGTCCGCCGGGGTACCGGTTTGACACCCCAGATCAACGAATGCAGACAGCCGGGACTGGTCGGGATCGCAAACCATGACGGATTTTGGGGTGAGGATTCCACGGGCGAACCCACCCTGAAGGACGGCGCCGCCCATGTTGCCGAGCCCGAGGACGGCGAGTTGGAGGTTTGGATCAATGGCCTGGCGGGTCATGATTTTCAGTGTCGCAGGTTGAGCATTGTCTCGCGGCGTCGAGAGGTTCTATACTCGTGCCCCATGCCACCTGCAGGTTACAGCCCCAATTACGAACTCGAATTCGAATCTGCCGTTCAGGAGATCGACCGGCAGATCGATGCTCTTGATTCGAAAGATGATTCTGCTCGGTTCGAAGCCGAGATTCAGAGTCTCCGGAGTACCCGGAACGACCTCTTGCGGAAGATCTACGGGGATCTCTCACCGTGGCAGACCGTCCGAGTGGCTCGTCACCCGCTTCGGCCTCACTCCGACGACTACATCCGGATGATGTGCCGAGACTATTGCGAGCTGCATGGCGATCGACACTTTGGAGACGATCCGGCGATCACCTGTGGGTTCGGGCGGATCGGATCTCGCAAAGTGATGTTGATCGGCCACTGCAAGGGCCATGAGACGGCGGACAAGATCAGATGCCATTTCGGATGCGCCCACCCCGAGGGCTACCGGAAGGCCTTGTTGAAAATGAAGTTGGCAGAGAAGTACCGATTGCCGATCGTCACCCTGATCGACACTCCAGGCGCCTATCCCGGAGTTGGAAGCGAGCAAAGGGGCCAGGCCGAGGCAATCGCCCGAAATCTGATGGAGATGAGTCGCCTTCGGACCCCGGTGGTCTGCGTGGTCATTGGGGAAGGTGGCTCGGGCGGTGCTCTGGGGATTGGCGTCGGAGATCGGGTGGCCATGCTCGAGCATGCCTGGTATTCGGTCATCAGTCCTGAGGGGTGCGCGGCGATTCTTTGGAAGGAAGCCAACGAGGAGACCAACACGATCGCTGCTCGTGCCTTGAATCTCACCGCGAAGGACAATCTCAAGCACGGCCTGGTTGATGCCATCATCCCGGAGCCGGAAGGCGGGGCGCATCGGAATCCAGAGGCAGCGGCAGCGCAACTCCAGAGTTGGATTCTCGATCAACTCGCAGAACTCTCACGCTTGCAGCCAGAGACTCTAGTTCGGCAGCGGTTTGAGAAGTTCCGATCGATCGGCCCTGTGGTCTCCATGGAGATGCCGGCACCGGCTGAAACGTGACGATCCCCGAAGATCGTCGCATGATCGCGAAAGTAGCCGACGGTTTTTCGCCATTCTGTCGTTATGGATGCATCGCGAGGTTGCAGCAGACCTGAGGTTTCGGTATTCTTCCGCAACCCGAATCGAGTGATTTCGGACGAGCCAGACCGGCTTTCGTCCCCCGACCTCTCGCCTGGATGCTGCACACGTGGCTACGAAGAAGACTCCATCGAGCAAGTCGAAGTCGACCAAGAAGGCTCCGACTCC
>CALFOM010000156.1 GCA_937919685.1 uncultured Phycisphaera sp.
AAGGGCGAGCACGTCCTGATCGAGGCCTTCGATGTTCCAGAAGCATTCATCTGCGCGGTGATCAAGGCCGCCCGGGAGTGCGGCGCTCACCCCCATGTCGCACTTCGCTCGACCAGAGTGCTCCGGGCCCTGGTAGATGGTGCGGATGAGTCGGCGGTCGAGGCTTGGGCGGCGATTGACGAACATCGGATGAAGAAGATGGACGCCTACATCGGGGTTCGCGGTTCGGAGAACGCCTGTGAAATGGCGTCGGTCGACGAAGCGTCGATGAGCCTGTTCGGCCGGACCTATCAGAAGCCCGTGCATTTCGAGGAACGAGTCAAGCGCACGAAGTGGTGCGTGCTCCGATGGCCCACGCCTTCGATGGCCCAGCTCGCCGGCATGAGCACCGACGAGTTTGAGGACTTCTACTTCCGGGTGTGCTGCCTTGATTACCGCCGCATGGCCGAAGCGGCCGCCGCCCTGCAGGCGCGGATGCAACGAACAGATCGGGTCCATATTCTCGGCCCTGGAGAGACTGATCTCCGCTTCAGCATCAAGGACATACCAGCGGTCGCCTGCACGGGAGAGATGAATATCCCCGACGGCGAGGTCTTTTCTTCACCCGTCCGCGACTCGGTAAACGGAGTGATTGCGTTCAACACCGCCACGATCTACCACGGCGTCCCCTTCGAGAACGTCCGCCTCCGTTTCGAGAACGGTCGAATCGTTGAATCCGGCGCGACGGTGGGCGGGGAACGCCTCAACGACATCTTCGATGCCGATGAAGGCGCCCGATACATCGGAGAATTCGCGATCGGGTTCCACCCGCACATCCTCAACCCGATGAAGGACATCCTCTTCGACGAGAAGATCGCCGGGAGCTTCCACTTCACACCGGGCCAGGCCTACGAGGAGGCGGACAATGGAAACCGGAGCGAGATCCACTGGGATCTGGTCTGCATCCAGCGTCCGGACTATGGCGGCGGCGAGATTCGATTCGATGACGAGACCATCCGCCGCGACGGCACTTTCGTCGTGGATGATCTGCTCGCCTTGAACCCTGATCGACTCGGCTAGCCGTTAGGCCGCGAGTTCGACAAGGCCTCACCCCCGCCGCAAGGAGTGGCCTTCCGGAGTGAACGCTGCCAGACAAAAACCGGATCCCTCCGATCGATCTCGAGGTCTCAGGCCGACTCGACACGACGCGTACTCAGCCACCGTCGGGGAAATCGCCGGAATCCTCGAGTTCGCGGGCCGCCTTGTCATCGAAGACGGTGTCAGCCTGACGTGAAATGGCAGCCTGTCGGGCCTCCATGTCCGCAATGGTGTCTTCGGCGAACCCCTTGGCTTTCCCCAGGGTCGATTTTGGACCATCATCGATCACCGGACCGGGCCCCGCGACCTCCGTGTCTTCACAGGCGACCAGCGACATGGCCAGAGCGACGGTGGTGATCGAAGCGACTCGTACGAGCGTGAGGCGAACGTGCATCTTGAATCTCCGAGATGATCTCCAGTTGCTTCGAGCAACGATACCCGCGTATCTTTCGGATCGCACCTTCCGAACCGGCCCGAACCGGCCCGAACGGGCCTACCATGATCGCCCGCCGTCACGCGACGACGATCTTCCTCTTGGCCAGACCCGGAGCAAACCCGCGATGTCCATTCTCAATCTTCTGGCAGCCCTTCTGCCGAGTGCCACTCTTCTTATGAGCAATCCACCTGCTGATTCACCCGACTACACGACGATTCCGCCCGACCCCTACCAGGTCGAGCAACGTCTCTCCGCAGCTCGTATCAACGCGCAGGAAGCAGTGAAACAGGCTGAAGAGAAGACCGGCGGCACGGTCAGAGGCGTCACCGCCAAATTCAGTGGTGACAATCTCGAATACGAACTCACTCTGGTCCACAACGGCGTGACCCGGAAGGTCATCGTCGACGGTGCCACCGGTGTGGTGACTGCACCCATGTTGACGATTCCCAACGCGATCCGCACGGCGCTCGAAACCAGCGACGGCCTGGTCAAAGCAGTGTTCGAGAACACCGATGCGGACCCGCCCACGATCACCGTGGTCATCTACAACGAAGGCAAGCGACACGACGTGATCGTCAATGCGGTGAGTGGAAAGATGATCTCCGACACCGTGGTTCCCCGGTTTCCGGGTGATGCGGTCGGTGATCGCGAGATGATCTCGACCGAGAGCGGATTGATGTACGTCGAACTTGAAGAAGGCGCCGGCGAAATCCCACCTGATGCCAGTTCGAAGGTTTCCGTCCACTACACCGGATGGCTCGTGGACGGCACCAAATTCGACTCTTCCGTGGACCGCGGAGAACCAGCAGTCTTCCCGCTCAACGGCGTGATCAAGGGATGGACCGAGGGCGTCGGCGGCATGAAGGTCGGCGGCAAGCGAAAGCTGATCATCCCCTTCGGCCTCGCCTACGGCCCCGCTGGACGAGGCCAGATTCCGGCCAAAGCAACGCTCATCTTCGACGTGCAGTTGCTTGGCATCGAAGAGTGAGGCCAGACGAAACACGGCGATGACAAGATGACAAGACGATGACAAGATGACAAGATGACAAGA
>CALFOM010000157.1 GCA_937919685.1 uncultured Phycisphaera sp.
CGAATCCGACCCATGTCGGCATCACGTTCAGCGCCGATGCCACGGTTCTCTCGCGGGGAACGCAGAGCGTCACCACCAGCCAGCTCGGCGTCTCCGATTTTCTTGCCCCCAGCGTTCAGTTGTCCACCGGAACCTTGAGTGGGGCGCAGGTGCCGGCCTTGAATGAGTGTTCTCCGGGCGCGGGATGGAAGCCTCTGGTCGGGCAGGGTGGTTGGCTTCCCGGCGGGATCGCGATGGGGCACGGTCTGCCTGGAGATGTGCCGATCACCGACTCGGCGTATCTGGTGACCGAGGTGAGTGCGTATTATCCGATTCCAGCCGTGCAGGACGCGGAGATGAGTTCGAGGTTCGTGTTCCTGTTCAGCGCCGAAGAAGCAGAACTGGAGAACTGCTACGGGAATCCGTTTTTCGGGCACTGGACCTACGCGGACTTCTCGAACTTTGCGGCGGCTTTCGTCGCGGAGACCGCATCGCACCCGTTCTTCGGATCGTCCGATTCGAGCGGCGACTCCACATGCGCCTACCCACTCAATCAGAACCAGCTCGGGATCTATGATCTGCGATTCGCCTGCGCCAAGTGGGGGCTGGGCAGTTACCCGGGGTATGCGGCGGGGACTCCAACTCCCTGTCGGCCCGTCCCCCCGTCCACGAGTTGTTGCCCGTACGTGCCGCACTTCGACCATGACGGCGACGGATTCGTTTCCGGACGGGATCTTGCGATCGTTCTCGCGCAATGGGGTGCGTGCTCGGAGCAGGCGTCGTGTTGGGCGGACTTCAATCTCGATGATGTCGTCGACGCCGCGGATCTGGCCTTGTTGTTGGAGAACTGGGGCGAGGTGTGAGGCGACCCGCAGGCGTCGGGCTTCTTTAAGAAACATGCGGCGACCTCGGCGAGGAATCATGTTCCGTTTCTCTTCCTCCTTTCGCGGGGCCGGAGTATCGGGAACAACGCCTTTCTTATCTCTTTTTCGGCGTGGGGCCGACTTCGCCCGGGGCGCAGTGGTCACTCCAATCCTTATCAGCGTTCCGATCGCGAGGGTGCGCCGACGATGCCTTGTAGCTTTGGTCGGGACCTACACGTTGAAGAGGAAGTTCACCACGTCGCCATCCTGCATGATGTAGTCCTTGCCTTCGCTGCGCAACTTTCCGGCCTCGCGGATCGACTTCTCGTTCTTGTACTGCACGAGGTCGCCGACGAGGTAGCACTCGGCGCGGATGAAGCCGCGTTCGAAGTCGCCGTGGATCACCCCTGCTGCCTTGGGTGCCGTGTCTCCGTTATGAATCGTCCAGGCCCGGATCTCCTTCGGGCCCGCAGTGAAGTAGCTCTGCAGGCCGAGCAAGTCGTACGACCCGCGGGCGACCACGGCGAGGGCGGGTTCCGCCATGCCGAGCGATTGGAGCATTTCGAGTTTGTCATCTTCATCGAGTTCGGCGAGTTCGCTTTCGATCTTCGCACAGACCACCACCACGCCGCCGCCGTTCTCCTCGGCGTACTTTCGGACCGCATCGACCATCGGTCCGGAGCCATCGGCGTGATCTTCGTCGACATTGGCGACGTAGAGGATCGGCTTGGCGGTGATGAAGCCGAAGGACCTCACGGCCTTCGCCTCTTCGGGGTTCAGGTCGAGGGTGCGGAGCGGCTGCTCGTCGTCGAGGCACGCCTTGCACTTCTCGAGGACGCTCAGTCGGAACTGGGCGTCCTTGTCGCCGGAACGTGCCTGACGCTGTGCCTTGTCGAGCGAACCGTCGACTTGTTCGGCGTCGGCGAGCAGCAGTTCGAGGCCGATGATCTCGATGTCGCGGACCGGGTCGATCGAACCCGACACGTGGACGATGTCGTCGTCTTCGAAGCAGCGGGTGACCTGGAGCAGGGCGTCGACCTCGCGGATGGTCGCCAAGAACTTGTTGCCGAGACCTTCGCCCTTGCTGGCGCCTTCGACCAGGCCGGCGATGTCGACGAGCCGGATGACGGCCGGGATGATCTTTTTGCTCTCGATGTGCTCCCGGATCGTCTCCAGGCGCGGATCGGGGACGCTCACCACCCCGATGTTTGGTTCGATGGTGCAGAAGGGGTAATTCTGCGCCTCGATCCCGGCCGCGGTGAGGGCGTTGAAGAGCGTGCTCTTGCCGACGTTGGGCAGTCCGACGATGCCGCATTCCATGGCGGAGGTTCCTAAGGTCAATGGGGGGAGTGGAAGGGGACGCTTCTGCAAGCGAAGCGGCGGGTCGAGCATGATAATCGGTCCCGGCGATCCGCGAATCAGGAGATTTCCGGTTGACCGTCTGCGGCCACTCCGTGATGCTCTCCACATCGGAGACCGTAGTCTCGATTTTTAGCCTCAGGCTGAGCAAACAAAAGGCCGGAGCGACCCATGAGCGTCAAGATCACCTTTCACGGCCATTCGGCGTTCAGTCTCAGTGACGGGACGCACACGGTTCTCATGGACCCGTTCATCACGGGGAATCCTCAGGCGGAGGCGGCTGGGATCACCGCTGAATCCATTTCCTGCACGCATATCGCCCTCACCCATGGTCATGAAGATCATATGGGTGACACGCTGGCCATCGCCAAGCGGTGCGACGCGACGGTGCTTGGCCCCTTCGAACTCTGCAACATGCTCGGCGAGGAGGGCCTGGAGAAGCTCGAGCCCGCGAACCCCGGAGGGGGGGTCGACATGCCATTTGGGCGGATCACCATGACCCAAGCCTTCCATTCTTCGAGCTTCGGTGGTCGGTACATGGGCATGCCCGCGGGGCTGGTGATCCGAATGGGTGATACGACGATTTACAACACCGGCGATACCGGGATCTTCGGCGACATGGCCTTGATCGCGGAAATCCATCGGCCCGACGTGCTCATCCTCCCCATCGGCGATCGATTCACGATGGGCCCGGCGGATGCCACCCGGGCGGCAGAGATGGTGAAGGCGCCGATCGCGATTCCCTGTCACTTCGGGACCTGGCAATCCATCGACATCGACCCGGCACGATTCGCGCCCCACGGCGTGGAGGTCCGGCGACTCGAGGCCGGTGGTTCGACCGAGGTGTGAGGCTGTTCGGCACGGTCTTCTCCGTCTGCGGCGGGTGGACGCCCGGCGCTGAAAGTTAGATCGGTCCGCGTCGTAAGGAAAGCCACCCCCGGCATCAAGCCGATATGGTTCTAAGGCGGATCCCTCGTCGACCCTCGGCGTGGGCCCTTCACCCGAATGATCCGATTGGCTGGGCGGCCGGAAGTCGGATCCACCCGCTGATCGATCTTCCCGGAGCCGAATGCGACCACCCTCAGGCCAGACCGACGCTCGGATCACGCCGTTCCACATCCGGTTGGTCGTTCTGGTTCTGGTGTTTGCGATCATTGCCGTCGCGCTGGCGGCCCAGATGACTCGGTTGGCCATCATCGAGGGTCCGGCCCGGCTCGCTCGCGCTGAGGCAAGGCTGATCCAGCGGAGCTACCAGCCGACCATTCGCGGCCCGATCGTCGATCGAGTCGGTCGACCGCTCGCGGTCGAACGATCGAGTTGGGACTTCAGTGTCGACTACGAGGTGCTTACGGGTGAGTGGCAGCGTCGCCAGGCGTACCGACAGGCCCGTCGCACGATCGGAACCGATTGGAGCAGCCTCTCGCGTTCGGATCGCGAAGCCGCGATCGAAGAAGCGATCCCCGAGTGGAATCGGCGGGTCCGGGAGGTCTGGACTGCGGCGGAGAGGCATGCCGGACTTGACCTCTCGACGCTGCCCAGCCGTTTAGACGACATTCGACGGGGTGTCTCGGGTCGCGCCGCTTCGGTCTGGCAGCGGCAGTTCGAGGCGCTGGCAAAGCGTCGCGGTCGTTCCGAGGCGGAAGAGATCTTCATCGAGCGACCGATCGCCGAGCAGAAGGGGCTGCACTCGATCGTCGAGAACTTCGCCGACTCGGATGAGGACACCTTCCTGTTGCAGAAGGCGATCGCGGCGCTCGACGCCGCCGTGCTCGAGACTGGTGGATCGCCCGAGTCGGAGGCGGCGTTCGCGGTGGTGGACGTCAATCGACGGATTCGCGGGTACGCCGAGGCGGGGGTGCCGATCGATCGATCGACGCTGCCTGCGAACCTCCGTGGGCCAGGTATCGCGGAGATTTCGGTGGGGGGCGTCGCATCGACGCTCGTCGGCACGACCAGATCCGACGTCACTCGGGAGGATCTGGATCGACGCCCCTTCCTCGATAAGGACTCGAATTCGATCGACTATCGCGGGTATCGACCGGGACGAGACATCGTCGGTTCGACCGGTCTCGAGCGGGAATTCGATGATCGATTGCACGGCGCGATCGGCATGCGGGAGATCGATCGATCGAGCGGTGCGGTGCTGGCGGAAGTCATCGCCGAACCAGGCCGGGGCCGACGACTGGCGATCGATGTCGCGCTTCAAGCCAGGGTTCGGGCGGTGATGAAGCCCGATCTCGGGCTGATGAAGGTCCAGCAGTACCACTACGGTTGGAACGCCGCTGGCCCGCGAGCGACGACGCTTCCCTTGGGGACACCGTTGAATGGCGCCGCGGTCGTGGTGGACATTCGGACGGGCGAAACGCTCGCCCTCGTCTCCACCCCGACCTTCGCGGACGTCGAGCCTTCCCGGCGCGACATCGAACTGATGCTGATGCCGGATTCCGATGTCGAATCGCTTTCCGAGTCGGATGGCCTTCGGCGACGTGAACTTCAGGACCTCGCGCCTTTTAGAAATCGCGCGATCGCCACCGCCTATGCGCCGGGCTCGATTGTCAAACCGCTGATCTATATCGCGGGGGTAGAGAGCGGTCGCTTCGGGCTGCAGCAGTCCATCGAGTGCAAGGGTTGGATTCGCGGGGAATTCCTTCGTCCGCGATGTTGGGGCTGGCGGCCCGAAGCCGGACTGTACGGCCGACATGAGACCCTCGGTCCCGTGGATGCGATCGCGCAGAGTTGCAACATCTACTTCTACACCATCGCCGACACCCTCGGTCCCAAGGCGATGCACGACTGGTACCGGATCCTCGGGCTGGAAGCGGAGCATGGTCCGGGCCTCGCCAACGCGAGTTCAGGGACATTTATCCCCGATGACACCGCGATCGGACGGATGCTTTTCGGAATCGGACAGGGCTCGGTCGCTTGGACGCCGCTGCACGCTGCGACGGCTTACGCCCGCCTTGCGAATCAGGGTGGCGAGGTGGTGCCGGTGCTGGTGCTTGAAGAAGAACCTGCGGCGGAGGTCGAACCGGGTGACTGGAGTCGTGAAGCAGTCCGAATCGCATTCCAGGGGATGCGAAAATCCGCGAAGGAAGGGACGGCCAGTCAACTCTGGCTTGAGAACCGTCGCCGTGAGGACATCCTTGATTTCTCCGACCTCGGCGACGCGGCCCCGATCGTCTGGGCCAAAACCGGAACCGCACAGGTGACCGGCAAAGCGTCGCACGCCTGGTACGCGGGGATGGTCGCGCCGGCCGGTGAGCAGCAGCCTCGATACGCCTTCGCGGTCGTCGTGGAACATGGAAACTCCGGTGGACGGGCGGGGGGAGCGATCGCCGCGCAATTGATCCGGGCGTTGGCGGCAGAAGGGTATCTCGGAGAAGCGGCACTGGACCGAATCAACCCGGAAGTCCGTCATATCGACTGGCTCGATGCCATTCCGATCAAGGATGGAATCGTTGATCCCGCGGCGTTCTTCCTTCAAGGGGACGTGGCGATCGAGCCCGCCTCTCGTCGCGGAGGCGAGGACGGTTGAGCGATTCGTCGATCACTTCCGCCACCCGTGTCGACGATCCGGCTCGACCGGAACGGTCGGTATTCACGGCTCGTGAACTCCATGAATCAGCTCGCGATCTGCAGGCGGGGCGAATCCGCTGGGCCACCGCGGCTTGGATCGTGGTTCTGGCGGCGCTGGCGCTCAATCTGATCGGGATCATCGCGATCGATACCACCGAGCCTGGATTTGCGCGGAAGCAGGCGATGTTCCTTCCTCTAGGTCTACTCGTGGCGGCCATTGCCGCGTGCCCGGATTACCGACGGCTGCGTCGATGGGTGCCGGCGTTATGTGTGCTGGTCACCGGCCTGCTTCTCTTCGTGCTGATCCCGTTCATTCCGACATGGTTGGTCCGCCCCTACAACGGCGCCCGGCGTTGGATCAACCTTGGGATCACCGATCTGCAGCCCTCGGAATTGGCGAAAGTCGTGTGGGTTCTGGCACTGGCAGCATGGTTTCGCCTTCGGTGGAACGTGCGATCGTTGCAGGGCTTCCTGCTGCCGTTCGTGGTCACCGCGATTCCCATGGGCCTGATCCTGCTCGAGCCCGACCTCGGAACGGCCCTACTTTTTGTGCCGACGTTGCTCGCCCTTCTGCTGGTTGCGGGGGCAAAGATCTCGCACCTTTCCATTCTGACTTTGAGCGGCGCCCTCGCCATTTCCGCGGTGCTCTTTACGCCGGTGCGGGGTTATCTCAAGGAACACCAGCAGGATCGGATCGAAGCCCTCATCGCGCAGATCGAAGGTGATGATCGATATCGCGATGACATCGGCTACCAAGGTGATCGCGCCATGACGCTGGTGGGGGCCGGGGGACTGACGGGCGTCGGCCGCGATCATGCGGCAACGTTGCTTCGGTTCAACCATCTTCCCGAAGAACACAACGACATGATCTTCGCGGTGGTGGCATGCCGGTGGGGGCTTCTGGGAAGCATCGTCGTCTGGTCGCTGTTCCTGATTCTGGCCTCCGCAGGGTTTCTGGTTGCGGCGCTCGCCCGTGATCTCTTCGGTCGCTTGTTGGCGACCGGTCTGGTCACCTTGCTGATCTCTCAGATGGTCATCAACACTGGAATGACCATCGGTCTACTTCCGATCACCGGAATGACCCTGCCGTTCGTCAGCGCTGGTGGATCGAGCCTCCTCACGGCCTGGCTGATGATCGGTCTCGTCCTGAATGTCGGTCTTCGGCGGCCGCGACGGATGGAACGATGGGAGGTCGCCGGAACCGGTTGAATCCGTCCTCCGACGCAGGCGGAAGCCAACCGTGGTACACCCTCTTCTCCCATGACCGAAACCACCTTCACCACGCCGCCAGAAAGCTTCCTCACCGCCAGTTCGGCGGCGGGGATTCACTTCGAACCGGAAGATATCCCCCGGATCGGTCGGTATCTCGAACTTCTTTACGACGCTAATTCCCGAATGAATCTCACCGGGATCCGAGACCCCGAGGAAGCGTGGTTCCGACATGTTCTCGACAGTCTGACCCTTCTTCCCTGGGTGCTCGAGATGCGTGAGAAGATCGGCGAGAACACACGATTGATCGACGTGGGGTCTGGCGGAGGGCTTCCCGGGATGATCCTCGCCTGCGTCCAGCCGGACCTCGACATCACCCTTCTCGAGACGACCGGAAAGAAGGCGAGATTCCTCGCGGAGACCGCCGAGGAACTCGGGCTCGAACGGGTACAGGTCGCCAACGATCGGGCGGAAACGATGGGTCGGGACCCGGTCCAGCGGGAGTCGTATCACCTCGTCACCGCCCGAGCCGTGGGTCCACTCAATGTCCTCGCCGAGTACGCCGTCCCGCTCGCGCATCCTGACGGGCTGGTGCTGGCCATCAAGGGCGCCAAGGCGGAAGCCGAGATCGAAGAGGCGAAACAGGCGCTTCACAAATTGCACGCCTCGGTCATCGCGGTGCATCAGACCTCGACAGGTCGGATCGTCGTGATCGAGAAGAATCGGCCGGTCCCGAGGCTCTATCCGCGTGAAGTGGGGGAGCCGAAGCGGCGACCGCTGAACTGATCGTCGGCCGAGACGGGGTTGCAGGACCCGCCACCGCGCCGAACACTGAGTGGTATTTTGGTCTCACGGATTCCGGTGGTCCCTCATGATTCTTCCCGCTCGCTCCATGCTCGCTCCCGATGGCCCGGTCGCTCGACGACTCAAGGGTTTCGAACCGCGACCACAGCAGGTGGAGATGGCGACGGCGATCGAGGAAACCCTGCTGAAACGGGAACGCCTGTTCGTCGAAGCGGGCACTGGAACCGGGAAGAGTTTCGCCTATCTCCTCCCGGCGATCTCGAGCGTGCTCGGGAACCGAGGCGAGAAAATCATCATCTGCACGCACACCATCAGTTTGCAGGAGCAGTTGATGGAGAAGGACCTCCCGCTGCTTCGAGCCTTGGTGCCAGATGAGTTCACCGCCGTTCTGGTGAAGGGGCGATCGAACTACCTCTCCAAGCGACGGCTTCGGCTGGCGGTCGAACGCGAGACCCGGCTTCTGGCCGACGAGCCAGAACGGCACTCGCTCCAGCAGATCGAACGCTGGGCGGGCAGGACCACTGACGGCACGCTTGCCACACTGCCGCAGTTGCAGCGGCCTGGCGTATGGGATCACGTGCAAAGCGACGGCGGGAACTGCATGGGCCGTCGATGTCCCACCCATGACGAGTGCTTCTATCAGTCGGCACGACGCCGGATGGAGAATGCCGACATCCTGGTCTGCAACCATGCGCTCTTCTTCAGTGATCTGGCGCTGAGGATCCGAGGAGCGGGGTTCCTCCCGGCCTACACCCACGTGATCCTCGACGAGGCACATACGGTGGAGGACGTCGCGGCCGAGCACTTCGGACTCCGAATCTCGGAAGGTCGAGTGCGGCATCTCCTCCGAATGCTGCTCTCCGAACGAACGAATCGAGGGGTGCTGGCGTCGATCGGAGGACGGCTCGATTCGGATCCGCTGTTGGAGGATGCCATCCTCGCGCTTCGGACGGTCGAGACCGCAACCAACGCTTTTTTCGATGATCTGGCGGTTTGGCTTGATCGCGCCGGCGGCGCTTCGGTTCGGATCTCCGAGTCTGGCATCGTCGACAATCCCCTTTCTCCAGCGCTTCGGAAGCTTGCCTCGAGTCTGAAATTGCTCCGAACCAAGGTCGCCAACGAGACGGATGAGATGGAGTTGGGATCGCTCTCGGGTCGGGCGACCGAAATCGCGGAAGCGACGGCGCTGTTGATCGAACAAGGGGTCGAAGGGTGCGTCTACTGGGCGGAGATGATGACTCGTTCCGATCGTCGACGTCGAGGAGGCCGCGGAAGCGTGACGGTGGCGTGCGCGGCGGTGGATGTCGGCCCGGTGCTCCGAGAGCATTTGTTCGGACGAGACGGTGCCGTGATCTGCACCAGCGCCACCTTGGCCACGGGGGCAGACGACTTTTCGCTGGTGACCACTCGACTCGGGGCCGAGTCGGCGAAGACCCTTCAGGTCGGATCCCCGTTTGATTTCGCCAGGCAGATGAAAGTTTTCGTCGATCCGCACATGCCCGATCCTCGTGACGCGAACTACCTCGATCGACTGACCGATCGAATCGTCGAACAGGTCCGGGCGACGGACGGAGGAGCCTTTGTTCTCTTCACCAGCAACGCCGCGATGCGTGAAGCCGCCGACCGCTGCAAGGGACGACTCGAGGAACATTCACACTCGGTGCTGGTCCAGCACGAATCGGGACCGCGAGGGCTCCTCTTGAAGCGATTCCGGGCGGATGAGCGTTCGGTCCTCTTCGGTGTCTCCAGTTTCTGGCAAGGCGTCGACGTCCGGGGCCGGGCGCTCCGGAACGTGATCATCACGCGACTTCCCTTCGATGTTCCGGATCGCCCGATCGTGCAGGCTCGCCATGAAGCCATCGAGGCGAAGGGGGGGCGTCCGTTCATGGAGGATCAGGTCCCTCGGGCGGTGATCCGATTCAAACAGGGAATCGGTCGCCTCATCCGATCAACCGATGACACCGGGCGCGTGGTGGTGCTCGATCCGAGGATCGTGACAAAGGGCTACGGTCGCCTCTTCCTGAAGTCGCTTCCGGAAGGAGTGGAAGTCGAGCCGCTCGAGCCCCCGGAAAATTCGGATGCCGGATTCGATGCTTTCGACGCACCCTACGACGACGTGCCCGATCTTCCGATGGATGTCGATTTTCCCGGCGGCTTCGATGCGATCGACTCGCCGGAAGACGCTCCGTCGGACTGATGGCTCCCGATCAGTGACGGGGTCACGGGCGGGAGGGCGATCGGAGACTTTGACGTCTGCTCAACGGCGGCGCCGCTGCCGGATCAACCCGAAACCGGCCAGCGCCGCGAGGCCACCGATGCCGGGGACCGGCATCGAGGAAGCCACCGTATAGGTGAGGTTTCGTCCCGAGATCGAGTCGTCTTTCCAACCGGGTTGGATCACGTCCACGGACAGGAGATCGATCCCCGAAGCACCGTCGTGATCACTGATGGTGGCAACATCAAAGTAGAAGGTGTCACCCAGTGAGAGTCCCAGAGACGCGAGGCTGAAAGTCCAACTCACGATTCCGGAAGCGGCCTGAGAGAGATCCGGGGTCCCGGACTCGTTCTGTGTCCATGCGGAACCGTCCCAGGTGGAATTGAGATATCCGCCGTCGCCATCGATCCACGAGCTGACAAATGCATCGACGCCCGTCGGGGAACCAGCCCGTCGGTCCCAGGGAGCGTTGAGGGGATCTCGGCTATTCAGATCGCTGAGGGCGCCGATCGACGGCGTGCGGTCGATGAAGACCAGATAGTTTCCCCAGTTCGTCGCCGAAACGTCGGCGTTCACGGCGACGCTGAGATAGAGACTCGTCGCATCGTTCTTGAACGTGGCGTTCAGGATGTCGATGTTCGAGAGGCTCGGGTCGGAGTTTTCACCGGTCGCATCTCTGAAGGTGGATCCGACGTCGCCGGCGTGGGCGACGGAGGCGAAGGCGATTGTGGCGATGGCGAGAAACTCATTTCGCATCAGAGTGATCCTGTTTCGTCGTAGTTATCGAGATCGAATTTTCACCCGGGAATCTGCGGTCCGGAAGGACCACGCGTTGGACGCTGTCTCAAGAGTGCCTCGTGTCGCGGACATTCCAAAGAGTGGAATCACCCCGTTCGCCGCGGCGATTCCGATAGCCCAGACGGATCTCGAAGGGGAATGTCGCTCGATCTTTGGCCGCCGGTCTTATCGGAGCCGCCCGAACAAGGGTCATTTGAAAATCCCCGTGGATTTTCACGATTCGCACGCCGAACCTACGGCTTCAACGTCCGAGGCGAATGAGGGCGGGGAGCAGGACGACGCTTGAGAGCATGCAGGTGATGCTTCCGATCGCCATCACCGCGCCCAGGCTCTGAAGGCCGAGATGACGGGCGAAGACCAGAGATCCGAATCCGATGCCGGTGGTCAACGCGGTCAGGATCACGGCGCGACGCGTGGATCTGAACTCGAGCGGACCGTCTCCGCACTCGTCGGCGCGATGCATCATGTGGATCGCACTATCGACGCCGATCCCGATCAGGATTGGAATCGCGAAGAAGTTCGCGACGTTGAAACTCACGCCGAGCATCGAGGCGGCGCCGACGGTCCAGAGCAATCCAATCACCAGCACGGTCATCACCATCAAGGTTCGACGGAGACTTCGAAAATCGACCCAGACCAGTGCGGTGACCAGGACCAGGGCGAGGCCGCCCATGATCAGGAATGAGCGGCGCATGTCCCGAAGCGATTCGAATTGGGTGATCGGCACGCCGGTGACGTCAGGGTCGACCTCCCGAACCGCGTCGATGAAACGGGCCATGGGCTCGGTCTCCCAGATATTCTGCTCAGGAACGAGTTCGACCTGAAACCTGCCGGCGGGCGACACGAGCCTCGCTCGAAGTGCCGCCGGCAACGCCTCTCGAAGCGTGTCCGCGTCACCCTCCTGCATCGCACGGAGGGACTCACCGGTCGTGCGTCGGCTCTGCTCGATCGCCGCGTGGGCTCGTCGACTTCGATCGAGATCCACCGGATTTTCTGGATCATCTTGATCATCTTGATCATCTGGATCATCTTGATCATCCACCCGCCCAAGCGTCGGTTCGATTGCGAT
>CALFOM010000158.1 GCA_937919685.1 uncultured Phycisphaera sp.
GCTCGACCACCCCAAAGGTCCGATCACGAGGCCGGATCGAAATTCGTGGCCTTGAGATCGCCCGTCGCACGGCGCGTGAAGGTGATGCGAGCGGGCGGACCGGTCGGTCCATTGGTTCGGCCTTGTGAGAATTCGTTCGCCATTCGATTCACATCATCCTGATCCGTCGCGGCAGCACCATCGGCGGCCAGATCACCACCGTGTGCTTGATCCCACTCCAGGACCAGAAGTGAGACTTCGTAGGTTTCGGCATCGAACTCGACTCGAATACGATCCGGCGACTTCGCGTCGAACGCGATTCGTTTGGTGGCCACGAGCGTGGGCGACATGGTCCGAGTGGTCGCGGCGATCAGGTCGTATCCCTGTTCCACTCGCGAAAGCATGGCGGGGATCGCATCCACCAGAAGATCGAGCCCGCCCCCCAGGATCCGATCACTCCATTCGGTTCGCTTGAATCGGCTCACCAACCCTTGGGGGGTTCGCTCCCAACCCCCTTGATCATCCACCCCCCAGGCGTAGGCCTGATCAGCGGGTTCTTCGACCTCGAACCGGAGGAGCGGATGACTTTCGGGACGAGAGCGGAGTTCCACCCATCCCTCATAATCCAAAGTCTCGCTCGCCACTGTCGATTCGATGAACACGTCAAATCGCCGTGATTCAACGCTCTCCGCCGCGATCTTCGCTCGGGCAATGATGCGTTCCGCTCGAACCTCCGAAGGCTGCGACAGAATCGTGATCACCACCAGTGCGGCGATCGATCCCACCCCGCCCAGTGCGGCGATCCACCAGCGACCGCGACGCGATGCCACCGACTCGGGAGATGCGACCGACTCGGGAGATGCGACCGACTCGGGAGATGCGACCGGAGCAGTTCTTTCCAAGTCACGAATGGCAAACATGGCGGACTGAATCCGCCGTTCCTCATCGAGATGCTCGGCTGAATGCGTCGCCCGCAACATCGCCTCGATGATTCGCTCGTCGGCCTCTCGATCCGGACCGTTTCTTGATTCGTCAGAGTTCAAGCCAGCACTCCTTTCGTTCGAAGGCAATCCGCCAACAGATGGCGGGCACGTTGCAGTCGCTTTTTCGCGGCTTCCATTCCCATCCCCGTTGCAGTCGCCACTTCCGCGACCGAACGATCACCCCGATAGAGGATTTCGACGGCATCTCGATAGCGTTCCGGAAGCCTCCCGACGCAGTCCTGCAAGGTCTCGAGCGGATTGTGCTCCAGCCCGATCCAGACTCGCTCCAACGCCTCCGCTCGCACCTCGAGCGCATCGATGACCGCGGAGTCCACAGAGACCTCTCGTTTGCCCTTCCTGAACATCGCCAACGCCGTGAGGTGCGCGATGCCTCGAAGCCAGGGACCGAATGGACGGTCTCGATCGAAGGACTCGAATCGACGCCACGCCACGAGCAGCGTCTCCTGAAAGACGTCTTCCGCCAAGGACTCGTTGCGCACCACGGCCCTGATAAATGCCATCAGATGACCGGCATTTTGACGCATGAGGACTTCAAAGACCTCGGTGGCCGAAGGACGACTGCCGTATCGACTCTCCGATGAATGGTGAGGATTCAACTTCATGCCATCCATCTTGACGGCATTCGACGCTACGGGACCCTTCATTGTCATTTATTATCGTTCATAGGACTCTTTGCCAATCATGGATGCTCGGAATCCCTCTTTCGACACCCACGGATCGCTTGTTTCTTAGAGAATTGGCTGAATGCCACAGTCCATCCAATCCGGACCCCACGATCTCGACCCGGTCGATCCCGAACTCCAACGTCTCCTGATCATCGTTCACGACGTTCAGCAACCATCGCTGACGAGCATGACCCCGGAAGACGCCAGGTCGTGGTCCAGCCGCTTCGTAGATCCCGATCTGGTGAGTCTGCCTGTGGCGAACGTGCTCGATCGGTCGTTTCAAGGCCCCGGCGGAGACGTCCCGGTTCGCCTCTACCACCCGAAGCCCGGCACCATCCTTCCGATACTCGTGTTCTTCCATGGCGGCGGTTGGGTGGTCGGCGATCTCGATACCGTGGACGGGCTGATGCGCCGCATCGCCAACGAAGCCGAGTGTCTTGTGATCTCTGTCGGCTACCGCCTTGCCCCGGAATCCCCCTACCCCGCCGCGATCGAGGATGCCGTCGCCGCGGTGATCTGGGCCGCGGATCATGCCGGCGAATTCGAAGGTGATCCAGCGCGGTTGGCGGTCGGCGGGGACAGTGCCGGCGGCAATCTCGCTGCAGTGGCCGCGATCGAGGATCGTGATTCCGGCGCGGGAAGGATCTCCTTTCAGTTCCTTGTCTATCCCGTCACCGATGCAAACTTCAATCGACCGAGCATGTTCCAGTTCGCCGAGAAACTCCTGCTTGAACGACGATCTATGGCCTGGTACTGGAATCACTACTGCCCGGATCTTCCCTCCCGGAAGCACTGGACGGCAAGCCCCGTCCACACCCCTGATCTCTCTGGGGTAGCGCCCGCGTTCATTCATCTCGCGGCACATGACCCCTTGTTCGACGAAGGCTGCGAGTTCGCGAGCCGGCTGCAGGAGGCCGGTGTCCGCACCGAGGTTCGAGTCGCGCCGACGATGGTCCATGGATTCTTCGGACTCGCGGCAGCGTGCAAGGCCGCAGATCAAGAGATTCAGGAGTCCTGCCGGATCCTTCGAGGCGAACTGCATCGCCTACCCGCACCGGACGATGGTCGTTGACGGAGCCGGCGAACCTTTAGAGCCGACACCTGCAACGACACGTTTCGGTAATCGATTTGCGAGAAGCCGAGACCATTGCCCGGTGCCCGATTCCGCCGAAAATAAAACCGCCTCGCCTTCGAGAGAGAAGGCGAGGCGGTACTTGATCAAGAAATTCGAAACTACTCGCCCGCGGGAACCGGACTTTCCGACGGCGCGGATTTCATCGCGGCCGCCCGACGTTCCAACTCACCAAGCAGATACAACGCGACCGGACGTTCGGTCTCCGGGACCCCGCTCATCTGACCCTTCAACTGCATGATGATCATCGGAAGCATCTGACCCATGGCCTCGGCGGGAATCTGAGACTCAAGTTGCTCGAGCATCATGGTGACCTCGCCCTGCTGAGACTCCGTGAGATCGTCGAAGGAGACGGCTTCGAGCACTGGCGCTGGCGTGTCGCCGCCCTCCCATTCCTTGGTATCCCCGAGGTCGAGACCGCCGATCCGGCGAACCTGCGCCGAAGAAACGGCCACGTCGTCACCGAGTGCCTCGACCCGACCACCGAGATGTGCTCCGAGGAACGCCTCGGTGATGGCGTTGAAGGCTTTGTTGTTCTCGGGACGTGCGAATCCGTGACCTTCATCCGGGAAGACCACGTAGGTGACGGGAATCCCACTGGCATCCATCGCGTCGACAATCTGATCGCTCTCGCTCAATTTCACCCGTGGATCGTTCGCGCCCTGCCCGATCAGCAGCGGCCGGGCAATTCGATCGACATGGACCAGCGGAGAAATCTCATCGAGCCATTCCGTCTCATCCGCACCGCCGACTCGCTTCTCGAACATGACCTTGACCGGCTCCCAGTAGGCGGGAATCGTTGACAACAGGGTTCCGACGTGTGAAGGACCGACGATGTCGACTCCGCAGGCCCAGAGCTCTGGATCTCTCGTCATACCCGCGAGGGTTGCGTAGCCACCGTACGAACCGCCCATGATCGCAAGACGTTCGGGATCGGCCCAACCTTGATCGACCGCCCATTGTGCGGCGTCGTTGATGTCGTCCTGCATCGCCTTATACCACTCGCGATTTCCGGCATTCAGAAACGCCTTGCCGAATCCGGTTGAACCGCGGAAGTTCACGCTCAGTACCGCATACCCTCGGTTGGCGAGCCACTGGTGATATGGGTTGTATCCCCAGTTGTCACGAGCCCATGGTCCGCCGTGAACAAAGACGATCAACGGCACCCGTTCGCCAGCGTCGAGGCCCAACGGAAGCGTGAGGTAACTCGGCAACATGAGGCCATCCCGGGCGGGGATTTCCACGCCCTTCATGTTTGCCAGCGGAAGCCCTTCGAGCGATGGTCGATTCGAGAAGAGATAGCGGCCTTCCTGCGTGTCACGATTCCAGAGCCAGTATTGCACTGGTCCATCGTCCACGAGGTACGCCGCAATCCAAGTGCGATCGTCCCCGCTTCGATCGACGATGTTCAATTCGCCGTCGACCAGCGTCGAGAGTTTCAGAAGATCGGGTTCCACCGACGGATCGAGAATCGTCCACTTGGTGCGGAGCCGGTTGACCGCGACCGCTTCGGGCTGCTTGGTCAAGGGGTTCATCATCACGTCGGCGACGTCGCTCTCATCGCTTTCGAAGATCGTCTCCCGCTCGAAAGTTCCATCGGGCTGCGGACGAACCGCCACGAACCGGGCCTTGTCGCCACCGCGAGCGTCACTTCCCCACATGACTCGCCCTGACTTGTCGAATCCGGAAGTGTTGGTGGACATGGCGTCCTCGAGACCGACCGTGTCGAGTTCCCGCCATTCGCCGTCGGGGGAATCTCGAAACTCGCTGGCGGTGCCGCCGTCCGGCGTCATCCGAGCGCGAATGCGGATGTTCCAATCGTCATCCGGAGTCATCCCCACGAAGCCCTCTTCGTTCAGAAAGAGCATCTCCTGCTCTCCGGTCCTGGTGTTGATCTTGACTACGTCCATGTGCCGAGGATCGCGAGCGTTGGACTGACTGAGTACGAGATCAGGGCGATCGCGGTGCCCACCCATCATCCCCGCCTTGACGCCGTCGCCGGGGGTGAGATCGGTCGTCTTTCCATCGGCCAGATTCACCGCGTAGATGTGGGTGTCCTCGTTGCCGCCCTTGTCCTGCTCATAGAGAATCTGTTCGTTGTTCCACGACCAGCCGTAGCTTCGAATCGGACGATCCATCGACTTCGTGATCGCCGCGGCTTCGCCGCCCGACACCGGCATCACCCAGACGTTAAGCACACCATCCAACGGCGCGAGGTAGCTGATCTGGGTTCCGTCCGGCGAAATCTGGACGTTCGCACGCTCCGGATTACCGAAGAGCGTCTCCCGGGGAATCAACGGCACGTCGCCCGCCATTGCGGCGAATCCGAGAACTTGGCTGATCGAGGCAACGAGAAGAGTACGAATGAACATGAACCAGAACTCCTGATGTGTTTGGTCGGTCGTTGATCGTTGATCCATGCGGGGCTCCGTACCTGGAATCCCGGCTCCCGGATCTCGGAATGGAGAGTATCACCGAAGTGCGAGCGTTCGGCGAGCATTTCGGTCACACCGGCTTGAGAATCAGGCTCCGAAGGTTCCCCGCCGCCTCCCCGGGAATGCTGAGGGCCCGGATCGAGATCAGTACGGCGGCATCACCGACCTCCGACGGGATGCTGATCCGTCCGACGTCAATTTGATCGAATGCGTTCCAGCCGCCGGTGGGTTCGAGAATCCGAATCTCCAGCACCGCGTCGCCACAACGAAGTTCAAAACGGCCACCCTCCGCACCATCCTTGATCGCGAAGTCCATCTCCACATCGTAGGTGGTTCCCGCCGCCAACCTTGCCGTCCAACTCGCGATCGCAGTGGTATCAGACCAGTAGCCGAGGTTGGGAATCAAGGAACCCGAAGCATCCTGATAGGACTCGACTCGAAGCGCCGGCCCCTCCAGCGTCGCCGAGGTCGCGGGAAGACGAACCGTGCCGGAGGCGTCGGCATGAATCGAATCATCGACCTGCGGCGGGCCATCCAATTCAAGTCTGATCACTGTCGCATGCTCGAACGGATGAAGACCCGCGAGATCGATGGTGATGCCGGGACCGTTCGCATCCTCGACCGCAAGTTCGCGACCGTCTTGACGATCACCCAACATCGTCGCTCGACGGACGCCGTTGACCAGCCCGGGAACTTCGAGTCGATCGTTTTCGGGCCAATCGAATACGTGCAGATAGAGGTTGTCGCCTTTGACCGTCGCCCGCCCCCAGGAAAGATCACGGAACGGGCTTCGACGCGTGCCCTTGATCGCCTCGCCATTGACCGCCAGCCAGTCACCGATCGCCAGGAGTCGATCGACCATGATCAGAGGAATCCGGCCGTCCGCGGTCGGACCGATGTCGAGCAGAAGCACGCCGCCGCGACTCACCAGATCGATGAGCCGTTGCACGCACGCCGTTCGAGAGTCGTAGATGTCGTAGCCTTCCGCCCGATTGAAGGCGAATGAGTGCCCCACCCCTCGGCACTCCTCGAAAGGACGAGTCTTCCGCATCCCCTTGCCGCTAGAGTTGCCGAGATTGTCGTATTCCGTGGTGGTGTAGTCACCGACCTGTCCTCGCAACCCTTGCCCCCATCGATCATTGACCACGATCTCTTCAGGATTCGCCGCATTCTCGTAGATCCACTCGACGATCTCCGGGCTCTTCCACATGGTGTCGGGAAAATCCCACTCGCCGTCCGGCCAGAACACCGCAGGCTGGTATCGCTCGATGAGATCCTTGATCTGCGGAATCATCACCCTGTCGACGTATTCGCTCTTGTCCGACTTCGAATACAGAGGACTCTCCCACTCCATGAACGAGTAGTAGAGACCAGGGCGAACGCCCTCTTCCCGACATGCCTCGAAGAGCTCTCCGAGAAGATCGCGTTTCGGTCCGGTCCGCATGGAGTCCCATGGATACCCGCGCACCTCGCTCGCAACCTCACTGGGCCAGAGACAAAAACCGTCGTGATGCTTGCTGGTGATCACGATGTACTCGGCACCCGCTCGCTTGAAGATGCTGGCCCATTCCGCGGGATCCCACATCTCGGCCCGGAACATTGGCGCGAACTCGTGATATTTAAAATCTTCTCCGTAGTTCTCCGCGTGAAACTTCGTGACTTTTCCGCCGTGCGAGTTGGTGTTGAGCCAATGCTGGTACCACTCGCTGTAGGTGCTGGTGTCACAAAAACTCGGTACCGAATAGACGCCCCAGTGAATGAAGATCCCGAACTTCGCATCTTCGAACCACTCGGGAGTCTGATGCGCATCAAGCGACTCCCAGTTCGGTTCATACTCGACGGGTGGTTCGGCAGCAGCGCAGGTTGCGGTGATCAAGAATCCGAGAAGGACAGCATGGATCATGGCGTGTCTCCAGAACGCTGGGGCCGCGGACGGTCGACCCCCGCCTTATGAAGAGGCAGTCGGCGTTCACCCGTGAGAAGGAACCGTCCATTGAGTCGTTGTATGGCACCGTCGAGCGGGATCTCGAAGCCCGGCCGGAATCCGGGGACCGCGATGACCTGAACCACCGCGCCTCCCAGCCCCCGATGCGCCAGCCCGCGGGGCAGGAGTACGAGTGAACCGGCGTGCAGTGGGATCGACTCGAACAGGCCGTCGATTTCAGGTTCGGACAACCGCGAGTACTCCTGGGGCGACGTCACTGACCCGCTGGCGACCAGTTGCTCGCGGTCCAATCGATCGGTCTCGCGGCAGACCAGCAGCTGGGCACCGTCGGGAGCCTCTTGAACAAGATAGATCTCGTCCCAACCACCCTCCAGTGGGTGGTAATGAGTGAACGAATCGTCGATCCGAACCCGGTGACAATTGAAACCTCGGTTCACATAAGGACCGCGAGCCAGATCCCAGGTCAGGAGGAGACGACGGTAGGCGCCCGGATCAGTGGCACAGCCGCCCGGCGCATCGGTGAGGGCCGGATCGAAGTCGGGCCGAATAATCGACGGAACGGAATCGTCGAGCGGCTCCGCGATGCCGAAGCTCAGAATGTCCACGGGTGCGTCGAACCGTGCCACGTCTCCCGGACGGAGCGCGAGCAAGTCACCAACTCGAAGCAGTGAAGCGATTCGTCGCCCACGTTCGGTGATCACTTCACCCTCGGTCTCGCCTCGCTGCACGAAGACCACGCGGTGGCCATCATTCGCGGGGACGTCCACCGCCGAGGCGGCGAAGGCGAGCGAAGTACCGGGATTGCGATCGGCAAGGGTGGCGGCGAGGCTCGAAAAACCTGGCTCCCCGACCAGATCCAATCTCGCTTCGAGCGGCGCCGCCGCACGAACGGACTCGCGGATCCGGGTCACCTCACAACCACCTTCCGGCCGCGCGACGACCTGATAGTCACGGCCTTCGACGGCTTGACCATCTTCGGCCCTCATCTTGCTTCCATGCTTACGCCGGAACTCGTCTGGCGTATGTCGCTCGAGAATCAACGCCCCACCGGCACGCGTGAACCGAACCGTCGCACCGTTTATTGGATCGCCCGGGCCACTGAGTGCCAGCGTCCCACCGTCGATGACCACCTCGACGTTCTTCACGAACTGCTTCCGGACTACCAGACCAGGCCCGATCTCCATGACGTCGATGTCCGGTCTGGGTTTGACGGGGGCGGCGTCATTCCAGCCGAAGTTCCAACCCGGAACCGCAGACACCGAATGTTCCTTTCGCATGATCTCGAGGATCTGCGCCGCGATCTCCGGATGGTCGCTCGCCACGTCGGAAGATTCCGTGGGGTCGATCTCGAGGTCGTAGAGCTCCACCGGCACGTCGGCATCACGATGAACGCCGTTGCGAACCCCCTTCCACCGGTTCATCCTCACGGCCTGGAGGCCTCCACCGGCGTGGTATTCCCAATAGAGGTGGTCCCGCTCGGGGGCGGGGCCACGACTCAAAAGCAGCGGGGAAACGTCGATCCCATTCACTTCAGACGTGGGAGCCACTCCCGCCAACGAGAGAATCGTCGGCATCAGGTCCCAGTTTGCCACCGGCGTGTCATCGCTCGAACCGGCCTTGATCCGATTCGGCCAGGTCGCGATCAGGGGAACTCGAATACCACCTTCGTACAGATTGCACTTGTGCCCTCGATGCCCCCCCGTCCCATCGAAGAAGGGCGGGTCGTACCCGCCGATTCCGAACGTCGATCCGTTGTCGCTGGTCACGATCACCAGCGTGTCATCGGCGACGCCGGCCTTCTCGAGCGCGTCCATCATCAACCCGACGTTGCGGTCGAATCGAGAAACCATCGCCGCGTAGGTCGCCCGAGGGGTTGCGTTGGGCAGGTACCCCTTGCCACCTTGGTACGGCGTCTCTTCCCAACGTCCGGCATACGCCGCGAGGGAGTCGTCGGGGACCTGAAGCGCAAGATGCGGGACTGGCGTCGCGTAGTAAAGGAAGAACGGCTCGTCCGCATGATCGCGAATGAACGCCGTGGCGCGATCGACCATGAGATCCGTTGAATAGTGGCGTCCGGTCAGCCCTCGATCATTCCCGTCGAGCAGCACTTGATCGCCGTCTTCCACGATGTAGGTGGGATAGAAGTTGTGCGCATTTCGTTGGCAGAGATACCCAATGAAACCATCGAAGCCATGATCCGTCGGCATGCTCCCCAGCTTCGGCCCGCCCAATCCCCACTTTCCGGCCATGTAGGTGGCGTAACCTCGACGCTTGAGCGCCGTCGCGATCGTTTCGGTTCCTTTGACCAAGCCGCGTTGGCCTCCCCACCAACCACCGGCTGGCGGTTGAGTCCACCCGGACAGTTCTTCGGTTCCCGGCGTGCCCGGATCACCGGAGAAGTTTGGCGTCTCACCGTTGTCACGAATTTGGGAAGCGCCCGTGTGCAAACCGGTCAAGAGTGTGCATCGACTGGGCGCGCAGACGGTCGAGCCGGAATACGCCTGCGTAAAAAGCATGCCACGCTCGCGGAGACGATCGATGTTTGGCGTCTCGATGCGTTCGCTTCCGGTGCAACCAAGTTCGGCCAAGCCGAGATCGTCCGCCATGATCAAGACGACATTCGGTGGACGCTCTTCCTGGCCGGCGGCCGGTTCACCGGCGATTAAGACCGGCGGTGCCCAGAGAACGAGAAGGAACACAAAAGCGCCGAAGATTCGATTCTTGCTCATACCATTAGGGTACCGCCGCTCGGGGGGGTGGAAAAGGACCGGGATTGTCCACGCCAGGAAAGACAAATAGAGATTTTTTGGACTCTGGACCTTTTTTTGCATGTCAGGCATCTCTGATGGACACAATGAAACCGATGTCTTTTTTCACTCGATTACTCATCCTTGCCCTCATGGGTTTCGGCACCATCCCGCCTTCCGCAGAGGCCATCGCCCCGCCCGACGGCTTCACACGCACCGGCACGCCCGGCGACTGGGGCGACATCGTCGGCATCGTTCCGGTGGGCGATGGAAGATTCGTGGCATGGGAGCGTGAAGGCGTGGTCTGGATGTTGGGACCGGATCTTGCGATGAGCATGGAGCCGATGATTGACATCCATGACGAAGTCGGCGCGTGGCGAGATCACGGCCTCCTAGGACTGACCCTCGATCCTGATTTCTTGGTCAATGGTCGCCTCTATCTTCTCTACGTTGTGGACCGCTACTTCCTTCTCAACTCCGAATCACCAGATTACAACCCCAACACCAATCAGTACTTCCAAGCGAGCATCGGTCGACTCACGCGATACGAAGCAACGGCCAAGAGTGACTTCGCGACGATCGATCCAAGAAGCCGGACGATTCTGATTGGCGAAACCATCACCACCGGCCTCCCAATTCTCGGCCAGTCGCATGGCGTGGGTTCGCTCGCCTTCGGGGATGACGGCACCCTGCTGGCGAGCATGGGAGATTCCGCGAGCTATTCCGAGGTGGATACCGGGGGACCATACGAAGGCGGATGGGTGGATCAGGGCCTCGTCGATGAGATCATCTCTGCGGATCAGAACCTTGGCGCGTTTCGATCGCAATACATCGACTCGCTTTGCGGCAAGATCCTGCGACTCGATCCCCAGACCGGCGACGGCATCTCGAGCAACCCTTGGTACGACGCCGAGGCGCCCCGATCACCACGAAGTCGCGTCTTCTGTCTCGGTCTGCGCAATCCTTTCCGAATGTCAATCATCCCCGGCACCGGAAGTAGCGATCCCGCCGACGCCAGACCCGGCGACATCTCCTACGGTGATGTTGGCTGGAACACTTGGGAGGATTCGGGGATCGTCACGGTTCGAGGCGTCAACCTTGGTTGGCCGCTCTTTGAGGGGCTCGACGCCAACGCGGGATACTGGAACGCCAACACCCTTCACCCCACCGCCACGAACCCACTGGCCGGCCAGAACGGATGTCCCGAGCGGTATCGATTCCGAGACCTCATTCTTCAGGACGCTCAGCCTCGAGCATTCCCCGCCAATCCTTGCGATCCGGCGTGGCAGTTTCCAACCGATTGGACGGGCCCGACCTTCAAGAACGAAGTCGGCGGGTATACGGGTGAGGGGTATCTCGATTTCGGTTTCCGTACTGGCGAGTTGATCGATTTTGACGTCACCGTCGACCAATCCGGCATCCAACAACTCGGTCTCCGATTCGCCAACGGCGGCCCAGATCCGCGACCAGTTGCCATCGACATCGACGGTAACTTTCAAATGACGCTCGACATCCCACCGACCGGCGGCTGGGCCGAATGGCGAACCGCCTGGTTCACCGCGGACCTATCGATTGGTTCCCACCAGATCCGAGTTCGGACCATTCTCCCAACCGGACCGAACGTCGACCGTCTGGACACGCCGGAACTTTCCTCCACGCCGCTGATCGGCACCCCGGTGTTCAGCCATCACCGCCCGATGTTGGAGATCAGACATAACTTTGCTGAAACCCGCATCCCGACGTACACCGGCGGCGACGCAACCGAAACCATGATCGGATCGAGCGAGAGTCCCGTCAGCGGATCAGCGTTTCCCGCCAACTCCATCACCGGCGGGGTGATGCAGGCGCATCCGGCCTGGCCCGCCGATTGGCGAGGAATCTTTTTCGCCGACTACGTGCACCAGTGGCTTCGAGTCATCAAGTTCGATTCCGACGGCATGCCGACGGGCGTCGAACTCTTCGATCAGACCGCCGGCCCCATCGTCTCGCTCACCGTGGATCCGGTCACCGGGGATCTCCTCGCCATTCGATGGGACAGTCAGCCGATTCGCTACTCACCCCCCCGCAATCCCTGCCCCGCGGACTTCGATGGAAATGGAAGCGTCGGTGGTGCCGATCTGGGCCTGATGCTTGCCGCCTGGGGTGGCCCAAATGGCGATCTTGACGGGGACGGCACGACCAGCGGTTCTGATCTCGGACTATTGCTTTCGGCGTGGGGTAATTGCACCGGCTGACGGCCGGCGTTTCCGGGGCCTTCAATTCATCGTTGATGGCCAAAATCCATGCGTCGGATCCTATAGATTCTGCCGATGAAACCAGCATTATCGCCCCGCTCACCTCGATTCCGGAGACGGAACACATGAGATCCACTCGAACGCTCAGCGTCATGCTCACGCTGATGCTTCCGGTCGGCGTACACGCCGCAGTGAATGTCGCGTGCGACAAGACCCTGTGCGTTCCCGAGACTGACGCCAACATCTGCCTGACTTGCTGGAATTCGCGGAGTTCCGACATGGAGATTTGTTTCGAATTGATCGCCTGGCCCTCGGTCTTCGCCGACGGCGCCGCGCTGGGAAACGGGGATTTCTCGATCGCGATCGAGACCGACCCTACCGTCACCGACGCGTTCGAAATCTCCTTCGGTCAGCCGAATCTCCGCGGAAACACTGCCCATCTGGACAGCCAGGTCGATCTGACGATCTCGACGCTCAATGCGGGCGGACACGCTTCGACGATGGCCGAAAATCCCGTGGTTGTCCACGATTACGAGCACTTCTTCTACTTCATCAGAAACCAGATGCCCAAAGGATTCACGGGCGATTGTCCAGATGGAACGCCGACCACCTGCGATCCCACGAAATCCTTCGAACACGCCGATCTCAACGACGACGGACCGGTCGGCATCGCGGATCTCAAGATCATTCAGACGGCAATGGGAAGCTGCGAGGGTGACCTTGATGGGAACGGCTTCGTAGACGGCGCCGATGTCGGCATCCTGATTGGGGCCTGCGGACCCTGTCTTCCCTGAACGAGCCCCAAGGATTCCAAACCCGATGTGCCAAGACTCCCTCGAACTTCTTCTCCTTCGCCACGCCAAGAGCAGTTGGGATTCGGTCGCCCAGACCGACCACCAGCGACCACTCAACAGCCGAGGCGTGGATGCCGCTGCAAGGATGGCGAGGCTCTGCGTCGATCTTGATCTCCTTCCGGATCGGATCCTCGCCTCCGATGCCTGCCGCACCCGTGAGACGGTTGACCGATTCATCGATTCGGCCGACTGGAGCGGTCCGGCCCTCTTTCGTTCCGAGCTTTATCTTGCTCCTGCGGAGACGCTGATCGACGAGGCAAGATCGCACGGCCAAGAAAGCCGACGCGTGCTGATGGTCGCACACAACCCCGGAATCGAAGATCTCGCCAGCAGCCTCGCGGGCGAACTGATCACTTGTCCGACCGCGACGCTTTCGAGGTTCCGAATCGACGCGAAGTTCTGGTCCGACTGGAACGGCACCGCCACCGAACATCTCGGAACCTGGCGGCCGAAGGAGCTTGACGACTAGGCAGGCGGCTCGTGCGGCTCCGAAGCCTGCGAGTTTTTTGGCGTCCACCACAACGCGGCAACGGTCGCCAACGACGCGACGAGTCCGGCGATGATGAACCCCCAACCGATCCCACGGGCAATCTCTTCGCGAACGAACGTGACGCATGCCTCCGGGGCCGATTCGACCAGTTCCGCCAGCTCCCTGAGATTGCCTCGCGACGCCCTTCCGAGGATCTCTGGATCGACGTCCGGGCAGACATCGTCCCCGTCTCCCCTTGATCGACGGCTCACCACCCCGATCACCGACGTGGTCAACGCGATCCCCAGCGTTGAACCAACCATGCGGAACGTCTGAAGGACGCCCGAGGCCTGCCCGCGATTCACGCCTTCGTTGCGGCTCATACCGTCCGTGTTGGATGGCATGTTCACGAATGGAATGGCGATCCCAAGCAGAATCATGGCGCCGATCAGTAGACCCATTGACTGGAGAATCGCCCCCACGCCGAGCAGCACGACCGCGGAAGAGGCGGCCAGGGCAGCGGGAACGGCGAGAGGCCGAACCCCGAACCGGTCGTACAGCCGGCCGGAGATCTGAACGCACAATAAGACCGGAATCATCAGTGGCAAGGTCGCGATTCCGGCCTGCTCCGGATTCATCTGGAAGGTCGACTGCAACATCACCGAGAGCTGAATGACCGTCCCGGTAAGTGCGAACTGCATAAATCCGAGCATGAGCGCGTCGGCGAGAAAACCACGATCCCGCAACAATTTGAGATGGAAGACCGGATCGTCAACACGAGCCTGCCGACGAAGGAACATCGCGAGGCCGAAGAGCCCTCCGAAAATCATCCCGAGCACGATCGGCCGACCGAGTCCCCACGATCCGGCCTGCTGGACGCCACCGATAAACAAGGGCAGCGACACCACCAGCAACATCACGCCGAGCGGGTCGATCCGTCGTTCCGCGGATCGAATCGCCGGAGGTTTCGCGATGGCGGCCAGGATCAATGCCAATGCCGCGATCGGCAGATTGATGAAAAAGATCCAGTGCCAGCCGAACCGATCAGTGATCACGCCGCCGAGCACCGGTCCGATCGCCAGCGAGAGCATGGAGATTCCGATGTAAATCCCCATGGTCCGGCCTTCCCGACCCGGCATCGCGGTGGAGATCACGATCGCGCTCGACGCCGGCTGCATCAACACGGCGCCGACTGCTTGAAGCACGCGAGCAGACACCAGCATCCATCCGGAGTTTGAAAGACCGCACCAGAGACTGGCCAGCGCAAAGATCGTCACCCCGATCGAGAACGCTCGGTTCTTGCCGATCATGTCGCCGACCCGTCCACCCAGTGCGATCAACGTGGCCATCGCGAGGAGGTAGGCGTTGACGACCCAGGCCAGGCTGGATTCGCCCAGCCCCAGGTCACGGCCGATCGCGGCCAGGGCGACGCCGACCACCGTCGTATCCATCATGATCATGGACAGCGACCCCGTCATGGCCACCAAGATGAGCATGCGACGTCGAGCGGAAAGCGGTGCTGTCGGAAGAGGTTCGGTCATGGGTTCGGTCATGGGTTCG
>CALFOM010000159.1 GCA_937919685.1 uncultured Phycisphaera sp.
GATGACAAGATGACAAGATGACAAGACGACGGCGTCGGGCCAAGAGCCCGACGCCGTCTTTCTTTCGTTCGAATGCTGCTGCCGTAATCGACTCTCCGGTGATCTCGCCGCGTTCGGCGAGAGACACTGGGGCGACTCAGTCCCGCGAAACCTGCATCGCCCGGAATTCGGCGGAACGAGCCTCGATCGATGCGACCTTCGCGAGTCGGCGGGCATGCCGATCTTCGCCGGTGTACGTTGCCAGGAGATAGCCGCGAACCATGTCTTCCGCGAGGGCGGAGCCGACGATCCGACCACCGAGAACGAGCATGTTCATATTGTCGTGCTCGACTCCCTGATGCGCCGAGTAGTAGTCCTCGCAGTTCGCGGCCCGGATTCCGGGGACTTTGCTCGCCGCGATACTCGCACCGACGCCCGAGCCACAGAGCATGATGCCGCGATCGGCCCGCCCGGTGATGATCTCGATCGCCACCTTCTCGGCGAAGTCGGGATAGTCGACGCTCTCGGTCGAGTGCGTCCCGACGTCGACGACCTGATGGCCGAGCGATTCGACGAAAGCTCGGAGATGCTCCTTGAGTTCGAAGCCGGCGTGGTCCGATCCCATGACGATTTTCACGAGTCTGCTCCCGCGACACGATCCATGGTTCGCCGGGCGGCGGCCACGATGTTCTCGGGCTCGAATCCGAACTCTCGCTGGAGCTCGGCGATCGGCGCGCTGGCCCCGAATCGAGTCATGCCGATGATCTCGCCGTCAAGACCTGAGTATCGCTCCCAACCGAAGGTCGCGGCCTGCTCGACGCAGACCCGTGCCCGGATCTTTGGTGGGATCACCGACGCTCGATATTCCTCGCTCTGCCTTTCGAAAAGCGTCCAGCAAGGCAGGCTCACGACCCGGCTCCGCACGCCTTCCGCGGCGAGCGTGTCATGCGCGTCGAGGCACGGATGCACCTCGCTGCCGGTCGCGATCAGGATCACCTCGGGTTCTCCATCGCAATCCGCCAGGACGTATCCCCCCTGCTCGACACCCTTCGCAGCACCGTATTTGGTGCGATCGAGGGTTGGGAGATCCTGCCGTGACAGCGCCAGAAGCACGGGCTCGTGCTTCATTGGCATGAACGTTCGCCAGCATTCGGTCACTTCGTTCGCGTCACACGGACGGAACACCATGATCCCCGGCATCGCCCGCAGGGATGGGATCTGTTCGATGGGCTGATGGGTCGGGCCATCCTCGCCGAGGCCGATGGAGTCGTGGGTGAAGATATAAATCACCGGGATCTCCATCAACGCACTGAGACGGATTGCGGCCCGGCAGTAGTCACTGAAGATCAGAAATCCGGATCCATAACATCGGACCTTTGAGAGAGAAAGCCCGTTGCATGCCGCGGCCATCGCGAACTCGCGGATGCCGAAGTGGAGATTCCGACCGCCGTAGTCGCCAGCCGCGGATCCGAATCCGTCCGGGCGCTGAAAACTGCCCGCCTCTGGATCAGTGATCAGGGTCTTGGTGCTCGGCGCGAGATCGGCGGCGCCGCCGATCAACCAGGGCACTTTGCTCGCGACCGCGTTGAGTACCTTGCCGTTGGAAGAACGAGTCGCCATACCCTTCTCATCCGCCGGGAACTCCACGAGGCCCTCGTCCCATCCTTCAGGGAGTTGGCGACGTTGCATTTGGAGAAGTTCTTTAGCGAGCTCGGGATACTCCACCTTGTATCGGTCGTAGAGTTCGAACCAGGCATCGCGTCCCGCCTTACCACGGGCGCCGACCAGTTCCTGGAATCGTTCCTTCACGCCGTCAGGCACGAGGAATTTTGCATCTGGCGGCCAGCCGTATGCTTCCTTCACGAGCCGGATCTCATCTTCGCCGAGTGGCTCACCGTGCGCGGAGGCGGTGTCCTGCTTGTGCGGCGACCCCCAGCCGATATGACTGTCCACGATGATGATGGTCGGGCGATCGTCGGTGGCGTCGAAGATCTTGAAGCACTGCGCCAGTCGGTCGACGTCGTTCGCGTCACCCACTCGCAGTACGTTCCAGCCATAGCCAAGGAATCGGGTCGCGACATCATCGCCGTAGGCGAGGTCGGTATGCCCTTCGATCGTGATGTGGTTGTTGTCGTAGATCCAGCAGAGATTGCTGAGACCAAGATGACCCGCCAGCGATGCGGCTTCGTTGGAGACGCCTTCCATCAGACATCCATCACCGCAGATCGCGAAGGCGGAGAAGTCGAAGAGCTCGAATCCAGGCCGGTTGTAACGGGCCCCGGTCCAACGGGAGGCCATCGCCATGCCGACGCTGGTGGCGATCCCCTGCCCAAGCGGACCCGTCGTGGTCTCGATACCGCTGGTCCATCGATACTCCGGATGACCCGGGCACTTGGAGTCCATCTGCCTGAATCGCTCGATGTCATTAATCGTGACCGCAGGATCCCCAGTGGTCTCGTATTTCGGATTGACCGCCTTCACGCCGGCAAGGTGCAGGATCGAATACAGGAGCATCGACGCGTGGCCATTGCTGAGTACGAAGCGGTCGCGGTTGGGCCAGATCGGATCCGCGGGATCGTAGTTCAGTCGATGCTGCCAGAGCGTGTAGGCAACCGGGGCCAACGCCATCGGCGTACCCGGATGACCGCTTTGGGCCGCCTGAACCGCATCCATGGACAACGTCCGGATGGTGTTGATCGCCAGCGCATCGATATCAGGCACATCGCCGGGCGTCCCGGCAAACGGACGATCAGAACTCGTCGTGGTCATTCGTGATTCTCCTAACCCGAATCTAACTCGCTGGCAGAGATCCCTCGCTGGGACCGGCTGATGGGCCATGGTACCGAGGCGGCATTGATGACACCCGCCTTTCGAAACTGTGGCCCGGCCCGGTCGATCGGTCGATGAGTGGGGAGAACCGCCCAACCCTTTCTCCGGGCCACAACGATCCCATCTCATCTCATCTGTAAGGAATGCTCCGATGCGATATCCCATCCTCCTGCTCACCCTCGTCGCTGCCACCGGATGTTCGACCTCAAAACAGGCTGAACCCGTCATCTGGGCAGGTGCCATGCAGGATCAGAATTACGAGATTCAGGGCAAACCCGAGGCGGCAGCACCCTCGGCGCCGCAAGCCAGCGGAGAGGTCAATCCCCAGTCTCTGGAGGCTCAGGCGATGGCCACCCCCCAGATCCACTACCACTACCACGTGCACAATCATCACTATCCCGGCGGGTCCTACTCGATCGCTGGGGCGCCTCAGATGACCACCAGCATGAACGGGTACGTCCATCCGGCCTACATGGTCCCGCACCATGCCGCGATGCAGAATCCGGCGAGCCCCTATGCCCACAATCCGAACGGTGGAAACGCCGCCAATCCCTACACCAGCGGGTGGCAGGGTGGAAGCCCCTACGGTGGTTCCAGCTGGGGGCCCGGTGACTTCAACCCCTGGGCGAACAACGGAACCGGCTCGATCAACGATTGATCTCACGCCGTGGTCGACCCTCGTGGTCGAGACCGAACAAAGACCTATGACGCCCGCGTGAGCACTCACCGCGGGCGTCTTTTTCGTTGGGCACCCCCTTTGATCCATCGTGGAATCCGTACGAGCGATGGACGCTCGTTGGTACGGTGACGACATGCGAAGCCTCCTCCTCACCACCATCGTCACCGTCGGCGCCGTCGCGGTCGGCATGAACATCGGATTCGGCAGCCCCGCCCTGACTTCGAGCCAGGATGCCGTCGAGCCCCCTCTGCCGACGACCGGGGTCCTCGTCTATCGCATCAATGGACCGGAGGGCCCCGTCCCTAGTCGCCTCACCGTGCTCAAACCCGACGTCGATCTCGTGGCGCTAGGCGGCCCATTCGGCGATCGTCATGCCGTTCGCGAGGACGTCTGCTACGCGATGGATGGAACCGGAGAGCTGGTACTGCCTGCCGGCGTGTGCGAGATTCTCGCGAGCCGGGGAATCGAATGGACGCTCGATCGCAGACGAGTCGAAATCCCCGCGGGCGGGCGAGTCGACCTCACGCTCGAGATCGCTCCAGCGGTCGATACGACTGGAATGGTTGGCGGCGACTTCCACCTGCACACCCTCACTCATTCCGGCCACGGCGACTCGAACATGCCCGAACGGATCGTCAGTCTTCTGGGCGAGGGCGTCGACTTCGCCGTCGCGACGGACCACAACCGCAACATCGATTACCGACCGACCATCGACTCGCTCGGAGCTGGCGACCACATCACCTCGATGGTCGGAAACGAGGTCTCGACGCCCGCCGGACATTTCAACGCCTTCCCTCTAGATCCGGCGCGACCGCCCGTACCAAGTCGATTGTCCGCTGCACCACCACTCTTTGGCCTATTGCGGGCGGAGACCAACGCACTCGGCGTGGTCCCAATCATTCAGGTCAACCACCCTCGTTGGGAGGGGATCGACTACTTTTCGCAGGCCGAATTGGACGAGACCACCGGCTCCAGCGACAGTCCGAGATGGAGCCCCGATTTCGACGCGATCGAGGTCCTCAATGAAAACTGCCTCTGGGGATGGCGCGATCCCGAGGATTCTCCCGGCATCGAAACCGGATCGCAGACGCACTCCTCGATGCGAGACTGGTATGCCCTTCTGGACACTGGCCATCGCGCCATCGCCACCGGAAACTCCGACAGTCATTCCGTGAAGGCGAACTTCGCGGGTGTTCCTCGGAACTATCTGACGTCATCCACCGACGACCCGGGGGCGATCGACCCGCGCGAGATGATCGACGCGCTCCGACGCGGCGAGGTCGTGGTCACCAGCGGACCGATTGTGAGAGCCTCAATCCCCGATCGTGGGATCCACGACGATCCCAGAATGGCGACCGCCGACGCGAACGGTGACGTGGTCATCGCGGTCGAGATCCAGGCCGCACCCTGGATCGACGTCGATCGAATCCGGGTGATCCGTAACGGCGATGAGATCTCGACGATCACCGTGAGTCCCGACCGCGACCGAGTTCGATTCGAAGAGGACATTCGGGTTCCGATGGACGAAGACGGTTGGATCGTCCTGCTGGTCGAAGGTGACGACTCGTTGGCGCCGATGATTGAAGGCAAGAAACGGCCGGTACTTCCGGTCGCGATCGTCAACCCTTTTCGAGTCGATGCGGATCAAGATGGCATCTGGACACCACCGCTGGATCGCGTTCGAAAGCAAGTCGCGATGATGAAAGTCGACTCGGTCGATGCGAAGTGGTCGGCAGCCTCGGGATCAGAACGACGACGAATGATTGCCGCCGCAAGATCGACCGAGGGAATCGACGACGGGCTGAAGACGAGACTGATCACCCTTGGACTGCTGGACGACTCCGCCGAGCGAACCGTGGTCCGAATCGGCGCCGCCCGCGGGGCCGCCGGTGATCCTCGATTTGCTGAGACGCTCGAGGCGGCTCTGATCGACGAGTCGACCAGCGACCGAGCCGCGGTCGCCGTGTTGCAGAGCCTCGCGATCACCGATCCGAGGAAGGCCAACGAGCGACTTCAGGAGTTCATCACGAACCGTGGTATCGAGAATCTTCGCAATCTCGGCGCGAAGGGCCTCGACGCCGTAGCCGGTCCCGCGCCTCGCCAATGGCTGGTGGCCGGACCGTATCCGGGCACCGGTGATCTCGAGTCGTTCGCTCGTTCATTCTCAATCCTCACGACGCCGCCAAAAACCAATGGCGGAACGCTGGGATGGGAACTGAAGCGAACCAGGCCGAACGGACTGCTCTCGTTCCTCGAGATCGCGGCAGAGCCGTCGGCGACGGAGAACGCCATCGCCGTCGCCGCTGGTTGGATCATGTGCCCACGAGATCTCACCGCCACCATCGCATTCGGATCCGACGACGGCGCGGTGGTTCTGGTGAACGGCGAAACGATCCTGCTCGATCGAACCACGCACGGTGCCTCACCGTTCGGCTTGATCCTGCAGGTTCCGCTTCGGCAAGGGCCGAACCAAGTGATCATCGCCGTGGAAAACGGAAGCGGAGATTTCGGTTTCCACTTCCGTCCCCTAGATCGCGAAGCCACGGTCATGACGTCGATCGACGACTGACCGGGGCAGGGTTCTCTGGAAACCGAACGGAGCCGGGCGGAATCGGCTGCATTCGCATACCGATTCCGCCCGTCCCACGAAGTCATTCGGCCATCACGGACGCTGCGATGAGATCCACGAGCGACTCTTGACGATCCGCGGTGATCTCCCAGTACATGACACCGCCCAATCCGAGGTTCTGGAGATAGGCCAGCTTGTGGGCCATGGACTCCTCGTCTTCGTACGAGACGAAATGGCCACCGAAGGCGGTCGGCGAGTACAGATACGGCGCCTTCGCGACGTCATCCCAGTACCGGGTGTACGAACCGGATTCGAGCAGTTGAAGAATCCCGTCCCGCCCCGTCGATCCCGCATCGAAATCGTTGACGCCCGTAGCGCCACTCGACCAGTCATCCCAGGTTCCGTCGGGAATGGAGCTGGCGGATGCGAACAGATTGCCGTTTCCGGAATCCGCGACGCCACCCCAGGCTCGACCGTAGAACGGGACCCCCATCACCAACTTCGAGGGATCGACCCCTTGATCGAGGAACAGATGGAGCGCGAAGTCAACGGTGTACTTCTCCGCAATTTCCGGATCTCCGGGTTCTGCAGGGTTCATATAGAGAGGCGCATGGTGGCCAGTCTTGGAGAGATCCCAGGCCCCACGCATGTCGTAGGTCATGACGTTGATGAAGTCGAGAATCTCACCGAGTCGATCGCATTCGAGATGTCGAACCTTGTCAAAGCCTGCAGGTGCCGCGATCGAGAGTTCGTAGTAAACCCCGTCTTCGTCTCCCGCGACGTCGAGTTGATCACGAAGCTCCTGGAGAAGATGCGTGTAGTTCACGCCGTCCTCGGGACGGTAGACATTACTGGCGAGCCCGCCTTCAACCGGATACTCCCAGTCGATGTCGACGCCGTCGAAGTTGTAGTCCCGGATGAACTGGACGCAACTCTCCGCGAAGATCGATCGCGATTCCGTGGTCAAGGCCACATCGCTGAATCGACCGGAGAGCGTCCAACCTCCGACCGAGATCATGGTCTTCAAGTGCGGATGCTGCGGCTTGTGGACGTTGTTGATCTGGTTGATGAGCCCGCGATAGGGCTGATCCCAGGTGTCACCCGGAAACGACTTGTCGATGGCCGCGAACTCATCAAACAGCGTGACTCGACCATCAACCCCGATGTCTGCGAATGCGTAGTTCAGATGCGTGATCTTTTCGTAGGGGATATCTGCGGGTTGATAGTCCCGCCCGTAGGTCCCCCACTCGATGTAGTACGCCACGACCCGCCCATCGATACCGACCGGGCATGCTCCCCATGCGGCCAACATGAGTCCGAGGTCCGCGCCGTCGACGGTGCCACTCTGATCGAGATCGCCAACCCCGGACTCTCCCCAGGCCGCCAGCATCAGACCGAGATCGCCGCCATCAACGGTGCCGGATTCATCGAGGTCAGCAGGACATGGATCGCCCGAGGGTGGGTTGCCGCCGCCATCGCCATCGCCGCCATCGCCGCCGCCACTGCCGCCGGTCCCATCACCGTAAACGACCGTGGTCGGATCCCCGTTGAGCGTGCACGCCTGGACGTCGGCGGTGAAGGTGCCGATCCCTGAGTAGCCGAGTTCGACTGACGTTCCGGGCGCGATCACCATGTTCCAATCGAGATGGCCGATGGTGGTCAGCGTCCCATCGGTTGACCAGTCGCCATTCCAGAGCGAACTGATTTCCGGTCCGAATTGGAATCGGAGTTCCCAGCCATTGATGGATGTCTTGCCATCGTTTTCGATCAGGATCGTTCCTGAGTACCCGGCCTCCCAGGCCGAGGGAACGGCGAACGTGATGGTCGCATCCTCCGCCAACGCGGTTCCAGCAGTCGTGGCGAGCATCACCGCGGAGATCGCGACCGCGACGAGACTCTGGTTTCTGATTTTCATAACGAGACTCCTTGTGCTCCTGATCCCATCTCGATGAGACGGGCAATCCTCCCTTACGAGATGGGGTCTCTCACGGATCGCTGCATCTTCGAGAAATTCATCGGGCGTCCGCGGAAGCCCTCTGGCACTACAAAAATCAACGAACGGCACGCAAGCGTGCCGTTCGTCACGACTTCTCCTACCTGTCACGTTCAAACCCGCACTGGCACATCGCCACGCTGTCAGTTCGCGTGAGCGACCCCCGACTCATGGAAGGGCTCATCTCTGAAGAGAATTCATCAATCATCCGGACCTGCTTCATCTCATTGACCAGGTGGATTCTTGTCGTCCTTCTTGTTCGCAGCAGGCACCATCGCGGTTCGATCTAGAACCCCCACTTTTGCAAGAATCACGAGAGATGCGGGTTTAAAGACAACCAAGCAGCGAAGAATGCACTCTTCCTGCACCGAGAACCGACAATGAGAAACAAGGTCCAGTCGTGACGTCGGCTCGGCGTCACGAGGTATACCCCTTTCGAGAGACCGGCTCGCCGACTCTCAATGGATCGACCGTGCATCTCCCACGCTGGTTTCATCCGAACGGACTCCCACCCCATGCCAAAGCCCCCAATCGCCCCTTCACTCTTTGTCTCCCTCGGCGTGGGAGTCGTAGCCGCGGTTGGTGGGTTCCTCTTTGGATACGACATCGGGGTCATCTCCGGCGCCCTTCTCTCAATCAGAGAGGAATTCGGCCTCTCTGATTTCTTCTCCGAGTTGATCACCGCTGGCGTTCTGATCGGCGCCGTCCTCGGTGCTGCCGGTGGTGGGTGGATGGCAGATCGATTTGGACGTCGATTGTCGAACATGGTGGCGGGCGTCATCTTCGGCGTCGGAGCGCTCTTCCTCGCGTTCGTACCAGACCCACTCTGGCTCATTTTGGGCCGGATCGTGATCGGGCTCGGCGTCGGGCTCGCGAGCGTGGTCGGGCCCCTCTATATCAGCGAGACCTCTCCGCCTGCGAAGCGAGGTGGACGAGTCAGCCTCTTCCAGTTCGCCATCGTGCTGGGAATCCTCGCCGCCTACGTCGTGGATGCGATCTTCACGGGCTTCTCCGAGGGATGGCGGTGGATGTTCGGTCTCGGTGGCATTCCCGGCTTCTTTCTGTTCTTTGGATTCCTCTTCATGCCCTGCAGCCCCAGGTGGCTGATCATGCGGGGTCGCCTGGAGGAAGCTCGCTCGGTCCTGCAGCAACTCATCCCCGCCGATACCGTCGATGCCGAATTCGAGAGAATCGCCGGCGATATCGACCGAGGTAAAAAAGGCACCCGAACGCCTCTACGGTCGGTCCCAGGAATCCGGCTCGGACTCGCGGTGGCGCTTGGGCTCGCCATTCTGCAGCAGTTCATCGGAATCAACACCATCCTCTTCTACGCCCCCATTCACTTCCAGCATGCGGGTTTCAAGAGTGATTCAGCCGCCTTGGCCGCCACCGTCGGACTGGGCCTGGTCAACATGCTCGCCACCTTGATCGCGCTCCGGTACGTCGATCGTGTCGGGCGACGACCACTTCTGATCTGGGGCACTGCTGGCATGACCCTTTCGCTCGCCGTGATGGCGGTGGGTTTCGCCTTCATGCCGCCGCCGGCACCTGATGTCACCGCAGCCTCCAAGGCACCCCACACCGCGCATGCCCCGTCCGCCGCCGCCCATTATCTCGGTGCTTCGAAGGCTGAAGCGGCTGGAACGAACGCGAACGTCGAGACTTCCGATGCCAGTACCGAGACATCCCCACCAGACGCGAAGACGGCTCCCGCCGAAGATTCCATCTCGCCCTTCGCCATCGTGGTCCTCGTCTTCACCGCGATCTTCGTCGCATGTTTCGCATTCAGCCTCGGTCCCATCACCTGGACCATGATCGCGGAGATCTTCCCCAACGAAGTGCGCGATCGATGCGTGGCCCTGGCGGCCAGCGTGAACTGGGCCTCGAATTTCGTGATATCCCTGACCTTTCTTTCGCTCCTGGGATACCTCGGGCCCGCGATGACGTTCTCGCTCTACGGGCTCGTGGGGTTGGTCGGCGTCTTCTGGATCTGGAAAGTCATTCCGGAGACCAAGGGATACACCCTCGAGGAGATCGAAGAGAATCTTGCTCGAGGCGATCGAACCAAATGGCTCCCCCCAGGAAGCGACGCCCCCTTGGCCAAGAAGGACTGATCCCCGCCCCTCCAGTCAGACGCAACGGCAACCCGCATGGCGGCAATAGTCGAATGCCAACGGGCATGACTCCGCCAAAGCTCCGCCATGACTACGCCAAAGCTCCGGCACGATTCCGACAGGATGCCGACAGGGCTCCGCGAAGACTCCGCCATGATTACGGCAGGA
>CALFOM010000160.1 GCA_937919685.1 uncultured Phycisphaera sp.
CAGGTGATCGACGAACGGTCCGGCAAGCCGATCTGGATCGTGATGCTCGACGAGCGACCCGCGGGCCGAAACCCGGCTGCAGCGTCGATCGATCAGTCGATCGACGCCGTGCTGCGGGATGCCGGCGTCGATCCAAACCGCCCTTCGCATCGCTACCGCCACGCGATCGTGGGTTTCGCCGCCGCGCTCACGCCCATCGAAGCGGGTCGGCTCGCCGTGGATCCACGGGTCGAGGCCGTCGATCCGGCCCGGGAAGCGAAGGTGGACCGTCTCGCCTCGAACACGCGATCGGATTCTGATTCTGAAGCATCCTGGGAACATCGCCGGATCTCGAATCCCCAGGGCGATGCCACTTCGTTGGATCGGTGCGGCGCGACCGGCGCCGGCGTCACCGTGATCGTGATCGACTCGGGCGTGAATGCGGCGCACTCGGAGGTCAAGGGCCGGGTCGTCGAATCCGTCAACTTCACGGACGATGGTGGAGACGGGAGCGACATCTGGGGGCACGGGACATCGGTCGCGAGCATCGCCGCCGGCTCGACGATCGGAGTCGCGCCCGCTGCCTCGATCGCTTCGCTTCGAGCATTCAAGCTGGTTCCAGACGGAAGTGGAGGCACCACGCTCGGTGGAAGCACCCCCGACATCATCGCGGCGCTCGACTGGACGACGGGACACGCCGACGACCTCCGCCCCGCCACGGTGAACATGTCGCTCGGCGGGTCCCTGCGTGGCGAGCTCGACACGGCCTACGAATCCAGTCTTGCCGCGGTGACGGACGCAGGCATCGCCATCTTCGTCTCCGCCGGAAACGACTCGCTGCCTGCATCCTGGCAGTCCCCGGCGGTCTCGGTATTCACCACCACGATCGGCGCGACCGACGGAGCCGATCATCCCAGTCCGTTCTCGAATTTCGGTCCTTTCGTCGATCTCTGGGCGCCTGGCTCGGCGATTCTCTGCGCCGACTGGCAGTCTCCCGACGGCGGTCTCGTCCTCGACGACGGCACCTCCGAAGCCACGCCGATCGCGACGGGAGTGGCGGCGCTCTACCTCGAACGACATCCCCCTTCGGGCATCGAACTCGAGTTTCCCGGCGGAATCGCGCTGCGAACTCGACTGGCGCTCCTGGCCTCCGCCGCCGAGTCTCGACTCTCGGATCGCGACGATCCGGTCTGGGCGTCACCCGGAGGCAACGCCATCCTGGGCGGGGCCGCGAACTTGCTTCTCCAATCCTGCGACCGCGTGACCGGGTACGACGCCCAGCCGATCGTGTGGACGGACGGCGTCGCGAGTATTCGAATGGGCGACGGCATCACGCCGGTACCGGCCGACCACGGCGATTCGCAGATCGTGAGCCATCCGGACGGACCGGTGGAACTCACGCTCGGCGTGCTGTCGTTCTCGGAAGTATCCCTCGATCCGTCGAGTTCGATCAACGACACGCGGGTCCGGGTGATCGACCTGTACGACGACCGGGTGCTGTTCGACTCCGACGCTTGGATCAACAGCGGACCCACGCTCCAGACCGCCCAGCGAACGATTCGCTCCACCACGAACGCCGGCGTGCGGATCGACTGGGAACCCAAGGAGCTCCAGGGCGATCGCATTCCGGGCTTCGGGTACGCGATGACGGCCATCGTGGTGGATCCCTGCCCCGGCGATCTCGACGGGGATCGACTGGTGAACGGCCTCGATCTCCAGCGACTCCTGGTGCAGTGGGGACCGTGTCCCACAGATGGCCCCTGTTCCGGGGATCTCAACGGTGACGGCGAGATCAACGGTGGCGATCTCGCCATCCTGTTCATTGAATGGGGGGCGTGCCAGGACGTGCCGACCCGTGGCTTCGTCTTCGACTGCAACGGCAACGAAGTGACACGGTCCGTGCTCGGCGACACCTGGCCCGACATGCCAGGAACCCGTTTCCGACTGGTGATGGTCGGTCGGTATGGCAGTCCCACCGCCGCCTCGGTGGATCTGGTCTGTCCCGAACTGGACTGGGACACCAACGGCGGCCCGTACGTGGTCGCTCCGGACGAAGACCCGCGAACCGGAGCGTGCTGGTTCGATGGCTCCTGCACCGAGACCACCGCGGCAGACTGCGGAGGCGGGGCCTTCCTGGGCGCAGGGGTTGCCTGCGATCCCGACCAGCGGGTCTGGGGCGAGTACCTCCAGTGCGGTTCGACGAGTCTCACGCTCGGCTACCCCTGGGAGTTCACGCTCTACTCGGAACAGTCGAACGTCCGCTTTCGACAGGCGGTGCCCGCCGGGACGACCTCCATCTCGACCGCGCTGGTTCTCGCCGCACCCAAGCCCATCTCCAAGGGAGTCGGATACTCGGTCGATCTGGACACGGGCGACCAGTTGGATCTCACGCGCCCTTATGGGGTCACCCTCCCACCGACCCCGTTCCGGGTGACGATCGAGTTCACCGACGGTGGCCCGGCGGAGATCCTCGACGTCGTGCCCTCCTCCGACGCGGTGGCCAACCGACCCGACCTCGTCTTCTACCGATTCGGCTCTCTCCTCCGTGATCAGGGGAGAGAGATCGCGAACATCGAATTCTCCCCACGCTCGACCGGCATCGCACCGACCAGCAGCATCATTAATGTGTGCTTCCGTGGCGCACCCATCGACGACAACGACGACATGACCGAGGCGGTGGAGATCTCGTTCGATGGCGGACGGACCTGGTCGACGCACCGCGACCCCGACACCGGCCTGAGAATCCAGTGGGGAATGTGTCTCATCCGCTGACGCCCGTAGAGGGCGGCGAACCTCGATGCCATACGGCTCAACCCAGCGGCACGCTCTCGACCACCTCAAGCCCGAATCCGTGAAGGGTCGGCCAGGGTCGGGGGTGGTTGGTGAGGAGCCTGAGCTTCGAGAGGCCGAGGTCCCGGAGGATCTGGCTGCCAATGCCCAGCTCCCGCTGATCCATGGGCATCACCTTTGACCCAATGCCGTCGGGCCGGGCCAGGTCGGGAGCGTTGACGTCTTCGCTCCGCCGACTCACCTCGTGCAGGGCGCCCGAGATCTCGTAGTTCCCCGACTCGGGACGCATATACACGAGTGCGCCACGGCCTTCCGCATTGATCATTCGCAGCGTCGCTTTTAGGTCATCCTGGCTGGAGTGCGATGACTCCGCCGCCTGCACCCCGAAGATGTCGCCGAGCAAATCCCGGCGGTGCACTCGCACCAGCGTCGGATCAACTTGGTCGACGGGACTTCCATCCGCATTGCGATTCCCCACTCCGCCAGCGCACAGCGCGATGTGCGGGAGGGCATCGATGGTGCTTCGCCAGGCGAAGAGCGTGAACCGACCTTCGGGGATTTCGATTTCGCGACCTTCGATCGGAGCGATTCGCTCGATCAGCGCCTCTTTGCCCAGTCGATACTCGATGATTTGCTCGACGGAGCACATCTTCAACTGATGTTCAGCGCACAGTTTCTCAAGATCGGGAAGCCGAGCCATGTTGCCGTCGGGATTGACGACTTCGATGATCGCCGCGGCGGGGTGCAGTCCGGCGAGGCGGCAGAGATCGACCGACCCTTCGGTCTGGCCGGTTCGAACCAGAACCCCACCTTCGCGGGCTCGAAGTGGATTGATGTGTCCGGGTCGGACCAGATCATCCGAGCGGGTCGACGGATCCGCCAATAATTTGATCGTGGCCGCTCGATCGCTGGCACTGATCCCGGTGGTCACGCCGTGCCGAGGGTGACCGTCGACGCTGATCGTGAAGGGCGTCTGGCGCAGGCTCGTATTGATGGCGCCCTGTGGACCGAGTTCGAGTCGTTCGCACGATTCACCGTCGAGTGCCACGCAGAGATAGCCGCCGCCCACCCGAGCGAGGAAATTGACGACTTCCGGCGTCGCATACTCGGCCGCGATGACGAAGTCACCCTCGTTTTCTCGGCTCTCGTCGTCGACCAGCACGATCACCCGGCCGGCCTGGAGGTCCTTGATGATCTCAGGGATGGGTTCGAATGGCATTCGGGAGATGGTACCGGAGACCGCGTGGTTCGACCTCGCCACGGAACACCCGCTGGCTCGGACGTACCATTGGTTCCATGGCTGCAAAGAATCAATTCCGGACCCTCGCTGCCGACCGCCGCCGGCACGAGCGAATCGCCCTCGAACTCACCTCGCTTCCCACGGCCGCGGGCCGCGAGCAACGCGTCCAGGCGTACCTCGACCAATGGCTCGCGGATCGATCGCGAAGCCTCATCTGGCGTCGCGATGGCGATGGCAACCTCCTCGTCAATTCAAAGAGACGTCCCACCAACCGGACGCCACCCCTGCTCATCACCGCCCATCTCGATCATCCGGCGTTCGTGGTGAGCCGCATCATCGACGACCGCACCATCGAGGCGGAGTTTCGTGGCGGCGTGCACGACCCCTACTTCGACGCTGCAAGAGTTGAATTCCACGACGCCGCAGATCAAGTGGTCAAGGGACGCATTGAGTCACTCGCACAGATTTCGAAGACCAGACTGTTCAAGGTGGCGACGGTGCGGCTTTCCAAGCGTCTCCCTGCGCTTTCGATCGGCGACATCGGACGCTGGGCATTTCCCGCTCCTGCGCTCACCGGAAAAGGCCGCGATCGTCTTCTGAAGACCCACGCATGCGACGACCTTGCAGCGGCGGCCGCGGCGCTGTGTGCTTTTGATCGCATTCGTAAGCGACGGGGTATGGAACACGTCGGCCTGCTGTTCACGGTCGCGGAAGAGGTCGGCTTCATCGGCGCTATCGGCGCGGCCACGAACGGACTCGTCAAGAAAAACGCGCGGCTGGTCTGCCTCGAAAACAGCCGCTCGTTTCCCGAGAGCCCGATCGGCGACGGACCGATCGTCCGAGTTGGTGATCGCATGACGGTCTTCAGCCCGGGTCTTACCAATGAAATCTCCGACCTCATGATGACGTACGCGGCCGACCACTCGACGTTTCGCTGGCAACGGAAGTTGATGGCGGGTGGCGCCTGCGAGGCGACCGCCTTCTCGGCCTTCGGATTCCAGTCGACCTGCCTCTGCCTGCCCCTGGGCAACTACCACAACATGCAGGCGATCGACGAGGTGCAAGCCGGACATCGCCCCGCGAAGGTCGGACGAGAATTCGTCTCAATCGAGGACTATCACGGCCTCATCGAGATGCTGGAGATCACTGCCGCGGGTCTCGATCGGAAGTTAGGGGCCACGCCGCTTGAGGCCAGACTTCGATCGCTCCGAGATCGCCACCACGTCGTACTGAGCTAACGGCCTCCGACGAGGGGATCTGGGATGCCATCCCGCCCGGTCGATGGCTATCGGACACGAAGATCTGCGATCTCGGTGGACTTCGACCGTTCCTGATCTACGATCCGAGTGGCCACATTGACCCTGACTCCACCCTTGGAACTGACAAAAATGACGCCAGTGCTTGTCATGACGATCGGAGGCCTCCTCGCGATCGCTTCCGCCATGACGCCAACCCATGCGTCGCCACAACGCGACGGCGACGGCGACCGCGACCGCCGAACGGCCCCGAGCGTTTTCGACGAGTCACCTCCACCGACGTCTGCGAGCGGAGATAGGGATTCACCATTTTCCGTCAACATCGGGGTTCTGGCGGAAGACCTGATTCGCGGGCAGGCGAACGTCACGATCATTGGCGACAGCGTCAATACGTTCGGAAACACGAACTCGATGTTCAAGGGGTATCTCCTTGCGTGGCAACCGAATCGCTGGCGGCAGATTCACACCGCGGTCTCTTCGAACAGCAATGCCACCGGGGCTTGGCTGCAGATCTCGGGCAGCGGGAACTACATACTCCTCCGACCCGGCGAGGGCATCGGCGATCTTGAGCCCTTTGCGGGCACCAACACCTGGGTGATGCGTGTGCTCTGGGGAGATGGATGGTCCGGCCGAGCCATCTCTGCGGGATTCAACGAGCTCGGCTGGGCCTTCGACTCCGGAATGTTGCGAGACGCTGACGGCAATCAGCGATTCCTCCATACCGAAGACCTCTACCGACACCGCGCGATGATCGTCGCGGGAACCGATCCGTTGTTCCGCTCGAGTTGGACGGTGCGTTCCCGCAACTCTGCAAACGGAACGCTCTGGAATACCGATCTGCCGAATCGGTCGTTCGAGCCGACTCCCGAGCCAGGCCTTTGCTGGTTCGATGACCTTCTGGAAGGAAGCACCGCCGGAGAAGGGCATCAGGGGACAGCCTTATATAGCGACAGCCAAGGCGCGTTCGGCCCCGACGAGAAGATCGGACTCTGTGGAACGGTGATCACCAATCAGAGTCTCGAACAAGGCCTCGGATTGACCTACATCGGCAAGGGTGGCTGGCGAGCCGAGAACCATCGATATCCCTTCGGCCATCCCGATGTGCCGATCATCAACTCCGCGACCATCTATCCGGGCTCCTACAGCAACGAAGCCCTCCGCCGCCACTTTCTGGCACATGAAACCACGCATGTGATGATCTGGATCGGCACCAATAACAGTGGCATCGACGCGAACTATCCTGAGCGGACCATCGAGGATGTCAGTGAGATTCTTGTTCGATACCGCGAAGTTCACGAATCGGCGAGGCTTGAGAATTCCGCCCTGCCTGCCGTGAAATTCTTGCTCATCGCCCCTTACGCTTCGGCGATGAATCCCTTCTTCCAAAACTACGCCGCTGGACTTCGAACGCTGGCGACCGGTGACACCGCGATGATCGATCTCGACGGCATCGTTCGAGACCAGATCGGCGAGTGGGATCAATGGAACACAGATCTCCTCCTCGATAGCACTCACCCGAATGTGGAAGGCGCCAAGTTCTTTGCCTCCCGCATCTGGCGAGAGTTGATCGCCGCCGCAGGCCCGACGGCGGACCTCAACCGCGACGGCGTGGTGAATGGCGCTGATTTTGGACTCCTGCTGGGACAATGGGGCTGCGACGATCCGGGCTACGCAGATCTCACCGGCGACGGGTGCATCACGGGAAGCGACATCGGCATCATGCTGGGCCAATGGACGATCGGTTCCGGCGGCTGAGGCAATCCCTCTGAATTCAAGGAATGGCACGCCTCTCACCCGCGGCCCGCTATCCTCCGTCCGATGAACGCCGTCCAGGATCCCGTGGCCAAGGTCGAAGCCGCCGCCGTCGCCGCTGTTGAAGCGGTCGGTGGCGATGCCGCGACCGGTGTCGATGCCGCCCTCAAGCCCAGCGCCAAGCCAGAATTCGGTGACTTTCAACTGAACGCGGCGATGGCCCTCGCCAAAAAACTCGGTCGGAAGCCTCGGGAGGTCGCCGCGGATCTTGCCGCCGCCCTGATGTCACCTTCGCTGGGGCTCGAAGGCGTGATTGCCGAACCGGAGATCGCCGGTCCGGGTTTTCTCAACCTCCGACTCCAACCCGACGCCCTCGCCGTCGCGTTGGCCGGCATGGATGACCAACGACTTGGCATCGAACCCGAGGTCAAGCCCCACGGTGTCACGATCGATGTGTGCGGCGTCAACGTCGCCAAGCAAATGCATGTTGGCCACCTTCGGTCCACGGTCATCGGTGACACCGTGGCCCGGCTCTTTGAACGAATCGGTCGCACCGTCCATCGCCAGAACCATCTCGGCGACTGGGGACTTCCGATCGCGATGACCCTCCACTCCCTGCTGAGCCGAAAAGAAGATTTTGCAACCCTCGATCTAGACACCTTGAACGTCGCCTATCGCGAGGCACAACTTGAGGCCCGCGGTGATGGTCGCGGGCTCGCCGCCGCGATCACGAATCACTGCGGCCCGCACCGAATCGCCGAACTCGAGACTCAGGAAGCGAGCGCCGGCGACGCACAGATCGCCGCCCGCGAAGCTTTGGTTCGACTGCAGTCCGGCGACGTCGCGATGGTCGCCGCTTGGAAGCGCCTCATCGAAGTCACCATGAAGGAGGTCTACCTTGCATGCGACCTTCTGGGGACCAAGATCGCACCCGACAGCGAACGAGGCGAGTCAAGTTTTCGCGACGAACTTGCCGAAGTCGTCGATGCCTTCGTCCGCTCCGAACTCGCGGTCGAGGACGACGGCGCGCTCGTGGTTCGTTTCGAAGACCGCGAACGCCCCATGCTGATTCGGAAGCGAGACGGAGGTTTTCTCTACGCGACCACTGATCTCGCGGCCCTCCGGTATCGGGTGCAAGAACTCGATAGCGATCAAGTCATCTACGTGGTCGACGCTCGCCAGCGCGATCATTTCCGAGACGTCTTCGATGCCTGCCGGAAGATCGGCTGGGCCACGCTCCCCGACGGCGTGGAATCCGAACTCATCCATCTCGGATTCGGCACTGTCCTCGGTCCGGACAAGAAACCCCTCAAGACACGATCCGGCGCCAACTTCAAACTGATGGACCTTCTGCAGGCCGCGGTTGATCGAGGCACCGAAGCGGTGACGATCCGGGCCGCCGAACCGCACGCACCGACCCATGGGCTCCCTAAGAGCGAACTCGCGGCGATCGGACGTGCGGTCGGGATCGCGGCGATCAAATACGCGGATCTCTCTGGTGATTCGGCGAGGGATTACGTGTTCGACCTCGATCGCATGATCGCCTTCGAAGGCGACACCGGACCGTATCTTCAATACGCCCACGCACGACTCTGTTCGATGCTTGAGAAGGCTGGCGACGAAGCGGCCACGGAGGCTTCATTCCGGATCGAAGCGCCCGAAGAACGCCGGCTCGCCCTGCTGCTTCTTCGATATCCGGCCACCATGCAGGCCGCGGCGCATTCACTCGAAGCGAGTCGCCTCTGTCGCTTCCTCTACGGGGTCGCGACCGAATTCAGTTCCTTCTACTCGGCGTGCCCCGTGCTCAAGACCGAGGACGATGGCGTCCGCCACGCCAGAATTCGACTGGTCCGACTCACTCGCAACGTCCTCCGAGACGGGCTTGGCACCCTCGGGATCGCGGCGCCGAC
>CALFOM010000161.1 GCA_937919685.1 uncultured Phycisphaera sp.
CGTTGCCACAAAGGACCGAGATACCGACTTCGGGATGGCCAGTTCCGAAGTTCGCAAGCACAGACCCCGAGCCTCCAGCCGAGTTGTTTCCGAAGACGGTGAGGCTGAATCGAGGAGCGTTAGCCTGTCGGACATAGAGGGCGCCACCGTTGTTGACGGCGGTGTTTCCTAGGAAGAGGCAGGCTAAGAATTCGGCATCACTGCCGCTGCCACGAATGTAGACCGCGCCACCGTTGGTCGCGTGGTTCCCCTCGAACCGGCAGTTCACCACGGATGGTGCGGAGTTATTGATCTCCATTCCGCCACCGCTGGAAGCGAAGCCGCCGGTGATAGCCAGATTTTCGAGACGGGTTCCGGGGCCTTCGCCGCTGTCACAGATGATCACCCGGACGGCGCCTCCTCCGTCAAGCACGGTGGTCGGCCGACTATCGGCACCGATGGCACCTCGAATCGTGATGGTCTTCCCGAGAAGGTCGATCGTGCTGGCGATGCTTCGCGTTCCTTCCGCCACGTTGATGATGGCGTTCTCTGGGGCGGCGTCGATCGCCGCTTGGATGGTGGCGAAGTCATCCGGAACGTCGAATTGGCCGTCGAGGCAGTCGGGTGTCCCGTCTCCGTTCGCGTCGACGTCTTCGATTCCGCAGCCGCAGACACCCGGAGCGATCTTGAGCGGGTCATTCGGGCAGCCATCACAGACGTCGCCCACCCCGTCGCCGTCGACGTCGGACTGATTGCCATTCGGGTCGGCAGGGCAGTTGTCATCGTTGTCGCCCACCCCGTCGAAGTCGGTGTCGATACCGGAGCAATCCGCATCACTCACGCACGGTCGACCAGCGAGATAGTTCGCGATGACATTCTGAACCGTCGGATGGAAGGCGAGCTCGATGTTGTTCATGCCACCCGTGCAGGTATGGCAGTAGCTCATGATCGTGCCACCGAAGGCGTCGGAGCAGTCACCGTTGCCGCAACCATCCAGGGGTGGGTTGTAACTGTGCGTGTGCGGCGAGTTGAACAGATGGCCCAGTTCATGGGTGAAGACCATGATGTCCCAGTTCTGAGGACTGTGGGCCTGGAGCGGGGTCGGGAAGAACCCGTTGAGGTTGCCAGAGACGGCGTAGCTTGAGTTGGTACTGCACACTGAGCCGATGGTGTACGCGACGCCACCACCGAGATTCTCCGAAGAAAGCAGGTGAGCGGTATCCCGGCTGACGCTCCCCATGTTGCTCCGCCAGTAGTTTCGGAATTCCGTGAGGCGGGCACCCGAGCTCGAGCCGGACCACGGATCGGCGCCGGCCCAGAGGCGGGTGTAGACGATGTTGAGTTGGGCGCCGGTGTCCCGGGCGTAGACGATGTTGGCCCCGGCGATGAGAGTCTCGATGTACCCCTGCGCCTGCGCCTCGTCCCCTCCGAAGGTTGCCAAGAAGGCGTTGTCGGTGTCTATGGAAATGTCGACGGTCATACAGACTGCGCCGGCGACGCCACCCTCGGAGTCCGCTGCCGGACCTTCGAGTTCTGGATCAGCTTCACCTCGAGCGACCGTCTCACATTCGAAGGGCGACCACTCGATCAGACCTTCGGCGAGGCCGGTGGTGTTATAGATGATGGTGGTTCGATCGCCCTTTGGGTCGCCGGAGGTCAGGACCCAGCGGTCCCCATTCGTGGCGATCCAGCCGTACACGCCCGCGGTGGAGTCGGCGATAAAGACCTCAGAATCCGGATCTCCGACGACGTGTCCGGACCAGATCGAGGCCGCTTCGGCCCTGATCGGTCGGGTAATGCCGCGTCGATTGACGATCACGGTCTCGGCGTCGGCGTCGAGGACGTGGCGGCGTTGCAGTTGCAGGTCGACGTCACCAAAGAGTCCGAGCGGGACCCGCTCCAGCGTGCAGGCTTCTCGGTCCTTCATGGCGGCGAGTTCGCCGAGATCAACAGTGAGGGCCTGGCTCTCCACCAGCAGCGCATCGCGATGGGCAACTCGCGCAAATGGTCGGAAAGCGTCCTTCGATGGTTCGGCAGCTGGCTCGACGCCCGCGTTCACAGAAGAGGAGACCAACATGGCGGTAGCGATGGAAATGGCGATTTTCTGGTGGATCTGCATTGGGAGGTCTTCTTTCCGATTGAGCCATGGACGCATTTTCATCACCGCTCTGTGCGAGAACGGGGAGAGGTGTCACGAGCGAACATACGGCGATGAACGTGAAATTCGCGGACCAATTCATCTTTTGATCTCGGAATCGGTCTGGCGATGCCTCGCAGGGCTGTTTTTGTCGTTGTTCTTGTTGGGTAGATACGCCATGCCGTCTTCTGTTCCCTTCGATTCGTCGATTCCAATATCAATAATGGCGATTGATAATTTTGGCGAATCAAAGAACCGTTCACGTCGGATTCTTGCAGAGACACAGATCGCCGAATGCACATCCGGTAATCGTTTGGCTTCTCTTCCGCATCTCCCACAAGATTCAGACGTCACTTCGAGCAGGGTCCCCACTGCGCGAGCAGGATCGCGAGATCTCTGACATCGATCCGGCCGTCGCCGTCGAAGTCGGCTTCCAAGAGTGAATCAGCGTCGCCCCAGTGCTGCATTAGCAGATGGAGTTCGAATGCACCGACGAAGCCGTCCGCATCAAGATCTCGTCGACAGTACCCATCCGCATGGAGCGATCGTTTGGACACCGGCCCGACGATTTCGTTGGGCGTATTTCCGCGGATCCGAGTCCGATGAATCGTGGGACCTTCACCGGATGGCCGGGTCAGGATTCCACCACCGTCGAATGCGGTGTTGGCCGATACGAGGGAGTCGATCACTTTGAGTTCCGAGGGTTCGCCGTCGAATTCCAAGTAGAAGATTCCGCCGCCTCGATCACTGGTGTTCTTGGTGATCGTGCATGAAACGAGCGAGTGGCATCCGCTGGCGACTTTGACGCCTCCGCCATCGCCGGTTGTGAATCCGCCGTAGAACCGACTCTCCGAGATGATTGATCCACCTCGAAAGAGAAATGCGTTGCCACCCTCGGCATTGGCTCTCCCACCCGAGAAGATGCAGTTGTGGATGCTTCCTGAATAGTTCTTGGCATACATATTGCCGCCAAACGTTGCGCGATTCTCGATGAATCTACAATCGACGACGGACGCGGAGTTCAGTCGAAGGTAGATTCCGCCACCGACCAGAAACCCATCCGGACTTCGATTTCCCGTGTTTCCCCCGATCACCGTGAAGCCCTGAATTCTGGTTCGATCATCGAATCCGTTTCCGACGAACACCACGCTGCGCTCCTTGTCCGAACCATCGATCGTCGTGACAGAAGCGCCTTTGGTCGAAGTCAGCACGAAGTGCCGGTTCTTGCCGGGGCCAAAATCGATGGTCTCCTTGTAGGTGCCGGGGCGAACTCTGATCACGCCACCGTTGGCGACAGCATCGATGGCGGCCTGGATGGTGGAGAGGTCGTCAGGCACGATGATGGCGAGGGGATTGATCGAGGGTCTGGAGCTCGCGATCCAACTCCAGAAAACGATCACCCCCAAGAAAATGGCAACAGCGACTCTCCCGAGGAGCATCTTTCTCCGAGGGGGGACGACGTCTCGCATCTCGATTGCGCGACGCATCTCCGCTGCGAACGATGCCGCGTCGGCCGGCCGTCGCTCGGGCAGTTTCTCCAGCGACCGCTCGATGACAGCGACGACGGAATCTGGGATTTCTGGAACGAAGATCCGGAGGTCGGCTGGCGGAACATGCCGGATCGCTTGGGCGGCCGCAAGCAGATTATCACCAACCTCGAAAGGCGGTCGTCCAGAGAGCATTCGATAGGCAATGACGCCAAGCGCGTGAACATCGGTTCGGGGGGAGATCGGCCCCAGAGACGCATCGACCTGCTCAGGAGCCATGTACGCAGGCGTTCCCATCGCCATTTCATCCTTGCCTCGAAGACCGATGTTGGTTGTGGCCTCGTGAATGAACCCGGTGAGTTTGGCGATACCAAAATCGATGACATGCACTTCCCCAAATTTATCGACGAGTAAGTTGCCGGGTTTTAGATCTCGATGGACGATTCCCGATTTGTGGATCTCGCCCATGATGTCGCAGGCGCTCAACAGCAGGCCCATCGGTGTTCGTGACGGCTCGTTGGTGGGGTTGCTCCAGAATGGAATCTGATCGCACGGATCAAACATCACCTCGGTGATCCAGAAGGCATTGTGAACCAGCTCGAGGGCAATCCAAATCTCGAGGTCCTTGGACCCTGGGTGATCGAAACTGGCGTCTAACACCTTGACCACGCCAGGATGATTGATCCTTCGAATCATCTCGACTTCGTGGTGGAATCCAAGGACGCGTTCCGGCGTCGAGGCCCGTTTGTTCAAGATCTTGATCGCCGCGTGGCGAGGTTCGGTGATGTTCGTCCCGTCGGTCCATGCGGCACGATAGACATTGCCGGAACCACCCTTGCCGAGCCACTCTTGGAGCTCCCACCCTCCGCCCTGCGACTGGATGACAGTTCCGATCCGGTGGTCCTCTACCTCGATTTCGAGAGGTTGATCCTTGTCCACGGCTTTGAGTAGCGCCAGGACATTGAGTTCGAGCGACTCGTCACCACCACACGACTCGTGAAGGAAGCGTCTTCGTTGCTCAGACGGTTGCAAAACAGCGAGATCAAAGAGCCTTCGAATGCCAGGGTTGCCATCTCTCGACTGGTGTGTGGGCGCTTCTTGCATGGGGATTATCTGGCAAGGACGATTTCTACGAGGTTCATGAACCCTATATATAGCTTCTGCGTCACGGCGCCATCAAATCTGTTCCTGTGGTTGATTTTTGGGGCCGATCGCATGCCCATCTAAAATGGGCCGCCTTTTCCGTGCAATAGAAAGCCGGTCTGGCATAATGAGAAACGAATCACGATTTTGGATCAATCCTGTGAACCACAGGAGGTCCGCTTCTATTCCTCGTAAGAGATTGGTCACTCACTTGAAGATCCACCTGCTATCGAGCCTTCTCTTTTTCAGCATTGTTTCAACGACGGTGGCGGCGGTGAATCCTCCGACGCTCGACTTGCGCAATGCTCGGCTCGAGATGCCATCCTTGACCTCGGCGGCTCAGGCGGCGCAAGTGGCTTTGTTGATCGAAGGCGCCGTCGAGCGACACGTGGTGGTTCGCCTGCATGCGAATCTCTCGCGGTTGGATCGAACCAAGCTTGGCCATGAAGGAGTTCGTCTCCTGACCTGTCTTGCACCTCGGGTGTGGATCGCGTCGATCAGTGTCCCGGCCGTCGATGCGGCGGGTCGTCCTGGTGGACCACTGAATGGGATCGCTTGGATCGGCGATCTCCCGACGAACGCGAAACTCCATCCATTCCTGGCTGCAGGTCACGTTCCAACTTGGACCATCGAGCGGGGCGACGTGAATGCCTTCGTCGAGGGAGAGGCGTTCGATTTGCAACGGCTCGCAGATCAGGCTGCAGGCGATATCGATCCGAAGGTCGTGCTATACGTGCTTGCCCACGAGGATGTCGCGCTGGGTGATCTCGGTGATCTGATCGAATTCGCGGGGGGCGAGGTTCGCTCACAGATCAAGACGTCCAACGGTCTGGTGGTCAGGGCGCGAATGTCCGAAATCAATCGACTCGTCACGATGGATGAAGTGCTCTGGATCGAACCAGCACTCCCTATCTTCGAAGTCAACAATGACTCAAATCGTGAGAACACACAGGTTGATGAGGTTCGTGAGTCGCCGTACGGCCTTGATGGCACCGGGGTGACGGTCATGGTGTACGACGGCGGATACGCCGACGCATCGCACCCCGACTTTGGTGGTCGATTGACCATCCGCGACTCGAGCGGGCAGTCGAGCCACGCCACACATGTCTCCGGAACGATTGGCGGAGACGGCACGAATTCCGGTGGCACGCACGCGGGGATGGCACCTGGGGTGTCGGTCCAGAGCTACGGATTCGAGCAGGAAGGCGGGCTCTCGGAGGGCTTCCTCTATACCGACCCCGGTGATCTCGAACAGGACTACAGCGATGCGATCCTGAACCACGGCGCGGTCGTGGCGAACAATTCGATCGGAACCAACACCGCCCCGAACGGCTTCCCCTGCGACTGGACCGGAAACTACGGGGTGACCAGCAACCTGATCGATTCGGTGGTCCGCGGCGAACTCGGCGGCGACATCTGCATCGTCTGGGCGAACGGCAACGAGCGACAGACCGATCGTTGCGGTGAGTTCTTCAACACCACCGCACCGCCGGCGTGTGCGAAGAACCACATCACGGTCGGTGCGACAAATTCCAACGACGACTCCATCACTTCGTTTACCAGTTGGGGACCGAGCGACGATGGACGTATCAAGCCAGACATCACCGCGCCGGGGTGCCAGAGTAACGGCGACAACGGAGTCACCAGCACCACGCCGGGCGGTGGGTATTCGAGCTACTGCGGAACATCAATGGCCAGTCCGACCGTGACCGGGATTGCGGCCTTGATCATGCAGGACTGGAGACAGCAGTTCCCTGATCGCGGTGAGATTCGGAACAGCTCCTTGAAGGCCTTGCTCGCCAACTCCGGTGACGACCTGGGAAACCCCGGACCGGACTGCATGTACGGATTCGGAACGGTTCGGGCCCGACAGGCGATCGACGCGCTCCGAGACGATTCTGTCATTGAGAATGAAGTCGCCGATGGAGAAATGGCCGAACATCTGGTGATCGTGCAGCCTGGCGATACCGAACTCCGGATCACCCTGGCGTGGGACGATGTACCCGCGTCGCCGCTTCCGATTGCGGCGCTCGTCAACGATCTTGATCTGATCGTCACCGATCCGGCCGGCGACCGTTGGTTACCGTGGACCATCAACCCTGCTGACCCCGGGGCCCCCGCGACTCGATCCAGCGAAGACCACTTGAACAACATAGAGCAGGTCTCAGTCGCAGACCCCATGGTCGGCGCTTGGCGGGTTCAGATCCGTGGAACGGCGGTCCCCATCGGCCCTCAGGAATACGCGCTCGCCGCGACTCCAAGCCCCATTGCCTGCAGTTCCACCGGCATCGTGGGCTTCGGCGGATCAGCCTTCCAGCCGGAGACCATCGTGTCGATCACGGTGGTGGATTGTGATCTCAACACCGATGACACCATCACCGACACCATCGCGGTGGACATCTGGAGCGATGACGACCCCGCCGGCTTCCAGACCGTCCTGACCGAAACAGACCCAGCGGCATCAGCCTTCGCGGGTTCCATTGAACTCACTTCGGATGCCGGTGGTTCCGGCTTGTATGCCGTCGATGGCTCGACGATCTACGTGCGATACCTCGATGAGATGGATGCAGACGGTGGCACGAATGTCGAGCGCATTGCCACCGCGATCGTGGATGGCACGATCTCGGCGCCACTTTCGGTCGAAGCGGTCGAGTTTGGTCCGGACTCCGCGACGATCAGGATCGTGACCGAGGAGCCGGTTCGAGTGTCGATCAGTTACGGCCTGTCGTGTGATGCACTCTACGAGACCCACGACAGTCTCGCGATGGGCACCGATCAATCCGTGACCATCAGTGGCCTTGAAGACACCTTTACCTACTTCTATCGAATTCAACTCACGGACGCGGCAGGCAATACGAGCGAGTACGGCGACGGCGCCGGTTGCTTCGAGTTCACAGTTCCGGATGCGGTCGACTTCTTCGCGGAGCAGTTCTCGGGAGGTTTCGATCTGCAGAACATGGCGGTCCGATTCACTCGGATCGAGACGGCGGATGTGTTCGCGCCGTGCGCGGAGGCGATCACCAGTCTCCCGGTCGATCCCGCAGGTGGTTCGGCCATCTCTCTCGGCGATGACGCATCGAGCGAGATCGTGATTCCGTTCTCCTTCCAGTTCTACGGCGCGACCTGGAATTCGGTCTACGTCGGGAGTAATGGTTACTTGACGTTTGGAGTCTCGGACACCACCTACAACGAGTCATTGGGCGTTCACTTCTCTCTTCCGAGAATTTCCGGGCTCTTCGACGACCTGAACCCAACGGCCGGTGGAACGGTGTCGTATCGGGACTTGGGCTCGCGGCTCGCGGTGACCTGGCTTGATGTGGCGGAGTACGGAACGAGCAACAGCAATACGTTCCAGATCATTCTCGAGTCGAATGGCGAGATCACGATCGCGTGGCTCGGCATCGATGTGCAGGATGCGATCACCGGGCTCTCACCTGGTACCGGGACAGATCCTGGATTTATCATGGCGGACTTCTCGGAAGCCATCGCCGGGTGCCTTCCCCGACCACCCTCGGCGAGTGACCTTTCATATTCGATGGCGCCCGGCGGGTCGGTTGCGATCACGCTATCGGCGAGCGATGACGGCCCGATGGAAGCCTTGGTCTACATCGTGGATTCACTGCCCGAACGCGATCTCATTGATCTGGCGACTGGCCAGCTCATCACCAGCGTGCCGCATCCCCTCGTCGGCGGCGGCAGCGGGCCTCATCTTCGATTCGAGTCTTCGGGTGCCTGGGAAGGATTCGCAGAATTCACTTACCACGCCGATGATGGCGAGCGTCCACCCGAGGGTGGCCCTTCGGCGCCCGCGACGGTCTTGATCACCGTCGCTTCCGGCCCACAGATCGTCCATCAGTTTGACTTTGATGTCGATCCCGGATGGGAAGTGGAAGGACAGTGGGCATTCGGCCAGCCGAGCGGAAGTGGGGGTGCCACGGGCAATCCCGATCCGTCCGGTGGTGCGACCGGAGACTTCGTCTATGGCTACAACCTCAACGGTGATTATCCCAACAACATGTCGACTCAGTATCTCACCAGTTCATCGATGGACTGTTCGGGCGTGACTGGGACGACGCTGCAGTTTGAGCGTTGGCTTGGGGTCGAGAGTGCCCAATACGATCACGCTGCGATTCAGATCTCGGTCGGCGGGAGCGCCTTCTCGACGGTCTGGGAGCACAACGGCGGATCACTTCCTGGCGGTAACTGGGAGGGCGTCGAATATGACATCTCAAGCGTGGCCGACGGCCAGGAAGACGTTCGCATTCGTTGGGTGATGGGTACGACGGACGGATCCGTCGTTTACTGCGGATGGAACATCGATGATGTCAGGATCATCGGGGTGGTTCCGAACAATGGCGTCCCTGGAGATCTCAACGGAGATGGCATTGTTGATGGCGCTGATATGGGCCTACTGCTCTCGGCATGGGGTACGTGTGGTGGGTGTTCAGCAGACTTGAATGGCGATGGCATTGTTGATGGTGCCGACATGGGCCTACTCCTTGCCTATTGGACCTCGGGATTTGCCCGCGAGGGTATGTCGGGCGATCGGGAGTCTGATGAGTTTGACAGATCAGTCGCCGCAGGAATCGATGGAAACATTGTCAACTCGACCATGATCAACGACGGCCTATTGGTGGTCGCCGAGCACGAAGGCCTGATCGTGACGGAAGCTGGATTTACGCAGACCTCGGATGGTGTGCTGGTGGTCGAGATTGATGGACAGGATCCGATCGTCAATTCCGATCTGGTCTTGGTGAACGGCGAGGCTCGTTTGAATGGCGTGCTCCAACTTCGGATTGCCGACGAACTTCGGCTTCCGTCTGGAATCTTCGTGGTGATGCTCGCGGAGTCGATTGATGGCGACTTTGCCGAGATCGACTGGAGCGGCGTCGCACGTGACGACGTCACGGTATGCCGTACAGCGCGGGCGATCATCGTCCAGGTCGGACCGGTCTTCGGCGGCGAGCTTTCCGAGTCGGGAATGACGATGCCGAACGAAGCGATCAGCATGATCGATGCACTCGGTAGCACGGATGAGTCTCTTGATCTTGACGGCGACGGTTTCGTCACAGTCCGTGATCTCGGCCTGCTCCTTCGATCAGGTTCGACCTGCAACTGAGCTGGTGACTCGACGCTGACCGACCTCGACGCCCCGACGGACTCGATCCGCCGGGGCGTCGTTCTTTCGGTCTTCTCGCGGGCAGTTTCCGGAGGGACACGCGCTGCACGCTTTACTCGATGCAAGTGGTGATCCGATAATCGAAAAGCGCGGTGGAGCGTCTAAAATCTTGGACTTTCTTGCAGTGGACACCAATACTCATTGCGTCGATGATTCTTCCGTGCATCGCCTTCAGGAGCAATCAAAAATGCAATTTCGGATGCCGCTCGTCATCCTTGCCGTAACGGCTTTTTGCGGGACGCTGAGCCTGATGGCATTTGACGCTCCAAATCGTCTGGACGCGGACAAACGGTCGAGCACTCGGGTCATCGATCCACTTCGTCCATGGCAACATGCGAATGGTCAGATTGAACATCGAGGCGCATTCTTCAAGTCTTGGGAAGCATGGCGGATGGCGCAAGGATCCGATTTCGATGATCGATGTGGGACACCCTCGGTGCCGATCGCGGATCCTGGTGGGGTCGCAGGATTCGCTGGTTCAGATTGTGATCTCGAGAGAACAGTGCCTTCGGATGAATATGATCCGATTCACGGCGATCTCGTGATCCCGGTCGTTGTCCACGTCATTCAGAACGACGATGCCACACTTGGATGGATTGATCGAGCCACCATTGAGAATCAGATTCGAATTCTCAACGACGACTTTTCCGGTGTGGGAGTCTCCAGCACCGACGACACTCCCGCCTCCGGAATTCGATTTGCGCTGGCCGGCGTGGACCCGGGTGGCGGAGCAACGATGGGAATCACCTGGTCACAGAACTCGACCTGGTTCAACGATCAGGGGGAGTACTGGAATACGCTTGCGTGGGATCCCAGTCGTTACCTGAACATCTATACCAATACCGCCAGCGGGAACTTCGGCTACGTGAATGAGTTCCCTGCCGCAGGCTTCGCGGGCGAGATCCAGGATCGCGTGGTGATCAACTGGCGTGTCTTTGGTGAAGGGGGAGATTACGGACCGCCGCAGGATCTCGGTCGGATTCTCACTCACGAGACTGGCCATTACCTCGGGCTCTTTCATACGTTCCAAGATGGGTGCGATGGCGCGGATTGCTCGATGTCAGGCGATCGAATCTGCGACACACCTTCCCAGGCCTCGCCGAACCTCGAGTGTTCGAGCGCTGATTCTTGTGGAACCATGGACCCAGTCTCGAATTTTATGAATTACTCATGGCAGGTTTGCATGAGCGAGTTTACGCCAGAGCAGGTCCGTCGCATGCGGTGCACCATTCAGACGTATCGGCCGGAGGTCGCGAGGTGGACTGAGCAGTGCGCCTACACCTGCGAGTGCGACTTGAATCGCGACGGGAAGGTCGATGGCAGCGATATCGGCTTGATGCTCGGGAAGATGGGGCCGACGAAGGGCGACTTGATCGCCTGTGGCGACTTCAACTTCGATGGCGTGATCGACGGAAACGACTTCGGCAAGATTCTTGTGTCTTGGGGTGATTGCGTGACGGGACCTTGCGATGGCATCGATAACTGCGACGATGATGATGATTGCACGATCGACTATTGCGCGGCCGGAGAGTGTGTGAGTCTGGCCATTCCCTTCTGTGGGATCTGTGGCGATCCGGCATCGGGATCCTGCTACGAGTCGAATGGTTCTGTCGGTTGCAGCGAGTTGGACTGTTGCGAAGCGATCTGCAACGCCGATCCGTATTGCTGTCAGATCACTTGGGACAATACCTGCAAGAACAGGGCGCTCTCGGGGGAATTCCCTGAGTGTGATGGCTGAGCCTGCTCGGGCCTGACCGCGACGACAATCTGTCGATGGGGCATATTCCCAGGGCTGGGATCGCATGCGACTTCTCGCAGATGGTCTAAGAAGCGCTTTGGCGATGGTGGCACGCCGCCAGACCGCGGTGGGGGTACGACATCGGCATTCCGATAAAACAAATCAGGTTCGTCCAACGTGCTGGTGGAGGTGGCGAAACTCGTCGAGGACGCACGGGTCGAGATCGAAGCCGAGGCGTGGATCGCTGATCGGCCTGGCCCGGTAAACCGGTCGATCATCGCATCACCACCGGGCTCTCCAAATCAAGACTGCCTGATGGTGGCGATGAGCGCCGACTGCACCGAGCTCGACTCGATCCGATCCAATCCAATCCAATCCGACTTGATCATTGAGGAAGAAAAATGTTTTCGCAGCGCACCCTGTCCCAACTGCTTGTCCCTCTGTTCTCGCTGACCGTCCTCGCCCTGCTCTCTCCGGCCTGGTCCGACGGTCCACCCGCTTCTTCGAAAGACAGGGCCCGGACGATCACCGTTGTCGTGGAGACGCCGGACCCC
>CALFOM010000162.1 GCA_937919685.1 uncultured Phycisphaera sp.
GTTCATTGGATCCAAGTGGCCGTCCTTTCCAATCGCCAGTGCTTCATCGTTTCATGACCGCGGCATCGGTGTTCATGATGGTCGAGCAAATCACGGTCATCGCCGCGGTCCGCGCCGGATCGAGTTCTTCACGCCGCGGTGGTTCGCCGGACGAAGCCACTGCCTTGGCGGCTTCAGGATCGGCCTCGAACGTCTCGAGTTCCTCGGCATGGAGTCCTTCCAGAATCTCACGCTCAGGGTTGGTCGGCCGCCGCCCGGTCAGGAGTCGGAAGGCGAGTTCGATCTGAGCCCCGTGATCCGTTGGCGACGCCTCGATCACCTGCTCCGCCAGCACTCTCGCAGCTTCGACGAATTGAATGTCGTTCAAGAGCACCAGAGCCTGGAGCGGCGTGCTGGTGGAGGATCGACGAGCCACGCAAACATCTCGTTTCGCCGCATCGAAGAGCATCATCGACGGCGGCGGCGACGTCCGCTTCCAGAAGGTGTACATGCTTCGACGATGCAGCGCATCCCCGGTCCCCTGCGGATAGACCCGCCCGCTCTTCTCCTGCCAGAGCCCACCCGGTTGATACGGGTAGACGCTCGGTCCTCCCACGGTTCGAACCAGCAGTCCGCTGGCCGCCAACGCCTGGTCGCGGACCATCTCCGCGGTCAGACGATCACTGGGCCCGTGCGACAGGAGCCGATTTTCGGGATCAACGACTCGGGACTCAGGCGTGCCGGCGGAGGCCTGCCGGTAGGTCGCGGAACCCACGAATCGCCGGAGCATCGCCTTCACGTCCCAGCCAGACTGAATGAAGTCGACGGCAAGTCGATCGAGCAGTTCCGGATGCGACGGCCGCGTTCCTTGCGACCCGAAATCCTCGGGCGTCGCGACGATGCCCTGCCCAAAGGCGATCGACCAAAGCCGATTCACCGCGACCCGGGCGGTCAGTGGGTGCTCCGGATCGGTGACCCACGCCGCGAGACCGAGCCGATTCGGAGGAAGGCCCTCGGGGAAAGCCCGGATTCCATCCGGCGTCCCCGGCTGCACCACCTGCATCGGACGGTCGTACCGGCCCCGCTCGAGCACTCGGCTCTCCCGAGGCTCGGCGAGTTCGGCCATGACCATGATTTCGCTGGTTCCGTCGATCACTCCGGCCAATTCCCGTCGGAGACCCTGAAGATCCGCTCGGGCCATCCGCTGGGCGGGGTCGACCGTCCCATTGAAATACGCCCGGAGTTCGGCGGCATCGGGCTCGGAATCAAGGAGCGCCTCGCCATCATGAAGATGCCGAATCTCGATCGGGGTCAACCGACGATTGAAGACCCGGAGATGGTCGACCTCGCCACCCTTGAAGCCGCGATCTCGAAAACGCTGTCCGATGGTCATGGCACCCGGACCGCCTCCCGTGATGGCCTTGGTCAGGTGATCACGAACGATTTCGGTGCTGATAGAGGCCCCGTCAAGATGAATGGCCAGACCCGAAGCCCGACTGGAACCGTCATAAGAGAGCACCACCTCGACCCATTCGCCGACCGGAAGCGGCTCCATGGCTCGGATGCCGAGGGCATCGCCCGGCCAGAAGTGGATCAACGACCAACTGACCCGTCCATCCTCTAAGAGGAACTGATAGCCCTGGCTGCCGGCGTCGGTCCAGGCTCTGGAGCGATGAAGAACCACGGCCCGATCCGTGATGGCCTCGAGTTTGACCCAGAGTGCGATGGTGAACGGATCGACCCGGGTGAATTCGCCAACCCCCGGAAAATGAAGGTTGTTCTCGCCATCGAGACGAATGGCGGTCGCGTCAGTACCCGGGACCTGGATCGGCGTTCCGGAAACGCCTCCTGGCTTCGTGGAATCGACGAGATTCTCGAGTTGACCGCCCGCAATGCCATCGAGGGGATACTCGCCGACCAGCCCCGGAACCAGAATTGCTTCCGGTCGAGTCCAAGGGGCCTCGTCGATCCACGCATCGAACGCTGGCGACTCGGCAGATTCCATTTCCTCCAGAACGGCCTCCGCCTCGGCGATCCGACTACGCAAACCATTGATCCGCTGGTCAGTCTCGGCCGTCGTGAGCAGAAGCGTGGGCGTCGGTACTGCCCCGGTGAAGTGGGAGTAGAGCCCGCTCTCATCGATGTCATCGAAAAAGGCGAAGAGCTCGTAGTACTCCTCGTGGCTGATCGGATCGAACTTGTGACTGTGACACCGGGCGCATTCGGTGGTGAGTCCGAGGAAGGTGGTTCCGAAGGTGTGTACACGGTCGGCCACGTACTCGACTCGAAACTCCTCTTCGACGCTGCCGCCTTCGTTCGTCTGGCGGTGCAGTCGATTGAACGCGGTCGCCAGCCGTTGATCCGAGGTGGGCTCGGGAAGCAGATCTCCTGCCAGCTGCCAGGTGACGAAGTCGTCGTAAGGGAGATTCTCATTGAACGCCTTGATGACCCAGTCGCGATACGCCCACATCGGGCGGTCGACGTCGCTCTGGTAGCCATGGGTGTCGGCGAAGCGAGCAAGATCGAGCCAAGCTGTCGCCATTCGCTCGCCGAACGCGGGTGACGCCAGTAGCCGGTCGACTACGGCCTCGTACGCCTCTGGCGATTCGTCTGCAAGAAACCCATCCATTTCCGACCGCGTCGGGGGAAGGCCCGTGAGATCGAACGTGACTCGCCGCAGGAGAGTCTCCCGGTCTGCCGGGGGTGATGAATTCAGCCCATCAGCACGTGATTTCGCCTGAATGAGTCGATCGATCGGATCAATCGGATCAATCGGATCGACGGATTGGTCGTGTTGCTCGAGATTGACGTCCGACCGTGCGATCG
>CALFOM010000163.1 GCA_937919685.1 uncultured Phycisphaera sp.
TCCGTCGCGTGCTGCTCGACGTGACGCACAAGCGTGGTGTCAGCCCAGCCGAACTCGATCTGAATCTTCCGTCGTTGCATCTGAGGGGGACCTCCGAGCCGTGCACGTATCCGAGTACGTACCCGGCGGCCGATCGTACAGAAATATGTAAAAACGCCCGTCAAGAGTGTCACGTCGGCTCGATCGGGCCCTACGGGATGCTGAGTCCAAGGAACACCGCGGATGCCATCCCACCCAATAAGGAAGACCACACCATGCTCCTCGACGACCTCACCATCGTGCTCTTTACCTCCTCTGCTGCATTGCGATCTGTCTCGGGGGCTTCCAGATACTGGATCGACGTGGGGTGTTTCGATCTCATTGAAGGGGTGTTTAGGGGGGACCGGAGCCTCGGAATCAGGCTCAAGAGAGATGACCGAGAGACGCCCAATGCCATTTTGGGGCGATCCGGCTCGACGTGGCCACCCGGCCGCGTCGTGCCATTGTCGGAGAACGAAGGTTTCTGACGTTCCCGACTGCTAGAATGCAGTTTCGTTGGATACTCGAGAAAACTTGTCTCGAGGCCGAACCGACCTGGCCGCGATCTGGATCCGAAACCATGCTCAGATTTCGCTCGACTCGCCTTGTTGCCGGGCTGATGGATCGCTCCGTTGTCCCGATCCTGGCCCTCGGTCTGTACACCGCGCTGACGGGTTCGGGGTGCGACTCGCTCAACATGATCGAGCGAGCCGATCCCGACAAAGCCGCCTCGAGTCTTGAGCGGCGGAATTTCGAGATCGACGTTCAACCCATGATGCGGGGCACGGTCGCCAGCGAGGCGGTGATCGCGGGTGAGAATCCGACCATCGTTCGAGGCTACGGATTGGTGGTCGGGCTCCGGGGGACCGGCAGTCGTCTCATGCCGGCCCAGGTCCGCTCATGGATGCTGCAAGAGATGGCTCGCCGCGGCGTCGGGAACACGGCGACGGGATTCGGCCGTGTGACTCCGGAAGGCATGCTTGATTCGGAAGACACCGCGGTCGTGGTAGTAGAAGGCGTGATTCCTCCCGGCGGTGTGAAGGGCGGTCGATTCGACGTCCGCGTCTACTCCGCCCCGGGAACCGGAACCAACAGTCTTGAAGGCGGAACGCTCTATACCACTGATCTTCGTCCCGGTGACATCAGCGTTGGGCCAAAGCAAGCCACGGCCCTGGCGATCGCTCGCGGCCAAGTCTTCATCAATCCATTCGCCGAACCCGAGGCACGAGATCAAGATACGATCGATCGCCTGACCGGACGAATCCTCGATGGCGGCATCGTCTCCGACGACATGCCGCTCAAACTCCGCATGGCGGTCCGAAGTCACACTCGAACGATCGCGGTTCGAGATGCCATCAACTCGAGATTTCCCCGCGAGCCCGGACAGTCCGAAGAGACTGCGCACGGCAAGAGTGGCGAAGAAATCATGCTCACGGTCCCGCCGACTCACCACAAGGATCCCGGGCAGTTCGTGGAGTTGGTCAAGCACAGTTCGCTTCGACCCGAAGCCGTGGAAGCAACAGCGCTGGCGGTCCGACGGTCGCTGCTCGCAAATCCGGGGTTTGCTCGCGATGCGACCCTTCGCTGGCAGGCCCTCGGGCCCAAGTCCATTCCCGTGATTCAAGATCTCTATGACTATCCCGAGGAAGGGCCACGGCTCGCGGCCTTGATCGCCGGCGCGGCCCTCGATGACGCCTCGGTCTCGTCCCATCTCGTCAAGATCGCGAACAGCGGCTCGGTCGAAGCCAGGCTCGCCTGTATCCAGATGCTTTCAGAAATGGGCGCGAACCCGGCGATCCAGATGGGGTTGCGCCCCCTGCTCAACAGCAAGGACATCGATGTTCGACTCGCCGCCTTTGAGGCCCTCGAAAAGCGGAATGACCCGATTGTCGAGTCCTATGACATCGATCAGAAGTTCATCCTCAATCTTGTTCCGAGCGACTCACCGATGATCTACGTCGCTCAGACCGGGAAGCCACGGATTGTGATCTTCGGCGAGGCTCAGGAGGTCAAGAGGCCCATGTTCCTCGAAGCCTGGAGTAACCGACTGCTCATGAAGGCGGACACTGCCGAGGGCCGGCTCGAGGTCTTCTACCGCGAAGCCCCCGAGCTCCCAGCCCAGATCGACGAAGTGAGCCCGGATGTCGGCCGGCTGGTGGCCTATTTCGGCCATCAGACCACCATCGAAGCCCCGGCACCGGGAATCGGGCTCTCCTACGGGGAGACGATCGGAGCCCTCTATCAGCTTTGGCGACAGGGCTATCTGAATGCCGAATTCAAGGCCGAACAGGACCGAGTCCTCGCCGCGATCATCCGGGCGGCGAAGGTGGAGTCGACCCCCGAACGACCTGAGTTCGAAAGCGATTTGCCGGCGGACACCGAAGAAGAAACGTCATTGTCTGGGGATCAGTCCACCATTCGGCTTGAAGCGCCCCGCAAGGGCGGTGATACTGTTCCCCGGTGATGATCCCGGCTCTAGAGCGTCGGTATTGGTTCCGCCACCGCGGGTCTTCACCGGCTAGCACCCGTCCGATTCGAGCCAACAGGCCCGTTCGGACGGCAGATCGCGGCTCGCGGCCTTTTTCGCGGGTCTGATACTGCCCGCCACGGCATGGATGCGTGGTGGCTTCGACAGGAGGTCGATTCACGTGCGACTTGCAAGACTCACGCTTTCAGGATTTAAGAGTTTCGCGGACCGAACGGAGTTTTCGTTCGATGAGCCAATCATCGGCGTCGTCGGTCCGAATGGATGTGGCAAGTCCAACGTCGTCGACGCCGTGAAATGGGTGCTTGGCGAACGAAGTGCGAAAAGCCTTCGCGGTTCTGCAATGCAGGACGTGATCTTCGCCGGCAGCGCGGCACGCAAGCCGATGGGGATGGCGGAGGTCACCCTGACCTTTGAAAACCCACGCCTCGAGCAGCCCCGTTCCGACGGTCCTGAGGATCCGGAGCTCGCCGCCGAGGTCACCGCGGAACTCAGTCCGACTGCCGCCCGTAATGAAGATCTGATGGACGATGAGGAGATGATTCTTGCTGGAGGCGACGGCGCGGTCGTCGATCGCTCCGGGGTTCGCCATCGTCGTCTGCCGATCGATACCGATGAGGTGTCGGTGACCCGTCGGCTCTACGCCGATGGTCGCAGCGAGTATCTCATCAACGATCGCAAATGTCGTCTCCGCGACATCAAGGAACTCTTCCTCGATACCGGAGTCGGAACCAACGCCTATTCCATCATCGAGCAAGGCAAAGTCGATGCGATGCTCCTGGCGAATCCCATGGAGCGCCGGTCGATCCTCGAAGAAGCCGCAGGTGTCGCGAAGTTCCGCCAGCGGAAGCTCGAGTCGGCTCGAAAACTGGATGCTGCGGAACGCAACCTCGTTCAGGTACGCGAGAAACTCGCCAACACCGAACGACGCCTTCGCATCGTGCGCGGACAGGCCGAGAAAGCCTTGAAATTCCGATCGCTCGACGACCGTCGACGCCATCTCCGCACCGCGATCGCCCGCGATCAGTTCCATGAATTCGATGAACGGCTCAACGGCCTCACGAGGCAACTTGCCAGCCTCGAATCGAACCGTCGTGACCTCGCTTCGGTCCTCGCCACGCTCGAGGAACAGAAGCAGACGGCGGAGATCGAGCGGCACCAGGCCCAAGAACGTCGCCACGATCTCGAGCAACTCCGGCTCTCCGAAAACAATCGCCTCGATCAAGCGCAGCAACGGATCGAACTAACCACCCGTCATCGTGATGATGCCACGTCAGCGATCGCCGACGAAGGTCGGCGGATCGGCGAGCTCGAGGTCCAGGTCGCGGAACTGGGGCGTGAACTCGCGGAGGTTGAATCCCGCATCGATGAATCCGCCCAAGAGGCGGCCACCGCGGAACAAAATCTCGCGGAAGAGACCCGACGCCGCCATCAGTTTGAAACGGCCCGCGCCGAGGCAATCGCCACGGTCGATTCATCTCGAGACGCGGTTTCCGCGGCCGATCGAGATCGCATCCGACTCGAGTCGGCGGTCCGTGCGAGTGATGAACGAGGCGTTGAGTTGCAGGCCCGACTCGGCCGGCTCGCCGAAAAGTCCCGCCCCTTTGCCGCGGACCTCGACGTCCACCGGATCCAGCGACTCAAGGCGCGGGTCCGGGTAGACGTTCTGGTCGACGAGATCGACAGCCTCGATCGGACCCTCCGAATGGAGGAGGATCGCATCGTCCGCCTCGATGACCGCCGTGCGGACTTGACCCGCCGGATCGCGGGCAATCGCGACGAACGGACCGGCACCGAATCACGGCGGCATCTTCTCCACGAAATGGCCACCGCGGGCGAAGGTATTGGCGATGCCGTTCGTGACGTACTCGGCCTCGGGTCCGAGATCCCAGGAATCATCGGCACGCTGGCGGAGCACATCGACGTCGATCGATCGGATGCGGAAGCCATCGAAGCGGGGCTGGGCCCCCACCTGCAAGCAGTCCTCGTCGAATCATCCGCGGTCGCGGATGCGATTCGTCTTCGCCTTCCTGATCTGGATGGACGCGTCGAACTGCTTCCAATCAGTCGATTCACGAAGGCGGAAAATGATCTTTCCGGCATCTCGTGTTCGATCAAGGAAACGGAGGCGTTCGTCTTCGCCGTCGATCTGGTTCGCGCTGACCCTCGCCTCGGAGGCGTGCTTCAACATCTCCTCGGTGCCACGCTGGTGGTGAACACCTTCGACGAAAGTCGACGCCTTGCCTTGCGCGGCGTGCCTTGCCGGCTCGTGTCCAGAGATGGTCATGTTCTGGGGCTGCACGGCGAAGTCATCCTGAGAGCAGCGGCCGGTCGCGAAGAAGGACATGGGCTCCTCGGTCGAAAGGCCGAACTCACGGAGCTCGAAGGTCTGGGGGCCAGGCTTGAACTGGTTCGAGCCGATCTCGAAACCGAGTCGTCGAGCCTCGACGCGGAACACGAAACCCGTGGGGTCCGGAGACATGCTCTGGGCGAAGGACTTCGGAAGGCTCGTTCGGAGGAAGTTGAGCAGCGATACGCCATCGATCGCACCTCCCAGATGATCGACCGCATCGCCCGTGAACGTGGCGAACTCGAAGGCGAGCAGCGGGAGATCGTGGAACAGCTCATCGCGGTACACGCCGAACGGCGTCGACTCGACGGAGAGCGGGCGATGGCCATCGAGCACGAAGCGTCGCTCACCGCGGCGCTTCGGATCGCTCAAGCGGAACTCGAACAGATTGGGAGCAAGGTTGAGGCCGCCGCAGAACGAGTGGCGGAGCACCGAACCGATCTGGGGCAGATCAACGCCCGGCTCGAATCCACGAGGCGGGAACGTACCCGAATGTCCTCCGCCGTTGAGGAATCGAATCGTCAACTCGATCGTGGGCGGATCCAGATCGGCGAACGACAGGGTCGGATTGCCGAGTACGTCGAGATCATCAGTGCTGCCGAGATCGAAGTTGAGGCTTCCGAAGCGTCTCTCGCCTCGATGACTGACCGTTTCGCCGAGAACGGCGCCCAGCTCACGGCGGCAAACGACTCCGTAGAGCGATCTGCGGTCGCGCTCGAAGCCACCCGCGTCGAGGCGAGTCGACTTGATCGAGACGCCCATGCCCTCGAGATGGCACGCCGTGAGATCGAGATCAAACGCGAGAGTCTCGAAGAGTCGATGTTCGAAGAACTCGGCTTCGATCTCTCAGGGCTGCTGGAGGCACAACCGGAACTTCCGGAAGGCGCCGAAGGCGAACCATTCGTCCGGGATGTTGCGATCGAGGAGTCGGAGTCGCTCCGGGTCGAGATCAAGCGGCTTGGCAACGTCAATCTCGACGCGATCGAAGAGCTCGACGACCTTGAGGTTCGGAACGAGGATCTTGCCAGGCAACTCGGAGACATCGATTCCGCTCGCGTTCTTCTGGGTGATCTCATCGAGCGTCTCGATGCGGCGTCCCGGATTCGATTCGAAGAGACTTTCAATCGGGTTCGCGAGAATTTCGCTGGCTCGCAGGGCATGTTCCGTCGACTCTTTGGCGGAGGAAGCGCCGATCTCTACCTGATCCCAGGCGAGGATGGAACGGTCGACTGGCTCGAATCAGGCATCGAGATTCGAGCGAAGCCCCCTGGCAAGGAACCACGAGTGATCAGCCAACTCTCGGGCGGCGAGAAGACGATGACGGCCGTCGGACTGCTCATGGCCATCTTCCAGAGCAAGCCCTCCCCCTTCTGCATTCTCGACGAAGTCGACGCCGCGCTCGACGAGGCGAATGTCGAGCGATTCTGCAACGTCGTCCGGCAGTTCCTCGACCAGTCCCACTTCATCATCATCACCCACCACAAACGCACCATGCAGGCCTGTGATCGGCTCTTCGGTATCACGATGCCGGAACGCGGCGTGAGTCGACGGGTTACTGTGAAGTTCGACGAGGTTGGACGTGACGGAAGACTGGCCGGTGACGCGGTCCGGCGAAGTGAAACCGAAGACCAGGCGACAGAGCCTGTGATATCCGGTGCCGATTCCGTGATGCAGATCGAGACGGAGGCGGTCGATCCAGCCACCCTCCTTGGAGGAAGGAAAGCCCCGGAGGCCCCTCTTCCAGAAACTTCCGGCAGTCGACTTGCGGAAGCTTGGGACGACTGATCAAGACGCTCAGGGCGATTCGATCGCCAGTCGTTGACGGACTTCGGCATTGAGCCCGAGGAACCGTCTGGACATTTTCGAGAGTCGATTGCGCCGTTCCGGATTCGCATCCGCGGATGCAAGGCCTTCGGCCAACGCCGCGACGTATCCGCTGGCCTTCTCCTGCGTCAGGAGAATTCGAATCTCAAACGTCGAACCGCTGGAGAGGAGCAGGCCTACGGTCTCTTGATTCGTGAGCCGATTCCGGGCATCGATCTCTAGAAGCGGAAGTCCCGTGCCGCCCAACTCAATCGGTGGGGCCTTCAGAAGCAGCGCGTCAAGATCCGCGGCACCTTCGGTCGCCTCCGACGAGATCGCTCGGAGGATCTTCTCGGTCGCCGACGATGTGGACTTGATCGCCAGGATGTCCGCCACTCGCGCCTCGTCGGCCAGGAGGCCCATCAGCAGCGCGTAGCCGTGATCAAGGCGTTCGTCTCCGGTGTCCGATCCGACGCCGTCAGGGCCGATCAACGGGGCCTGAAGGGTGGGATTGCATCCCGCGAACATCAATGGCGAGAGCATCACACCGCCCATCAGGAGCAGGGCGCGAATCCGGAATCCGGGGATTCGTGAGAGCCGAGAACGCATGGCCGGACGGTAGCAGGCCGGATCGATCACGTCAGGAGGCCGCCGCCGACGATGGCCAGAATCCAGCGGCCGCCCGGTGGGTTTCCGCATGCAGATCGGCGGTCAGTTCCGGCGTGGCGGCATAGCCACCCGAGAGCAGAAGCGTGACCGGCAGACCGCAACGATGCAACGCTCCGAGCACCAGCCGTTCCCGTTGTCGGAGTCCGTCCCTGGTCAGGGCCAGTCGGCCGTATCGATCGCCGAGCACCACATCCACCCCGGAGAGAAGGAAGACCAGGTCGGGCCGGCTTCGACGCAACACGTCCGGCAGATGACGGCGCAGCAGATCGAGGTATTCGAGATCGCCGCAATGATCCGCCAGTGGCACATCAAGATCACTCGGCGGCTTCCGCATCGGGAAATTTCGGCCACCATGCATCGAGAAACTGAAGACGGAGTCATCGCCTTGGAAGCAGAGTGCGTTGGCATTCCCTTGATGCACGTCGAGATCGATGATCAGAGCTCTTCGGATTTCCTCTTCTCGCTGAAGGATTCGGATGGCCACGCCGACGTCGTTGAGGACGCAGAAGCCTTCTCCATGGTCCGGGCACGCATGATGAGTGCCGCCCGCGAGATTCGCGGCGATGCCGTCATCGCGGGCGTTCCAGGCGGCGAGCACAGTGCCCGAAACGGCCAGTCGCGAGCGTCGTGCGAGCGCGGGTGACCAGGGAAGACCAAGCCGCCGCTCTTCGGCTCCACTGAGGGTGCCCAGTCGCAGTTTGTCGAGATATGAACGGTCGTGCGCCAGTTCGAGGTCGGACCAGTCGGCCTCTTCGGGTTCCACGAGGTCCGCGGCTGCGATGATTCCTTCGTCGTTCAGGATCCGCCGCAACGCCGAGAACTTCCGCATCGGAAACGGATGACCTTCCGGGAGCGGGATCTCATAATCGTCGTGGTATGACGCTCGCATTGAAGTCCCCCGAACGGGATCAGCCGAGTCGTCGAATCAATGCGTCGGCGAAAGCTTCTGTTCCAAGATCGCCACCGAGATCCCCGGTGCGGTCGCCCTCGCAAAGAGCCGCGTTGTAGGCGACCTTGATTCGATCTGCGGCGACTTTCACTGCAGGATCGCCGCTTCGAACGCTGATGTGGTTGAGCATCATCACGCCACTCATCGTGATCGCGAGAGGGTTGGCGATGCCCTTGCCCGCAATGTCTGGCGCGGATCCGTGAACGGCTTCGAAGACTGCATTGACTTCACCGAAGTTCGCACCGGGCGTGACGCCGAGGCCTCCGACAAAACCGGCGCACAAGTCACTGACCACATCGCCGTAGAGATTCTCGCAGAGAAGCATGTCGAATCGGGTTGGATCCTGCACCAGTCGCATGCAGGCGGCGTCGATGATCAGTTCCTCGTACTCGATGTCTGGAAATTCCGACTCATGAACCTCTCGGGAGCACCTGATGAAGAGGCCGTCGCTCATCTTCATGATGTTCGCCTTGTGAAAGACGGTGATCTTTTGACGCCCGCGGCTCCGCGCGTATTCGAATGCGAATCGCGCGATCCGATACGACGCCTTCTCGGTCGCGACCTTGAGGCTGGTCACCACACCTGGAGTGATCTCGTTCTCGATCCCGGCGTAGAGGCCTTCGGTGTTCTCACGGATCACTACCAGATCCACGTCCTCATATCGAGTCTTCACGCCGTTGATGGAGCGAACCGGCCTCACGGCGCCGTAGAGATCGAGGGTCTTCCGAAGTGCAACATTCACCGAGGAGAATCCGTCGCCGATCGGCGTGGTGCATGGACCCTTGAGCGCGACGCCGACCTTCTGAATGGCATCGATCGTCTCCTGCGGGAGAAGATCCGCATGCCCGCGTTCGAGCGCCGTGACCCCTGCGTGGCATTCGATCCAGTTGATCGAGGATCCCGAATTGAGAAGTGCCGCGTCGATGATGCGGCAGGCGGCCGAGGTGACCTCGGGGCCGATGCCGTCCCCGGGAATAAGTACCGATCCGTGTTCCAATGGTGCGTCCCTGCTGATCGAGAAGAGTGTTCGGTTCGAATCGGCCGTTCCGAATGATGCGGCGACCGGACCAACGAACCGACAGGATACGGGACGCACCACGCCCCCGTCGCTCGGCGTCCTCGGCTACCGTGCAGGAATGCCCGAGTCGAGATCACAACCGATCGATCTGGTGGTGGTGGGAGGCGGAATCGCCGGCCTCTGGATCCTCGATGCAGCCAACCGAGTCGGATTGTCGGCGGTGTGCGTGGAAGCGGCAAAACTCGGCTCCGGCCAGAGCATCTGCGCTCAAGGCATCATTCACGGCGGCCTCAAGTACACCCTCAAGGAGCGGGATCTCACCGCCGCGGGCCCGATCCGTGAGATGCCATCCCTCTGGTCCGATCTGGCTTCAGGTGAACCAAAGAACGGGCCGGATCTTCGATCAGCCGTGATCTCCTCCCCGTGTACGTGGCTTTGGCGAACTGATTCACTCGCCTCCCGCCTGGGAATGCTTGGCGCGAAGGCCGCACTTCGAACGAGACCATCGACGGTCGCCGCGGAGCAACGCCCTCTGCTCATTCGCGACGCGCCCGGAGTGGTGCTCAGGGTCGATGAGCCCGTCTTCGACACCCGGTCGGTTCTCGAGGCGTTGGCAACGTCGCATGCCTCGCGGGTCGTGAAAGTCGACGGGCCGGAAGGCATTGAATTCGCCTCTCAGGGCGGTGAGGTCAAGAGGGTCATTCTTCGAGGCGGAAATGCGGAGGCCACCCTTGTTCCACGAGCGGTGGTTCTTGCCGCCGGAGCAGGCAATGAAGGCCTCTTGTCGCGCCTCGGCCTCGACGCGTCCATCGCCCAGCGACGTCCTCTGCACATGACCCTCCTTCGCGCTTCGTCGCTTCCGGAATTCCACGGTCACTGCGTCGACGGGAATCGAACCCGTGTGACGATCACCAGCGGGCGGGACGCCGGCGGCCGAGTCGTCTGGCAGTTGGGCGGCGATCTGGCGGAGTCCGGCGTGAATCGAGACCCCGCAGCTCAGATCGCCTTCGCGGCCGCGGAACTCCAGGCATCGCTTCCGTCGCTCAACCTCTCCGAACGAGCGGATGCGGCCTGGAGCACCTATCGAATCGATCGCGCCGAACGCCGGACCCGATCCGGACTTCGTCCGGACGACGCCGAAGTCCTCTCCCTTCAGCAGGGGAGACTCCTGGTCGCCTGGCCGACAAAATGGGCATTGGCGCCTCGCCTTGCCGCAGCGGTGCTCGCGGCACTTCCGCCGGGAATCATCACTGATCCCACTCCGCCAGTGGACCTCGCCGGCTTCAGGCCACCAGAGATCGCCACCTTTCCCTGGGAGAACCAAACGTGGATCAGTCATCACGACGTCCGCTCGGCCGCACCGGCTTGAACCTGGCCCCGGTGGGGTTTGGCGCCTTCAAGATCGGAAGGAACGAAGCGACCAAGTACGACGTTTCCTACGACCTACCCGACGATGCCGCGTGCGAAGCGTTGCTCGAAGAGGTTCTCGAAATGGGCATCGATCTGATCGATACCGCACCGGCCTACGGATCGAGCGAGGCGAGGATCGGTCGTCTGCTGAGAGATCGTCGCGACGAGTTCATCCTCTCGACAAAGGTCGGGGAGACGTTCGAACACGGCGTCGGCCGCTTTGATTTTTCCAGCGGTTCGATCGACGAGAGCATCACTCGGAGCCTTCGCCGCCTTGGGACGGATCGACTTGATCTCGTCTTCATTCACTCTGATGGAAACGACATCGCGATTATCGAAGAGGGCGCGGCTTTGGAAACGCTCGTTCGTCGCCGCGAGCAAGGGCATCTGCGTTGCATCGGGTTCAGCGGGAAGACGGTTGAAGGCCATCTTCGAGCGATCGAGACCGGGGTGGTCGAGTGCCTGATGGTCGAATACCACGCCCTTGATGAATCTCAGCGCGGCGTCATCGATGCGGCGGAGGCCGCGGGCGTTGGAGTGTTGGTCAAGAAGGGGCTGGCGTCCGGTCGCCTGGATCCCGCCACCGCGATCCCCCACTGTCTCCAGCCGACCGGCGTCGCATCGGTGGTGATCGGTTCGCTGACCGCATCGCATCTTCGCGACAATCTGGCGATCGCCCGAGCGGCGATCGCGCGACCCTGATCATGCTTTTGGATCGACGCCTTCGCTGCCCGGAGCACCGACTTTGAAATGTTCAAACATGCCTGGAAGCCGTTCAATCGGAATGCACCAGCCGCCGCGATGTTCATCGAACATCACGCCGAAGATCCCGGCTGATTGAAGCCCCACGATGTGCCTGATCGCGGACTTGACCGGGAACGAGAGGATCGAAGGCTTGCCCACGATCGGAAGGATATTTTTGGCCAGAGCGTACTCGTGGGCTCTTCCCTTGGCGGTAAAAGCCATGACGAACGGACGCTTGTCGACGACCACGGCGGCCGGTCGAACCAGCGGAAAATTACCCTGCCCCACGAAGTACCACTTCGGCAGGGCGAAGGCCGCAGCCCAAAGCTCGTTGAGCTTCGAATTTTCGGTCCGCCCAGCGAGGGCGAGTTCGTCCATGCGACTCGGGAGCAGGTCCGCGGCGAGTCGCTCCGACTCCGTGGGGGCGGTGGAAGGTGTCCCGTCACTCATGGAATCACGATCTCCATTCCGACCTTCAAATTCCCTGGATCATCACCGATGATCGCCATATTGGCGTCGTGGATTTCTCGCCAACGAGACGCCTTTCCGAGATACTCCAGCGCGATGTCGCTGAGCGTCTCACCCGATTGGACCGTGTGCACGATCTCTCCGCCGGCGGCCGGTACCCCACGGCGAATCGTCGAGGTGGAATTTTTCGGCGGAAGTTTGATGATCTGGCCGGGCTGGAGTCGGAGTGGGTCGACGGTCGGATTCGCCAAGGCGATGAGCGATTGCTTTTGAGGATCGCCGAACCACTCCATCGCGATACGCTCAAAGTTGTCGCCGGGTTGGATCGCGTAGGGCGTGTAGGCTTCGGCGGGAAGGCCCGAGGCGGAGGGTGCTTCCGCGATCTCGGCCTCGACGTTTGGCACCTCAATCACTGCACCTGGTCTCGTCATCAGCTCTCCGCGAAGCCGTGCGGCAATCCATGCGGCGTCCTCACGATTGAAACTGCCGGCGATGTGGCCACGGTTCTGAATCGCGATCCGTAGCGTCGGTGTCGAGATGATCTCACCATCGATGATCCAGGCGACGGTTCCGCCGATGAGATCAAAGGTCGATTCTCGAACACTTTTAACGGCATCAGCTTCGAGAAGGTACGCGACCTCTGGTCGGCCTTCCGTGTCTTCGCTGACGGTTGTCTCGGCGATCCGTCCGTCGAGGCGCAAGCCTCCGGCCAAGTCATCGCGAACCAGTAGAAAACGTTGCTCGGTGTCTCCTGAACCGCGTGTTCCGACAATGACCCCTTCGACTTCGCCGGTTCCTTCAATCGTGCTCCAGGAGGCAAAGGGAAGCCATATGGTCCCTTCGGGTCCAGCGGTCTTTGCCGCATCGACGGTATTGGCGAGGTTGCTCCGGGCGACCCCTTGATCGATCCGAGGGTCGTCCGATGGAACCGCGGAGAGAAGTGATACGCCCGTCTCGCGAAAGCCAAGGCTCGGTCCGTAGGCTCTGGCCAGTCCGGTCAACGCGACCTTCTTCTCGGCATCCGCGACTGCATCCGCTGGAGGTGTGTCGGAGGCCAGACTAATCTCATCCGCGGGCGGTTCAGTCGAAGCCTCGAGCCCCGGAGTCTCCGAAGGCTCGGTCATCGCTTCCGCAGGAGCTGCATTGAGTTCGTCGGTCGAATCGGGCGCAGGCGGCGGCGTCGGTTCCGGCTCGCGCACGATCGGGGCCGCTGATGATTCGACCACGTCAACTCCGAGGCTTGAAGGCTCGGCCGTCCGTGCGACATCGTCCAGAGGCGGCTCCGTCGGCTTCTCCAGTCTGAAGTAATACAAACCCACTGCAAACATCGCCACGACGATGACCGCCACGGTAAATCGAACGCCACTGGACATTGGTCGTCCTCCGGGTTCGGTCGATGACATCGACCTAAGGTTCGTGCGTCCGGATCCCGTTTCGGGCGGCTACCGGGACGCGTCATCGGGTGATGCCCTCGGCATCACCGGTCTCAATCGCAATCTCAACCGGTGGTGAGTGACGCCTTCCGGGTTGAGGAATCCATCTCTCCATCGGTGCTGGATCGCGGTCCGCTGTTTCGCGACCAGGTCAACGGGGCTGCGATCACCACGGATGAGAAGGTCGCGGCGATCAGGCCAACAAAGAACGTGAATGCAAAGGGACGGATACCCGTTCCTCCGAGCGAATAGAGAACGATCGCCGAGGTAATCGTCGTACCACTGGTCATGATCGTCCGGCTAAAGGTCTGGTTGATGGAGTTGTTCACCACCTCAAGCGACGCATAGCTCAACTTTCCACGGTTCTCGCGGATGCGGTCGAGAATAACGATCGTATCGTTCAGCGAATAGCCGACGATCGTCAGCAGTCCCGCGACCACATTGAGGTCGATCCGGAACTCGTCGAGCACGCGGACGCCGGCAAAAGTGGTCTCGCCAACGACCAGACTCAACGCGATCGCTCCGAGGCAGATGCTGATGTTGAATATCAACGCGGAGATCGCGCAGACCGAGTAGCGAAGCGAGCCGAACCGGAACCAGATGTAGACCAGCATGCCGAGCAGGCTGAGAATCACCGCCACGATTGCGCTGGCGGCAAGATTCTGTGCCACCTTCGGAGAGAAACTCGACTGATCGAGGCTGGCCTCTCGCGTCAGGGCGGCCTGAACCAACTCGTACTCGCGTTGTGCAAGACTGCGATCCCACGTGTCCAATGCGACTTCAAAGCTGGACAGGCCGTCGTCGAAGACCATCACCGCGATCGAGGAGTAGGTGGCTGCATCGCCCGAGGCGCCGGCATTCTGGAGTCCCACCACCTCCATGTTCCGTCCCGCGGTATCGCTGAAATCCGGCTGGTTCCGCATGCGGAGAATACGCTCATCGGCATCGATGAGCGTGATCGGCGGAACGATGCCGTCGATCACCACCGCGACGCCACCGCGGTAGGCATCAACCGGCATTGCGGCGCCACTGCGGCCGATCGACTCGCCGAGCGACTTCCGTTCGAGCGCGAAGGTGTGACTGCTGTAGTCGGGATCCCCCTCGGCATCGAAGTGGACGGGCTGAATGACTGCAAGCACGTCGCCGAACTGCTCGACGAGTGCCGCGACCACGCGGTCCGCGATATTTTCGTCGTCACCGATACCCGGCGGGTTGGCGACCTTCACCTGAAAACTGGCGGCCTCGTTGTTCTCGGTCGTGGTACCCACCGTCAACACCGTGGCGTTGGACAACTGGGACAGTGCCGCATCTTCGGGATGAGCATCGCCGATCTGGTGCACGCGGTTCTCGACTTCGCCGCGGGTCAAGAGCAGACGGCCAGCGATGTCGCGATTCGTCCCCGACACCTCTCCGTCCTGCGCCGCTCGAGTGGTCATCTTGACGCTCACGCCACCGCGGAACTCCGTCTCAAGGACGTCGGCACCTCTGGAGAAGAACAACGCCAGCGAGCCGGCGGCCAACAAGACGCTCATCACCAGGAGCGGACCACGAAGCGCGACCCAGTTGATCTTGGGTTCCAGAAGCTTATGAACCGAGGGAAACACAGTGGGCAGCATCGGAATCGACTTCAACTTGAAGCCTTCCGTACAGATCGCGAAGAGCACCCGGCTGACGAAGAGCGAGGTGAACAACGTCGAGAGCACGCCGATTGCGAGCGTGAGGGCGAACCCCTTCACTTCCGTTGCCGCGGTCTGGTAGAGAATAAAGCAAACGATCAGGTTCGTGATGTTGCCATCGAGGATCGCGCTCGCCGCTTTGGCGAATCCGATCCGAATCGAATCCCGAAGATCCTCGCCATTGTTGATCAATTCCTCGCGGATCCGCTCGAAGATCAGGACGTTGGCATCCACGGCCATGCCCACGGTCAACGCAATACCTGCCAGACCCGGAAGCGTGAAGGTGCCGTCAATCATCGCCATGATCCCGAAGATCATGATGGCGTTGATCAGCAGCGAAATATCCGCGATCAGGCCAGCTCCGAAGTAATAGAGCAGCATGATCATGGCAACAATGATCACCGAGATGCCGACCGCTTCGAGACCTCGAACGAGATTGTCCTGTCCGAGCGCCGGGCCGAGAATACTGGTGGAGATTGGTTCCGAACTCAGACGGGCCTCAAGGCTGCCCGCGGCCAGAACTCTGATCAGGTACTTGACTTCAGCATCGCCGAAGTTGCCCTGGATGATGCCTCTGGAGCCGATGGCGCTGTTGAGATTCGGTGCGGTATAGACCTCGCCGTCAAGCACGATGGCCATCGGCTGATTGATGTTCGGCGACGTCAGTCGACGCATCATCGAACCGCCCGCGCTATCGAGCCCGAATGACACTGCGGGACGTCCGAGATCATCGATCGTCTGGCTTGCCTGACGAATCGCCCAATTGTCGCCGCTGGTGTGCGTCATGCTCTTTTCGGGCGTGACGTAGAGCAGGATAAACCGACGACCATCCTTTTCGGCAGCGACCAAGTTGTACCGGCTCTGGAAGTACCCGACCGGGTCGGCGATCAGCGCTTCGACCGAATCAGGGCTATCCTCGTCCGTCCACTGCTTCAGATCGTTGATCGGGAACCACTTCGCGACCGGCGAATCCGTGTTGTTCGCACCTCGCTCGGCGACCTGCTCGCGCAACAGTGTGATCGGAACGTCCAACGCACCGGGCCGAACCGCGATTCGGAATTCGAGTACGCCGGCACCACGAAGGAGTCGTTTGAGATCCTCAGGATCATCAAGGCCGGTACGTTCTGCTTCGAACGCTCCGTAGGCTGATGCAAGCGTGGCGATCGGGGTCGCGAGATGCGGAAACTCAAGTTTGAGTTCGGAGAAGGCGACGGCTCGATCACTGCTGGCGGGATCAAAATTTCCGTCTGCATCACGGAGGCGCGGAGTCCCTTCGAGTGCGAGAATGTTGAAGAGCCGATCGTCGCCGAAGGACTGTGACAGAATCGTGTTCCGAAGTTCCTCGACGGCGATTTCGGCCCGAGCGATCCGATCAAGCAGTCCATCGACCCGAATCTCGTCGACCGGATCGCCGGCCTGAGCCTCGGCGAGGTCGGCCCGGGCGGCCTTTGCTTGAGTCCATGCGGCCTGCAATCGGTCGAATTCGGCCTTTCGCTGGTCGGTGCCTCCGTACTTCGCCGACGCATTCCCAGCGTCGAGGGCCGCATCAAGCTGGCTCGGACGAATCCGTGACACTGCCAGAAGTGCATCCAGGGCATCGCGATAGTTCTGCTGCAACGCACGGACCTGATCGTTGGGAAGCGGCATCACCACTTCGATGCGATCACGTCCGACCGGCTGCATGCCGATGTCGAGAATGCCCTGTGGGTTCACTCGTTGCTTCAGGACGTCGATGGTCTGTGCAAGCACTTCGTCCGGCTCGGACCCATCCGCGATCTTCACGGAGTAGATCAGGCTGACCCCGCCTTGAAGATCCTTGCCGAGCCGAATCTTCTTCGTCGGCGGATAGACGGACCAGAGGCAGACGCCGACGATCAGGCCGATCAGGACGAGCTTGGGAATGATGTTCTTCATGGGAAGGAGTCGAGTGGGGCGAGGCTTGCAGAGTCGGATTCGAACGGGAAGAGGAGATCAACGAGGGAAGGTCAGGAGGATTCTTCCTCTGATTCGAGAACCTGCTGGACGGCGTCGCGGGCGAAGGTCATTCGCGTGTTGCTGCTTTCGTCCACTTTGAGAAGGATGGTGTCAGTCTTGATCTCGACCACGGCACCGATCACGCCGCCAATGGTCCGCACGCGATCGTGCTTCTTGACGCTGCTCAGGAGCGCCTCTCGCTTCTTGCGTTCCTTCCGTTGCCCGAAGACGCTGAAAAGAATCATCACGAGGATGAGCGGGAGGAACATGAACATGAGGAGGCTTCCGCCACCGTCTGCTCCCTCTGCGGCGCCCTCGCCACCGGTTCCGCCGGGCGCGGTGGTGACGCCGGTGCCCTGCCGACCAAGCGGCGGCGCATCCTGGCCGAAGGTCAGGAGTGAACCGTGTGGTGAGACGAGGGAGACGAAGTTGATCGAGTCGATCATGATTTGGTCGAACCTTCCGGGTCGGAATCCAGCCTCGAGCCGTCGAATTGCGACGTCACGCCCGATGGCCCCTCAACGTCCGGAAATGGACTTTGAGCGGCATCGAGAACCGGCCAGCGGCCGGCGAGCGAAGACCAGCAATCATCCCGGATCACGGTCCGAATGTCCAGCAGGAGCCGTTGGAAGTGCCGGAGGTTGTGGAGGCTGCAGAGGATCGGACCGATCATTTCCTTCGCGAAGAAGCAATGGCGGAGATACGCCCGGCTGAACCCCCCGGCACAGGCCGTGCAGTCGCATGATGGATCGATGGGCGACTGATCCTCCCGAAACCGAGCATGCCGGAGCCGGAGCGGCCCTGTGGAGGTAAACACGGACGCCATTCGCCCGTTCCGGGTCGGCAGCACACAGTCGAACATATCCACGCCAGCAGCCACCGCCATGACGATATCCCGCTCATAACCGACCCCCATGAGATATCGGGGCCGATTTGCGGGCAGCCTCGGGGCGGTAAACTCGACGACCTCCTTGATCTTCTCGGGGCCCTCTCCCACCGCGACCCCCCCGATCGCGTATCCCGGAAGGTCGAATCCACAGACCCCGTCGATGGAGGCGGCCCGAAGATCCAAGTCCGTCCCGCCTTGAACGATGCCGAAGAGCGCCTGCTCATCTGGTCTGCGGTGTGCCTGAACACACCGATCCAGCCAGCGGATGGTCCGTTCATGGGCCTCGCGGAGCCGCCCCTCCCAGTCGCGGGGCGTCGGGAGCTTGGCCCGAGGACTTCCAGCCCCGTGTTTGGCGTGGGGCGAGGGCGGGCAATCATCGAAGGCCATGATGATGTCGGCGCCGATCGCGTTCTGCACCCGCATCGACGACTCGGGTCCCAGATGAATCTTCGAACCGTCAACGAACGATCGGAAGGAAACGCCGTCTTCGTCGATGGCATTCATGTCCGACATCGAAAACGCCTGGTACCCACCGGAGTCGGTGAGCACGGGGCCGTCCCACCTCATGAACTGATGGGTGCCTTGAAATCTTTCGAGGAGTTCGATCCCCGGACGAACCATCAGGTGATAGGCGTTGTTGAGGATGATCTCCGCCCCGACCGCCTTCACCTGCTCGGGCAGAACGCCCTTCATTGCCGCGGCGGTTGCCACCGGCATGAACGCCGGCGTGGCGAATCGACCATGCGGCGTCTCGACAAACCCAGTTCGCGCGTGATTGGAGGAGCACTCAGACTCGATGGTGAATCGGACGGGGCCGGTCACCGTCTCGAGGCCTCGCGAAGAATTTTCTTCTCCTTCGAGGTGAGACTCTGGAGTCCATTCTCGTGGATTTTGCTCAGAATCCGATCAATCTCGACGTCAGCGACCACGCCTCCGCCCGACCCAAGGACCTTGCCGGCGCGATAGGCGGCGCCGCTTCGACTGGTGGGGTCGTATCTGCCGAGGAAGTCGAAGAACCCGTGTAGCACCTGCGGATGACGGATCAACCAGAAACCTGCGAGCGCGCCGCCGATGTGCGCGGCCTCGCCGCCGGCGTTATCTCGCCCGAAGATCACCGAGAACAAGGCGATTCCGACCATGCCGTAGGCCAAGGTCGAGAGCCGCATGGGAATCACGAAGAAGAGAAGTACCCGAGCATTGGGCACCAAGAAGGCAGAAGCGATGACCACGCCAAAGACGCCCGCGCTGGCACCGACCAATGGCGTTCCCGGGTCATTCATCAACAGGACGGGAAACTCTTTCCCGGTCAGTTGTAGAACCGTCCAACCCGTGAAGTTGAGCAGCAGGTACGACCCGGCGCCGGCCATGCCGCACAACAGATAGAACGCGAGATACCTCTTACCCCCCAGATATTGCTCGACCAAGCTGCCGAAGAAATACAACCCGATCATGTTGAATAGGAGGTGGGTGAAATTTGCGTGCAGAAACTGAAAGGAGATGAACCTCCAGACTTCGAATCCTCGGAGGCCCCAGAATTCGTCGAGTTGCAGGAGGGCGGTGGCGGTCGAGAAGTAGCCATAGACCCAGATTGGTCCGTTGATCACCACGTCCTC
>CALFOM010000164.1 GCA_937919685.1 uncultured Phycisphaera sp.
CGGCCCGCACGGATCAACATGATCAACATGATCAAGATGATCAAGATGATCAAGAAGCTCGACGAGGCCCATCAGGCGATTGGGTCGAGGCAGTCTCTTGTCGAATGGTCGGACCTCACCGAGCGGCCGGTATCACTCCGGAAGGCATCTTTTTTTCTGCTTCCCTTGGAAAACTCGAAAGATGAGAGATCGCAGCAAGTTATCTACAGAAGAGTCGGTGAGGTTCTCGCTCAAAAGAGATATCACCGTGATCATCGTGATCATCGTGATCATCGTGATCATCGTGATCATCGGATTCGTAAGGTCATGGAGGATCTTCGGGGTTCGAGAAGGACGAAAGAGGCCTGAAATTTCGAGTCCTCGCTGGATGATGTTCAAGGAGTCGGGATTCGCATCAAAGATCTCGGATCTACGTTGGAATCTCTGACGAACGAAAGACAACCATCAACAACGGGAAAAATCGCAGTGCCAAAAAATTCAAACAATGCCTTTGAATTCGCCAGATCGCTCAAAAATAAGGGCCCGCAGAGCCCGATTGAGATCATCATCGATAAGAAAATTCTTGCTGAAACGATTGCGAGCAAAGAGAGAATCCGCGCTCGACTCGAAGTTCTTGCGGCTCGGTTCGCCGGCCCCATAGCGCCGTTTCCCCCTGGATCTTCCGAAGAGTTGGTGGGGGATGATAAAGATGGACGCCCGCTGGTCCTCGCGGAATCCGATTGATCCGACGCGAAGGGGAAGGGCTGTTCGAAGCCTTGGTCTGATGGTCTCTTCGAGACCCGAAGGCTGAATTCGAGTGGCGAGACAGTGCTCCTCTAACGGCGGCATCGGAAAGACCGAGAAGCTCGTAAAGACCGAGAAGATCGAGAAGATCTAGAAGTTCAAAAAGACCAAGAAAATAATATCGACGACCCCCTATCCGAAGGATCCGGGGTCGTTTGTACGTCACGGGCTCTCGTGATTCCTCGCGGGTTCGTAAACTGCTCGGAATGTCGGGTCGCACCCAAGACAACTTCGAAAAGGAACCATCGCCCACCCCGGCCGGCGGCTGGGTTCCTCCGCGCGAGCTCGATGGCTCGGTCGACCCTATCGATCCGATCGTTGGAATCGATCTTGGAACGACGAACTCTCTCGTGGCATTCGCCGACGCCCGCGGGCCCCGTATCCTCGGAATTGGCGGGATCCTCTCCGATGATGATCCGGAGCGCGAGCCTGATCATGCGGATCTTGTGCCATCCGTCATTCGCTACGCAGGCGACGCCGTCGAAGCGGTTGGCGCTGCCGCGGCGGCCGAACTGAAATCCCATCCCGCTCGGACCGTGTTCAGTGTCAAACGATTCATGGGTCGAAGTTTTTCCGATCGAAGCGAGGAAGCCTCGATGGTTCCCTATGCCGTCGTGGAAGGGCCTCGGGGTCTGGCAAGCGTCGAGATCGATGGTCGGATTCGGACGCCACAGGAGATCTCTGCGGATCTCCTCGTGCATCTCCGCGATCGCGCGTCGGCGGCGTTGGGACAAACCGTCAAACGAGCGGTCATCACCGTGCCGGCGTACTTCGACGACGCTCAGCGACAGGCGACCCGAGACGCCGGCCGCCTCGCGGGGCTCGAGGTGGTCCGCATCCTCAACGAGCCAACGGCTGCGGCACTGGCCTATGGAATTGGAATGCGAGGGTCCGCAGAGACCATCGTCGTCTATGACCTCGGCGGTGGGACCTTTGACGTCACGGTGCTCGAGGTGATTCCGCCGGATCCGGACGAACTCGACGGCGAGTCGATCTTCCGTGTGCTCGCGACCGCGGGTGATTCCCGTCTTGGTGGCGATGATTTCGACCGTGTCCTGATTCAAGACTTGATGGACGAAGCGATCGCGGCTGGCGACGAAACCAATCGCGCCCGACGGCTCGCGATCCTTCGAGAAGTCGGGGCCCGCGCGAAGATCGCACTGACCGAAAACGATGCCACTCGATTGGTTCTCGACGGCGGGGGCGTGCTTCCCGACGTCGACCGAGTGCTGTCACGGGCCGCGTTCGAGGAGGCGGCCCGACCTCTGGTCGATCGCACCCTCCAGGCGTGCCGACGTGCCGTCAAGGATGCCGGGCTTGAGATATCGAAGATCGATCGAGTCGTCCTGGTGGGCGGTTCGACGCGAATGCCGATGATTCGAGAGGCGGTGGAGCGGTGGTTCGGAAGTCCCGGGTACGTCGCACTGGATCCGGATCGGGTGATCGCACTCGGCGCGGCGGTTCAAGGGTCGGTCTTGGCCGGTGTCCGGCGGGATGCACTTCTGCTGGATGTCATTCCCCTGAGTCTCGGTCTGGAGACCGCGGGGGGCGCCGTGGCCAAACTGGTGGTGCGGAACACCATGGTTCCGACGAAGGCCGTCGAAATGTTCTCGACCAGTGTCGATGGTCAGGTCAACGTCGCCTTACATGTGGTCCAGGGCGAGCGGGAGATGGTGGCGGACTGCCGCAGTCTCGCGCGTTTCGAACTGCGTGGCCTGCCCCCGATGCCGGCAGGCATCCCTCAGATCGAAGTGACGTTCAACGTGGATGCCAACGGTGTGCTGGGAGTGGAGGCGGTGGAGCGGCGAAGCAGCCGTCGAGCCAGGGTCCAGGTCGTGCCGAGCAACGGACTCACCCGCGAGGAAGTGGCCCAGATCGAAGCGGACTCCTACACCCATGCCCGCGAGGACATGGCGGTGCATCGGGTGGTTGATCTCGCGGTGAACGCGGCGTTGGATGTAAAGTGGATCCGGGAAGCGATGGCTCGGGTCCGTGAAGATCTTCCAGCATCGATCACCGAATCTGTGGAATCTCATCTTGCGGTCGTGGAGGAGTTCATCGCGAACGCCAGGAAGGATCCTCGGTCCGTGGACGCCGAAGTGTTCCATGCGGCGAAGGAGTCATTGGATCGGTCCAGCATGCCGGTCCACGAGGCGTCAATCACCCGAAGCCTCCGGGCGGGTGGCACCAACGCCGACTGATCTGAGCGTTCGAGCGAGCTCTTGGCGCCAGATGGGCCCTTCCGGTCGAACTTCCACCCGGCCTCGACTCCGGCAGGTCAGAAGGTACACTTTGTCGCCCCGTTCTTGTGGGCCAGGAGATCTCAGCGGATGTCGAACAAAAAAACCCTCACCCCCAGTACCGCTTCAGCAGCCACCGCGGATTTCGATCTTGGTGGATCTTCAAGTTCGAGCGAGCCCCTGATCGCCAACGCGGCGACCTATGCGATCGACGCATGGGGCGATGGGTTCTTCGCGATCAGCGATGCGGGAACGGTCGTCGTTCGTCCAGATCGAAGTCCTTCCCGCGAGGTCGACCTGCTCGAAATCGTCGAAGGTCTTCGCGATCGCGGCTACGGGAGTCCCGTGCTGCTTCACTTTGGAGACGTGCTCGACACGGTCTTGCGGGATCTGCGAGCCGCATTCGACAAGGCGATCGAAGAGAACGGGTACCAGGGCGCCTATCAGGGTGTCTTCCCGGTCAAGGTGAATCAACAAAGGTGCGTGGTCGAGGACGTGGGCAGGATCGGCGCCGGTCTGGGTTTCGGTCTCGAGGTGGGGTCCAAGCCGGAACTTCTCGCGGTACTGGCGTTGACCGTCGATCAGCCCGATCGTCTGATCGTCTGCAACGGATTCAAGGAGGATCGCTACATCGAGTTCGCGATGCTCGCGGCGAAACTCGGGCGGACCATCGTGCCGGTGCTGGAGAATCTCAAGGAACTCGAACTCGTCCTCCAGCATGCGGAGCGCATCGGCGTGCGACCGAAGATCGGCATCCGCGTCAACCTCAACACCCGGGGCGCGGGACGTTGGGCCACCTCCAGTGGTGTGAAGGCGAAGTTTGGGCTCAGCCTGGCCGAGGTGCTCAAGGCGGTAGATATTCTCCGCGACCGGGGAATGCTGGACTGTCTGGAACTCCTCCATTGCCACATGGGGAGCCAGATGCAGGACATTCGACTGGTAATGGCGGGCGTGGCGGAACTGGCCCGAATCTACACCGAGCTGCATCGTCTCGGCGCTGGGGTGCGGTACATCGACGTCGGCGGTGGACTCGGCGTCGACTACGACGGCAGTCAGACCAACTTTGCCTTCAGTCGGAACTACTCGCTCGAAGAGTACGCATCCACCGTGGTCTATCGCATCCAGTCGATCTGCGATGATCGCGGCGTCCCGCACCCCACGATCGTGACTGAGAGCGGTCGCGCGATGGTCGCACAGCAGAGCATCCTGATCTTCGACGTGATGGGATCGAACCGTTTCGAGCCGCACGATATTCCCGGAGACCTCGAGCAACTTCGCGGTCACGGCGACGAACAACCGGCTCGTCCGTTGATCGATCTTTTCGAGGCGTGGCAGCGGATCTCGCCGGAGAACCTTCTCGAGTGCTGGCATGACGCCCAATCCGCACGGGCCGAAGCGCTGAATCTCTTCTCGCTCGGATACATGTCACTTGAACATCGTGCGGAAGTCGAACGGATCTTCTGGACGCTCGCGCTTCGCGCTCGCGAATTGTCGGTGGGCCTAGACCCTCTTCCGGAGGAACTTGCCGAACTGGACGACCTTCTTACCGACGTCTACTTCTGCAATCTCTCCGTGTTTCAGTCGCTTCCCGACTGTTGGGCGATCGATCAGGTCTTCCCGATGATGCCGATCCACCGGCTCGACGAGATGCCGACCCGCCGCGGGACGCTCGCGGATCTCACCTGCGATTCCGACGGCAAAGTCGATCAGTTCATCGATCGCGAGGATGTTCGACGGTGGCTGCCTCTTCACGATCTGGTTCCCGATCGTCCTTATCTGCTCGGGGCTTTCCTCGTCGGCGCGTATCAGGAGACGCTGGGAGATCTCCACAATCTCTTCGGCGACACCCATGCGGCGCATGTCCGAGTGGACGACGCGGGGCGATGGTGGATCGAAGAGATCATCGAGGGTGATACGGTGCGGGAGGTACTGGCCTATATGCAGTACGACTCCGCCGCCTTGACTCGAGCGATCCGTGGCGAGTGCGAGCGATCGGTTCACCGGGGCAAGATGACCGCCCGCGAGAGCCGCGAGATGGTCCAGGCCTATGAGAACGGCCTCTCCGGCTATACGTATCTCGAGGGCGATTCCGACTGAGCCGGATTCGCCTCACCGATCAACTTCGCCTCACCGATCAACTTCGCCTCACCGATCAACAAAGTGATCAGGTCGTATCCGGTGGCGAGGTCGCGAGGTGCTTCACGCCCTTGGCCTGGAGGAAGGAATCGGCCAACGCTTCGTAGATCGACGGTTCGCAGATCTGTCGCGCGACCATCGCTCCGATCATCGAGGCGAACATCATCGGGAGCACCATTCCATAGGCACCGGTCATCTCGAAGAGGATGGCGAACACGGTGATGGGGCTCTGCACCACGCCGGCGAAGTATGCGGCCATGAAGAGGAGCATCAATTCCGGCAGTCCAATGCCCGGGGAGATGGTCGCTTCGAAGAAGCCGTGGGTGATCTGGCCGAGTCCTGCTCCGACGGCGAGGCTGGGATCGAACAATCCCCCCGGAATACCGCTGACCAAACTGACGAAACTCGCCGCGGCCTTCGCGATTGGGTCACCCACGTTCGCGATGGGAACTCCGGTGCTTGCGGCGGTCTCGAGCATCTCCTTCGCCTGGGCGTGGCCGCCACCGTAGCTCGATCCGCCGGAGGTAATTCCGATCACCGCGAGGGCCAGTCCGAGGACCACGCCAGTACGGAGCGGTCGATGAACCAGCGAGGATGCCAGACGTCGACTGCCCATTACCACGCCCTTTCCGAAACCTCCTCCGAGCAGGCCGCCGATCAGTCCGACCAGTGGCACCGCGAACCACTGACGCATGTCGAGCAACCAGTTGCGGAGATCGCCCTGAAACGCGAGTGGGAGGGAGGCATCGGAATTGCTTGATCCGTAGAACTCGTAGTCGCCGAGCACGACGACGCCGATGACGCAGGCGATCGCGACGGTTCGAATGATGGTCGGGACGCTCTTCTTGTCGAAGACCCGGCCGACCTCCTCGAAGCAGAACACTACGCCGGCGATCGGGGCATTGAACGCGGCGGCGATGCCGGCGGCACTCCCGGCCAGGATCAGTCCTCGCTGAAGCAACCAAGGATGGAACCGGCAGAAGCGTCCACTGAGGTGCATGCAGCACGCGGCGACGTGGACCGAAGGTCCTTCGCGGCCGACGGTGATGCCAGAGATCAGGGCGAGGCTGAGCAGAAGGATCTTGCCGAGCGCGATCCGGACGGAGAGCATCAGTGTTCGCTCTGGTCGATCACCGATCTGGATCGCCGCGATGGCCTGGGGAATGCCGGTGCCTTCGGTGCCGGGGAAGAAACGTCTCTGGAGCCAGATGATGAGCGGCATGGTGACCGCGACGCCTGCCGCCGGGAGAATGACCTTCCAGACGCCGGAGAATTCGATGCCCAGAAGCGTGCGTTTCCCCGAGAACCAGCTGACGACCTCCTCGCCGGCGCGATCGGCATAGACGAAGTAGAGCGCCGCGATCCCAGCCAGGACGGCGGCGAAGCTGGTCGCCAGGATCATCCACGAGTTCTGGGCGATCGTCGGTCGTTTTTGGGGCTCCGGGGTCATTCATGGAATCTAACCGACATCGAAGCTTCCGGCCGGGCGGTGACGACTGGAACTCCTCGGTGGTCCGTACAATCCGCCGGTTCGGATCTCTCGGGCGATTCGAAATCACACCGGAATCATCACTTCACATGAACGACCACTCATCGATCGAACAGCCTGCGTTCCTCGGCGTCGAACCCCCCTCGGGCCCGCCGGCTGCGGTGGTGCTCCCCATCCCCTACGACGGAACCAGCACTTGGCGAAAGGGAGCCGATCGTGGCCCCCAAGCCCTGCTGGAGGCAAGCACCGAAGTCGAACTCTTTGATCTCCCCACGCAGACCGAACCCAGCCTCGCAGGCATCGAGACGCGAGCGGCCCTCGAGTACCGCGGTGCTCCGGAGGAACTCGTCGAGCGAGTCCGGGTGATGGTTGCGGAGGTCTTGGAAGGCGGAGCGATCCCCATCGTGCTGGGCGGCGAGCACTCCGTTTCAATCGGGGCGATCCAGGCGGCGTCGGCCCTGATCGAATCCAGAGGGCGCCGACTCGGCGTGGTTCAGATCGACGCCCATGGCGATACCCGCGAGTCCTATCACGGGTCTGCATGTAATCATGCCTGCGTGATGGCGAGAGCCCGGGAGGTCGCGGACATCGTCCAAATCGGCATCCGGGCCATCGATCGATGCGAGTACGAGACGATGGATCTCACCCGAGTGTTTCCGGCCCACGAGATTCTCGCGGCGAAGGACGACGGCTGGATGGACCAAGCAATCGAATTGATGCCGGAGGACGTCTACCTCACCATCGATCTCGACGCCTTCGACAGCGGCGTGATGCCGGCGACCGGAACTCCAGAGCCAGGGGGGCTCGATTGGACGATCGTCAATACATTCGTATCACGTCTTTCGGCCCGGCGGAACATCTTCGCCTTCGACGTGGTGGAACTGCTGCCGCATCCAGCGCACTGGGCCTGCGACTTTCTTGCGGCGAAACTGGTGCATCGGGTTCTTGCCGAGATTCTCGTGGCTCGGTCGGATCCACGTTGAGCACTGTTTCTGGAGAGGGATCGATCCGCAGGGGCGATGATCTGCGATGATCTGCGATGATCTGCGAAGTCAGGTGCGACGTCTGGTGAGTGCCGGCCGGATGTAGGGAAGGCCTTGCGACTGGTTGGAATCGCTGTATCGCGATTCCGATGGAAGCATCGATCGCGTCCCGTGGTCGAGGCATGCGCCGAATTCACATTTTCTCACCAGGAATGGACCGACCCGAGATGCCGTGCGGCGGCCGCGCCGTGGTTCCGGGTTGCGGTTTCGGAAATGACGCGGAGAAACTCGCGACGCGTAGGTTCGACGTGACGGCGTTGGATGTCTCGCGTTCTGCGATCGAGTGGTGCGGAAAAAAACATTCCGAGACGTCGGTCCAAGACGAAGTTCAGGATCTGTTCCGACTTCCCGAGGCGTATCGGGAGGCGTTTGATGTCGTGGTCGAGGTGTATACGCTGCAGGCGATCCCTCTGCCCGAGCGGTCGGCGGGATTCGGCCCAATGGCCGATTGTGTCGCACCAGGCGGCGTGCTGTTTGCCGTGGTCCGAGGTCGCAACGACGGTGATCGGGTCGACGGGGACGGTCCTCCCTATAGAGGCGATCAGCCGGGCGGAATGCGCCGCATTTGAGGCGAGCGGGCTCGTACTGGAGACGTGGGAGGACTTCCACGACGACGACGACCCTCCGAATCGAAGGTTCCGCTAGCGATATCGCAGGCCCTTGGTCTGGCCGGACCGCGGAAGCAGAACCCACGAGATCAGGATTCAAGGACGTATTGGAAGATCAGGGGCGCGACGATCGTGGCGTCCGACTCGATCATGAATTTCGGCGTGTCTTCGGCCAACTTGCCCCAGGTGATCTTCTCATTCGGGACCGCGCCGGAATAGCTGCCGTAACTGGTGGTGGAGTCGCCGATCTGGCAGAAGTAGCCCCAGAGCGGAATCTGTTCACGGCCAAGATCCTGATGGAGCATTGGCACCACGCAGATCGGGAAGTCGCCAGCGATACCGCCGCCGATCTGGAAGAAGCCGAGCGATCGCTCCCGGGTGAACGTCGTGTACCACTCGGCCAGCTCGATCATGTATTCGATGCCGCCTTTCACGATCGTCGGGTCGGGCACGTCTCCGGCGATGCAGTGTGCCGCAAAGACGTTTCCGCAGGTCGAGTCCTCCCATCCGGGGACGAACATCGGGAGGTCCTTTTCCGCGGCGGCGACCATCCAGGAGTCGCGGGGATCGATCTGGTGGAACGGTTCCAACCGGCCTTCCCGGATGAGTCGATACAGGATGCGGTGCGGGAATTCTCGTTCGCCGGTCGCCGCGAGTCGATGCCACTCGTCGACGAGCAGCCCCTCCATCCGTCGAAAGGCCTCCTCCTCAGGAATGCAGGTGTCGGTGACTCGATTGAGATGTCGGTCGAGCAGTCTCTGTTCGTCCGCCGCGGTAAGTTCCCGCCAGTTGGGAATACGCTCGTAATGGTCATGCGCCACGAGGTTAAAGATGTCCTCCTCGAGATTTGCGCCGGTGCAGGAGATTGCATGAACCTTGTCTTCACGGATCATCTGCGCCAGGGAGATGCCGAGTTCCGCAGTGCTCATCGCGCCGGCCAGCGTGACAAGCATGCGTCCGTCCGCCGCCAGATGTTCACGGTAGCCCTCGGCGGCATCGACGACCGTGGCCGCGTTGAAGTGCCGGTAATGATGCCGCATGAATTCGCGGATGGACATTGGGTATGACTCGTTTCGTCGTGGGATCGAGAAGGATTCGGCTCAGGCCCGGCGTGCCACGCGGCGGAGTTCGCAGCCACCACGGAGCATCATGCCACCGATGAAGAGAAGTTGAACGCCCGTAAAGATCGCGAACACGAGGATCGCGACGCCTGGCATCATGAAGACCAGGATTCCGAGGATCAAAGTCACGATTCCGCCCGCGAGGAGGAGCGTCCACTGGTCACGGCCTCGCATGCCGCACGCCGCGGCGATCTGCATCGCTCCGGTGATCAGCAGGATTGCTCCGAGGACCTTCGTGATGAAGGCCGCGGAGAGCGTCGGGTCGAGCAACAGGATGAACCCCGCCAGCGCCGCGATGATCGGTCCGAGGATTCCGGCGCCGCTGCCGTGCTCGCCGTGAGGAGAACCGGCGGCGCGGATCGCCCCGATGATTCCGGCCAAAAGGAGCATGGCCCCGGTGAACTGGGTGAGCAGTACCACCGACGCGAAGGGAGCGATGACCAGCATCACGCCGCCGAGGATCAGGAAGATGCCTTCGGCGACGGCGAAGGTTCCAGAAGAACGCATCACATCGGCGGTTCGGATGTCGGTCATGGTCGAATTCCAGAGTTGGGAGAAATGGATCTCAAGGCGAGCGGCCTCATTGCGATGCCGTCACGGAACAGATGCTACCTCGAAGGGACTCGGGCCATCGCATGAGCCGAATCCCGGTCGGCGTTGAATTCCGGTGGTAGCATCGAGAGGTGCCCGATCGAAGACTCGATGCCTGGAAACAACTGGCCCAATCCGAGGCCGTACCGCTCGTCACTGCCGCCGCCCTCGTCGTCGACGGCGGGATCACCCCTGCGTCGGTGGCCGGTCTGCGAAAATCCTTTCCGGATGCGCCTGTGGCCGAGGCAATCGAACTGGCCGCCGCTCGCGGGAGGGCTTCCGGCAAGTTCGCCGACCCGAGCACTTTGATGCTCGATCGAGCAGGCCTAGAACAGGCGACGAGCGAGGTCGTTGCGGCGTGGAAGGCCGCACGTTTCGGCGCCGCCCCGGTGCTGGATCTGTGCTGCGGAATCGGCGGGGACGCCATGGCGCTCGCCCGCCGCGGCCCCTGTACGGCGGTCGATCGCGATCCGGTCCGGGCTTGGATGGCTGGCGTGAATGCCGGCGCATCGGTCCGGACCGAGTCGGTCGAGACGACGCTCATCGATCACCCGCTCGTGCATCTCGATCCAGCACGGCGTGACGAATCCTCCGGGCGGCGATCTTGGCGACTTGAAGATCTCGTTCCAGATCTTGACTCGATCCGGCGGATCGTTGCGGAGGCGGAAGGGGGCGCCGTCAAACTTGGCCCGGGACTCCCACGACCGACGCCGGAACTTCATGCGAATCAATCGCTTTCCATCATCGCCGAGCATGGCCGTCTGGTTCAGGCGGTGGTATGGACAGGGACTCTGGCCCGTCTCGAACCATGTGAGGCGGTCGATCTCCCCTCGGGTCGCACGCTGTCCGGGTCGCCGGAAGGATTTATGGTCGCGGGCGAACTCGAAGGTGCGATGCTGACCTTCCATCCGTCGATCGAACGACTCGAACTCGGGGTCACGGCGTTGCGGGCAGCGTTCGGCGCGGATGCGTCCCTCGCCGGGGAGCCGGCGGTCGGCCTCGGACTGGTGACCATCCCGTTGAACGCGATCGAGTCGGTTTCTTCGGACTGGTTTCGGGCGGTCCGAATTCTGGAGGTTCTGCCGCCGCGACCTGCTGGCGTGGCGTCAGCGCTGCGAGCCCGATTCGGCGACACGCTCGGCGAAGTGGTGGTCCGAACGCGAGCGGCGGCAATCAATGTGGATGCGTGGAGCCGGGAATTCAGACGGATTCCTCGAACCGCGGGCGGCCCGACGGTCGAGGTATTAGGACTTCGACTTGGTCGGAAGACCGTTGCGATCATCGCGGTACCGATCGATCTTCACTCGTCATCGACACCATAGATGCGTCGGAGTTCGACGGCGTTCGCGTCGAAGGTCTTGAGCAGATCACCCGTCTCGGGGCGGTTTCCGCACGGCGCGACCACCACGCTCTGCAAGCCTCGCTCCTCTAGGGCCGCGACTGCTTCGGGGGTCGGAGGCGACTCCCAGATGAACCACGCTGCAGGATGGTTGGCGCGAAGCGCATCGAGTTCCTCGAGTTGCTCGGGAGTCGGTGGCTCGTCAGGCTCCCAGTGAACGGTCGCTCCATTCATGCGAAACCGGTCCGACAAGTACTGATACACGGGGTGACTGAAGAACACCGGGGTACTCGGGGCCGCGTTGACGGCCTGTTCGATCGGAGCGCTTCGTTCCTGGAGTTCGCGAATCAGCAGTCCGAGATTCGAGCTGAATTCTATCTGGTGGGCGGGCATAATCCGTACCAGGGAATCGTGGATCGCGGTGGCCTGCGCGATGGCGATCTCCGGGTCGAGCCACGTGGTTGACGCGGTACCGACATGGGAGTGCGAGCCGTCCGGTCCGTGCGCGTGTACGGAACCATCGCCGGAGGGGAGAAGCCGATCCTTCACGCCAGCGGTGGTGTCGACGACGCGGCTCACGGGGAGACTCGCGGTCGGAAGCCACGTCTCGTAGGTCGCGCCATTCAGGAAGATCAGGTCGGCGCCCTGGATCGCGGCGAGATCATCCCCGTCGGGCGTCCAGGAACTAGGATCGATGCCCGGAGGAATCCGCCAGTCGACGCGGACCCGATCACCGCCGATCCGTTCGCTGAAGTACGCCAACGGATAGTTCGAAACCGCGATGATCCGCGGATCGCTTACCCCGCGGCCCGGAGCATCCGGGCGGTCGCAAGCCGAGAAGATCAGAAGGATGCCAAGTCCGACGAGCAGTGGGAGAGCCGAGAGAAATCGAGTCATGCGGTGTATGGTACGCCCCCGTGCTGCGTCTTACTGACATTCATTTTGACTATCCGGCCCCCGTGGGTGCCGTCGATGGGTTCCGCCTCGCAGTGCCTTCGCTTGAGGTTCGCGGCGGCGAGTCGATTGCCGTGATCGGTCCGAGCGGTTGCGGGAAGACGACGCTTCTCCGGCTTGCGGCGGGAATCATCACCCCACGATCCGGTCGAGTTTTGATCGATGAGACGGATCTGTCGACGCTTGGAGAGTCCGCTCGGCGAAACCTCCGGCTCGCCCGAATCGGTTTCGTCTTCCAGGACTTTCGGCTGCTGGAGCATCTCGACGTCGAGGAAAACATTCTTCTTCCGTTCCGTCTCGGCGGGCTGCGACTTGATCCTGAGGCTCGCGATCGGGCGAGTCGCCTGCTTGAGAGGTTGGGCATTGCTCATCTTCGTCGTCGCAGTATCACTCGACTGAGTCATGGCGAACGTCAACGAACCGCGATCTGCCGCGCGTTGGTCACGGAGCCAAGCATGGTGCTCGCCGACGAACCGACCGGCAATCTCGACCCGGCCAACAAACGGGTCATTCTGGAGGCGTTGCTCGACGCCGCTCGAGAGAAGAACGCTGCGGTACTCGCGGTGACTCATGACCATGATCTGCTTGACGCCTTCGATCGAGTCGTGGATCTCGGCGAAGGCCTGCAGCGGATCAACGGTGTTGGCCGAGCGACGGAGGCGCCGTCATGACGGGGCTCCGGCATTCATTCTTTTTGGCCCGCAAGCATTTGAGCCATCATCGTGGGCGGACGGCTCTGCTTTGTGTCGCGTTGTTTCTGGTCGCCTTCCTTCCGATCGCCATCGATCGCCTCGTCGACGCAGGTGAACAGGCGCTTCGCGCTCGAGCGGATTCGACGCCTCTGGTCGCCGGTGCCGCCGGATCACCGATCGATCTCGTACTTTCCGCGATCTACTTTCGAGAACCTCCCGCGGCAACGATCAGCCAGGCCGAGGTCGACGCTCTCCGGGGCGACGAACTCGCGCTGGTGCTTCCGCTGGTCTTCGGCGATCACGTCAAGGGCGGGCCGTTGGTTGGAACCGATCCGGACTATCTGGAATTTCGTGGCCTGCGGCTCGCTTCTGGCCGGAACTTCGCGATGGCTGGCGAATGCGTGGTTGGGGCCGCAGTCGCCGCCCGCGAGGGGATCGTCGTCGAAGACAAGATCGTGACCGAACCTCGGGAGATCTTTGATCTCGCCGGCGCCTATCCACTACGGATGCGGGTGGTCGGGGTGCTCGCCGATTCGGGAAGTCCGGATGACGCGGCGGTGTTCGCGTCGACCAGCACGGCCTGGATCGTGCAAGGCCGCGGCCACGGGCACATCAAGGTCGACGACGAGGTCGATGAGCGTCTGGTGATGGGTCGCACTGAGAGCGAAGACGAGCCGTCCGTGGTGCGAATGAACGCAGCGATCCATGAGTTCGTGGAGATCACGCCGGAGAACGTTGCGGATTTCCACTTTCACGGCGACACGGTAGACCTTCCCGTCAACGCGGCGATCGTGCTGCCTCGCGATAAGAAATCAGGAACGATCCTCTTCGCGCGGGCGGAGACCGGTCGAGTCCCGGTCCAACTGGTTCGAGCTTCTGAGGTGGTCGACCGACTGCTGGTCGAGGTGTTCCGGGTTCGGCGGATCCTGCTCTCCGTGCTTGGAGTTGTCGCGGTCGCGACGGTGCTCTTGATCGCAGTGGTGATCGCCCTTTCGATCCGCATCCGAGCCGCCGAGATCGAGACCATGCATCTGATCGGCTGCACACCGTCGAGAGTTCCCCTGATCATCGCCACCGAAGTCATGATTCTGGTGATTTCGAGCGGGCTTGCCGCGGTTCTGGCGGGATTTGGGGTCACCGCCTTGGTGCCCGCGGTCGAACGACTCCTGCTCGGTTGAACTCAACGCAATTCATGTCATCGCATGTCATCGCATGTCATCGCATGTCATTGCATGTCATCGCATGTCATCAGATGTCATCAGATGTCATCGCATTCCTCGGATGGAGTGGGTTGAAGACCTCGGATCAACCGACCCTAGCGTAGGCGTGACCATTATTCTCCGAACGCGGGCTCGATGATCGAGATCCGAACCGACTCGACCAGGCGGCCGGCTTCCGCGACGGCAGTTGCGCCCGCGCCCAGATAGAGGTCGATTCGCTGTCCCTTGATCGCGCCGCCGATATCGACGGCCACGGCGATGATCGGTGTCCGGCCGAGGCCTTCGATCATCACCACGCTTCCCAATGGAATGATCGCCGGATCGACGGCGACGGCGTGGCGGGGGATCAATCGAACCCCGGTGGATGCTCGGGGCCATCGATCGGCAGGGACGACTTCAAAGAAGACGACTCGGTCGTTGTCGAGCATGAGTCGCTCGACGGTCTCGGGATCGGCATCATGAAGCGTGCGGATCACGTCGAGATCGATGGTGGCGAGGTCCGCGAGTTGCTCGTCCACCAACCGCCGTCCCAGGCTGGTGTACTCGCGTTCGTTGGTTCGCACCCAGGCCAGGCATTCGACCGTTCCGTCCGGGAATCGGAGGGCGGTGGAACCGTTGACCTCGGCGAGATAGGCGTCGAGACCATTCGAGACCCATCCGAGAACGTGGTTGAATGTCACCGATTCGTCGGCGAGCTGTCGCCGCGTCGGAAGGTCTTCGGGTTCGACTTCCGAGGGTGGCGCGGCGAGAATCGCGTGCCGGTGAATTTCGTCGGACTCACGCCGGGCGTCGAGGATCGGGGCGGCATACGCCGTGATCTTGAACGTGCCGGGGACCGAACTGATCACCATGGGATCGGCGATTCCCAGAATGGACTCGGGGCGCGGGTTGGTTTCGATCCAGCGTTGCCACCGGGCGGCGGAGTAGGGGTCGGTCGCTTCTAGGATGGGAATCGCGCTTCCAATGGCCTCGACGATCCGGACGTTCGGCGGTGCGGAGCCTTCGATGTCGACGTTTTGCGACGCGCAGCCCGCGATCAAGATGAGGAGGATCGTCCACAAGAATGACGGGCGGGCGCCTTCGATGCGGGTTCGCTCGCGCGGGGAGGGTCTCGGGATTGGTTTTTCGGCGATTGCACCGCTCATGAACGCGAGGGTACCTCGGGGCGAACGATTCCGCGGGCGATCATTCGATCATTCGATCATCCGATCGAGCGAGCGGGACGACTCAGGTCGATCCAAGCCATCCGGCCAGCCGGGTGGAAGCGGTCGCAGCGTCCGCGATGGCGCCGGCCTCGTTGGCCAGGCGAACAACCTGTAGAAGATGGTCGCGATTCCGCGATCCCTCCTGGTGGTTCACCAGCATCGGATTCGGTTGGAATCCGTTGAGCCAGGACAAAAATGCGAGGCCGGTCTTGTAGTGTTGGGTCGGTGATTCAAAGATCTTCTGGCCCAACAGTTCGCACGGCGCCATGATCTCATCGAATCCTTCTCGATCGTCGATCGCGAGTCGTCGCAGCGCCAATGCCGCGGGCGATGCGATCGCATCGAAGATCCCCAGCAGTGCGTGGCTGAAGTCGCCGAGTTCGATCATCCGACCGTCGAATTCTGTGGTGACCGTCGACTCGGTGGACATTCGGGTCTCCCCGGCGATCAGGCCGCCGAAGTGAAAATCGTCACCGGTCAACATGATCTGATCGCGTTCGAGCAGGTCGCGTCGCAGCCGAACCTCGAGAGCGTGATCGAGCATCGAGAGTTTGGCGGCTCGATAGCGATCGGGGTTCGCCCGCATGACGCGAAGAAACGAATCTCCGGGAAAGTAGCCTTCCAGCGAAGGCAGGAACATCGGGCCGAGCCAGTGCACGATCAACGGTCCGTCACCCGCCGCTCGGGCGATGTTCTCGTACACCTCGACGAATTCATCCTCATGGAGACCGAGTTCGCAGAGTTTCGGCATCGGGAGCACGACCGCGACTCCACCTGCGGCGCGGATGACGCCGATCTGTTCGACCACGCCGTCCACGAGATCGCTCTTCGTCTCGATCCGAGTGAGGTGATCGGTGCTGGCCCCGGCGCAGAATCCTCCCGGGAGCCTCAGTTCACCGGTTCGTTCGATGAGCTGGCGAGCCGCTTCCCAGCCGAGGTCGAACCGTTGTGCGGTGTCCATGGCTTCGGCGATGCCCATGCCCGAGGCGCCGATTCGATTCCGGACGGCCATTGTCGCGTCCCAGTCGAGGTGGGCGGCGATTTCCACCGCGGTTCCGGGGCGGTCACTCGAGTGGTCGACGTCCGCATAGCCGGCATCCATCACCACGTGGGCGGCCGCGTAGCAGAGGCGGGGGAGCGGTGAACCAGCGTCGACACCGCCACGAAGATCGCGCCACCGATCGTCGTTGATCTCTAGGGGGCCGTCGGGGAGTTCCACGACGGTCTTCATCCGTCGGCTCCCATGAATCCCATGAATCCCATGAGTCCGAAGATTTTTTCGACGAAGCCCGGTCCGCTCTTGATCACCTCGGTGGCGAGGAACACCGTCAGCACGACGGTGCCGAGGAGCATGCCGGAGATCCACCAGGTCGCAAGGGGGTTTCTCGGGGTGTCCTGGGCGAGAAAGACGCGATTGCGCTGGAGCAGCGTGAACCCGAAGTACGACGCGGGAAGGAAGAGCCCGCAGATCACGTTGGTCGGTACGGCCACCCACGGTGCGATGTCTGACCAGAAGATGGCCCCGAGCACGCCGATCGCAGGCAGAAGGATGAATACTTTATGACCCACGGAGTCCTCGCGAAAGCCGAAGAGTTTCACGCCGGCGAACCCCGAGGCGAGCATCTGCATGGTGATCGAGGAGAGGGCCATCGCCAGAATGCCGAGACCAAAGATCCAGAGTCCGATCACCGGACCGAGTCGATCGGGCGAGGCGAAGATCTCTGCGGCTTTGGCGGGGTGGATCTTCGAGCCGGTGAATCCGCCGTCTCCGTAGTGGAAGACCGACGCGCTCGCGATGACCATCAAGGTCACCGCGATGGTGAAGGGAATGAACATCCCGAAGATGAGGTCGTAACGGGCGAGCCGGCGGTGGCTGCGACCCCAACCGTTCTTGCGGAGGGTGTACGGGTAGACGAAGAGCATGTTCGCCCCAACCGCCGCCGCGAGTCCGGAGACGATTAGCGTGAGACCAGCAATGGGAGGCGGGTCACCCTCGATCCCGACGCCGGTCCAGTCCGTCGGGATTGACGGGATGAACCCGGAGAGAACCTGCGAAGGCTCGGGAATACCGGATTGGAAGACGACCACCGCCATCGCGACGACGATGAACCAGACCATCACGGTCAGGATCACTTCGTAAGAACGAATAAAGAGACGGGCTCGGCCATGAAGCAGGCCGACGGCGACGCACCACGCGAGGGCGAGGAAGCCTCCGACCATCGGTGACACGTCGAAGAGCAGGGCAATCATGGCGCCTGCGAGGGCGTACTGGGCGAACTGCCAGATGATCGAACTCAGTAATCCTCCCCATGCGAAGGCCCAAGCGAAGGCAGGGTGGACGTGTTTCTTCAGGGCGTCGTAGGGGTCGACGCCGGTCGAGAGGGTCTGCCAGGCGATGGCGCTCATCACGACGACGCCGAGGAGCATGGCAGCAGGCGCGACCCAGAGGAGTTGATATCCGAACGCGGCGCCGCTGAAGAGGGCCGCGAACGCGCTGCCGCCCCCGAGGGTCATCGCGGATTGAAGGTAACCCGGTCCCATGAACTTCAGGTAGCCGGCGATGCGAGGAACCATCGGCTTGGCATCGAGTTCGGCGAAGCGGGCGAGGTCATGGTGATTTGGTTCGTTCATGCTTGAGACGCCTTCTTGCGGAGCACCTTGAGTTCGACGGCCTGAGGCATCGACTTGTAGTGCTCGTCCAGTGGGTAACAGCCGGAGATCATGCCGTTCCGCGGTGCCGTGGTGCAGTCGCTGAAAGTTCGGCAAAGAAATTTCTTCTGGAGCGGTCGGCCAGCGACGACGTCCGAGGGGAGCGTGGGGTAGGAAAGCATCGATCGGCCGAGACCAACCATGTCGACCATGCCGAGGCGGACTTCGTGCTGAGCGACCGCGGGAAGCCATTCTTGGAGATACGACCATCCGCTGCCCACCAGGGGGAGATCGGGTACCAGAGTCCGAATGGTGCGAACGACCTGAAGATGACGCTGCACTTCACAGAGTGGATCGCGGGGCGGAAGGTAGCCGTCGCTGGGGGGGTAGGCCGCGGGTCGCTGGAGATGCGGGCAGTAATAAGGACTGCCAACCGTGAGGTTCGCCATGAACACGCCAAGGTCGCGACAGAGTTCGAGAAACCGTTGGGGCTCGGCGAAATCGCTTTCGGTCGGATCGTGGGTGTTCACGCCGAAACCGTGTCGCCACGGGAGGTGATTCTCCATCCCTTTGGGGTAACCAATCGCATCACCGTCTCGACGAAAAAGCGGATACGTGTCAGTGATCGAGACGCGGCAACCGATCATCAGGCGGGGCCGCGCCGCCTTGATCGCTTCCACGGTTTCACGAAAGAGCCGGGTTCGATTCTCGAAGGTGCCGCCGAATTCGCCGGATCGGGTGTGGGCACCGAGCAGTTCGTGCAACAGGTAGCCATGACAGCATTTGACGTCCACGAAGTCGAATCCGACATCCGCGGCGAGACACGCCGCCTTGACCAAGTTGCTCGAAATCTCGCGGAGTTCTCGATCGGTGAGGATGTGGACGCTGGCATCGAGCCCGTATTTCTCTGAGAGCACGGGATTGAGTTCGGCGATGCGAGGGCTCATGGTCGTGCCGTGAGGCCGACTGAATCGTCCGGAGTGGGTCAGCTGGAGGCCGACCAGCAGGTCGTCCGTCGTTGAATGGTGTTCGAGATGCGTCGATTTCAGGGCGTCCAGCAGTCGAGCCAGGTTGGCGGCGTTGTCCACGCCAGGATCTGGATTCAAATGAAGTTGGTTTGGGTTCGCCCGGCCGTCGGGTTGGACGGCGTACGCCTCTCCTCCCCAGATCAACTTTGCCCCGCTTAGGCCGAAGTGACGCCATCGGCGAAGGGTGTTCTCGGTGGGTCCGCCGTCTTCGGTGCCGTCCCATCCCTCCATCGGATGAACGCAGAAGCGATTCCCGATTGATCTCGTACCACCGTCGCGGTCGGGAACGAGCAAGGGCCGAGCCAGCGGGCCGTCCGGGCCCTCGACCTCAAGATCGCAGCCAAGGCTCGGATCGAGGGACGTCCAGTGCTCGCGGAACTGTTCGGTTGATTTGAATCGGCC
>CALFOM010000165.1 GCA_937919685.1 uncultured Phycisphaera sp.
AAGCGTTTGTCCGCCATGGTGTCCGAGTTGGAGAAGGCGCTGGTCGATCAGAATTACAATTCAAGCTCGGGCCTTCGTTTATTCTGGTGGCGTGAGTCCGTCGAGATGGTGGCACGCAATCCAGTCGTCGGCCACGGCAGCGGTTCATTCCGAGTTGAATTCGAGAAACATCTTGACCAACATGACCAACATGACCAACAAAACCGGCAAGATGCCTCCTTCTTTCCGAAGAGGGCCTACTGCGACAATCCCCACTCGACGATCGCACTGGAGATGGTGGAACGCGGCGCAGTCGGTCTTCTACTCTGGGGTTCGATCTTCGTACTTGGCATACATGGAGCGTGGCGAGCTTGGAAGCAAAACCCAGCGCTCTCTGGTCTCTTGTTCGGCTGGCTTGTGCTGTTCATCTACGGCATCTCCAACTCGCTGCAACTCAGCGGATTCACCGTGAGCCTCGCTGCGGTCCTCCTGGCCCTCTCGATGCCGCGGCCGCAATCGCTCAATGTCGAGACGTGAGCCAGGCTCGCCAGCAGACGATGGTCCACAGGCGCACCGCAAGATCCGAACGGCCGCCTTCGAAGAGCCGCCAATCGTCACGGAGCGCCCTCTGATCAATGGGATCCTCAAAGTCGGCAAGCACGAGCGATTCCGCCCACTCTTGGAGTGGTCCTCGAAGCCACTTGGACAGTGGGATCGCGAAGCCTCGTTTTGCTCCCCGGTCGGGCAGGCCGAGTGAACGAAGCGCCGCTCTCACGGGGGCTCTCCCTCCCCGGGCATCGAACAGCCGATCCGTTCCAAGAGACCATGCGGTCGAGATGACGTCTCGGCCGAGCATCGGCGAGCGATACTCCATCCCGCAGCACATGCTGCCTCGGTCCACTTTGACCAGCGGGTCATCGGGGAGATAGGTTCGGAAGTCCGCCGCCATCATGCTGCGGACTCCCTTCCACTCGGGGGCGAGTCCGTCCCACGGATTTCGGCGTGATCTTCCCCGGGCCGCGAGCGGGCCGGATTCAAACAGCTCGGCCGCATCGCCTTGGGTGCCGCGGAGCCGCAGGTAGCCTTCGTGCCCGAGTTCGGTGTTCTTGAGCCGATACGACGCTTCTCGGAGGGTTCCGCGTCCGACTTTGATCCTCCCGCTGATCGAGTCGGGGAGGAGGTTCCCGATGCCCGCGATTCGTCGCATCGCCCAAGGTTTGAAGCCTCCAAGATTCGCTGCTGCGAGATGTCGGCGGTATCCGCCGAAGAGCTCATCGCCGCCATCACCGCCGAGCGCTACCGCGATTTCCGGACTCGCTGCTCGACTCAGCAGGACGGTGGCGAGCAGGGAAGAGTCCGAAAATGGTTCGTCGGCAACCGAATGGAGTGTTCGAGCGGCCTCGATCGTGTCTTCCTCGCTGGGCCGGATGATCCGGTGGGGGAGCCCGAGCCTCGCGGCGATCGTCGCGGCTTCCCCAGTCTCGTCGAAGGGCCCGGCCATTCCGAGGGTGAACGTAGGGATCTTGGGTCGGATCTCCGCAGCCAACGCGGCAACGATCCGCGAATCAAGTCCGGCCGAGAGGAAGACGCCGATCGGTCGATCCGATCGACACTGCCGATGGACGCTGGTTCGCACCGCCTCGAGCACCTGACTCGCGTCGTCTTCCCGAGTGGATTGGCCGTCGGAGTCGTCGAGGAACTCGGTTGGAGGCGTCCACCAACGACGTCGATCGATCCGGCCGCGTTCCAAGTCAATCTCGATGAGACCGCCGGGTGGAACGTGTTCGACGCCAGGCCGGATGGAGAATGGCCAGGGAATCGCCCCGTTGGCGAGGAACCACCGAAAAGCGTCTTCGTTGATTCCAGCCAACTTGCGGGCAAATGGATCCGGCAAGACTTCGAGGGCTCTCAGATCACTCGCAAAGGCGATGCACTCGCCGGCAACTGCGAGAAGCAGTGGTTTCTGGCCGGCTTGGTCTCGAGCCAGAGTGAGCCTCCCTTCACGCCGGTCGATGACTGCAAACGCGAACATGCCATCCACCCGCTGGAGCGTTGCCTCGATGCCCCAGGCATCAAAACCGGCCAGCAGGACTTCGGTATCGCTCTTGCCGCGAAAATGATGACCGGCCGTTTCGAGCTCCGCCCGGAGTTCAAGAAAATCGTAAATTTCCCCGTTGTAGACGAGTTCGAATCGATCGCTGGCCGATCGCATCGGCTGGGCCCCGGCTTCGCTCGGATCTTGAATCGCGAGCCGGCGATGGACCAATCCGATTCGTCTTGACGCATCAAAGGAGCGACCCTCGCCATCGGGGCCGCGGTGACGGATGGCTTCGCTCATCAACGTCATCGCGCTCGCGGGATCCGCGATTCGATTCGGTCGGTCGATGAAGCCTGCGAATCCGCACATGAGGTGACAACCGGAACGGGAGGGTTCGACTATAGCGGGGGAGTTGGAAGCGTCAGTTCTTGGATTGGTAGAAGAAGAGCAAGGTGACGCCGGACACGAGAAGGAAGCACTGACTGCCCACCATCCCCCAGATGATCCCGCTCGGGCCGAGGGAGGGTCCCATGATCAACGGTGTCACGACGAGAATCGCCACGCCGACGACTTGGGTGCCAAGTCGGAGATCGGCGAGCCGGCGGGAGACGAGCGTCGAATTCACGGCGATCGACGCGAACCAGATCGGCAGCAGGAGGAGGATTGAATCCAAGAAACTGGCCGCGATGGCAAATTCGGGTCCGAAGAGGAGTGCGAGAAGCTCGGGCGCAAATGGCCGGGCAAGGAGGCCGAGGCCGGCTCCGATCACCAGCATCGAACCGGTTCCGATTAATGCCGATCGGCGAAGTCGTCCCGGGTCATCACGGGCCCAGTCATGGAATCGTGGTCGGAGGAGTCGCTGGAAGATCGCGATGGGGAGGAGCAAAAGCCCTTGAATGATCGCAAGTGACGCGGCGATTCGGCCGGTTTCCGCAGCTCCCAGCAGAGGCATCGCCAGCACGATTGGCATCTGAATCTCGGCGAATTCAAGAAGTCGAGTGGCGGAAAAAGGGAATGCGGATCGTGTGATGGAGACGCGAGGGTCGGCATCCTCACGGGTTCGCCAGTCGCCCGCCCGCCGAAGTCGGCGAAGACCGAAGATGGCCATGGGCACGAGTGCGATCGTCCAGCCGAGCGGAACGGTGAGCGCGGCGCCCCCCGCGACGACAATGCCGATCACCACCGCGAGGCGAACGCTTTGGAACCCGACCGGCCAGAGGGCGATCCCGATCGTGTTCCGATCGATCTGAAACGCGATCATCCCTGCGATCAGGCCGATCTGGACGACGGCGAATGGAAGGAACAGGGCGAGCAGGGCAGGTTCCGTATCCGGGCTTCCGACGGTCAGAATCCAAGCCAATGCGCCGATCAGGCCGAGCGTGAAGAGCGCTGCGGCGGCCCGCAGACACCGGGCGGGGTCGAGCCGGCCTTGATGACGGATGGCCACCTCTCCGATGCCCTGAAACCCGAAGGTCGAGATGAGTATCGCCATCGCATAGGCATACGAGATGGCCCCGAAGACCTCGGTGTCGAAGTGGCGGGCCAGAAGGACCTGAGTCAGCAACGCCATGCCGGCCGCGATCAACGCACCAAGCCAGACTAGCCCCGATTGTCGCCAGACGGTCATGATTACCAGCCTACCGCTCATGAGCGACCAAAAGGTCGAATTCAGATGGTTGTGGTGCGGGTCTTCGTGGTTGAGATGTTCGCACGGTCGCGATATCCAGAAACGTTCTGCTGCAGGATCTGAAGCACCGTTTCCTCGTCCCGGCGATCGATCGCGGCTTCAAGACGTTGGAGGGTCTTGGAGAGGTCCTCCCAGAGCTCGAATGCCTCTGCGGATCGCATGATCTTCGGATGGTCCGTGGCTTCAAGATCTCCCTCGATCAGGAGCTCTTCATAGAGTTTTTCACCCGGACGGAGCCCGGTGAACTTCATCTCGATGTCGCCGGAGGGATTCGTCTCCGACCGCACGGAGGAGCCGGAAAGTTCGACCATTCGGGTGGCCAGATCGATGATGCGGACCGGCTGACCCATGTCGAGGACGAAGACGTCGCCACCCTTAGCAAGTGATCCAGCCTGGATCACGAGGTTGGCAGCTTCATGAATGGTCATGAAGAATCGTGTGACGTCCGGGTGGGTCACCGTGACTGGACCGCCTGCCTCGATCTGCTCGGTGAACTTGGGTACCGCGGAACCGGACGAGCCCAGTACGTTCCCGAATCGCACCATGCAGAACTGAGTCGTCTCATTCGGAGTGCCGTCTTCGTGAATCGCTTGCAGGACCAGTTCGGCCATTCTCTTACTGGCACCCATCACGCTGGTAGGTCGTACGGCCTTGTCGGTCGAGACCAGGACGAAGTCTCGCACCTTCGCATCCTTCGCCGCCTCGGCGGTCCGGAGGGTTCCCAGGACATTGTTCGCGACGCCCACGATGGCATTGACTTCGACGATGGGAACATGCTTGTAGGCGGCGGCGTGGTAGACGGTGTCGACCATGTACGTGGTCATCACCTGGCGCATCTGCAGGCCGTCGCAGACATTGCCGAGAATCGGAACGATGGTCACACCGGACGATGCCAAAGCGCTGAGTTCGGCATCGATCTGATAAAGGTTGAACTCGCTGTTTTCGACGAGGATGAGTCGGGCTGGCGCGAGATGGACGATCTGACGGCAGAGCTCGCTACCGATCGAGCCGCCAGCCCCGGTCACCAAGACCACCCGGCCCTTGATCTTCGATCCGAGAAGCTCGGCATCCGGATGAACGGATTCGCGTCCGAGCAGGTCCTCGATGTTGATCGGGCGAAGATCGGTGAAGGTGGCCAGGCCGCTATCGAGCTCCTGCATGTCCGGAACCGTGAGAATCTCGACCTTGAAATCCTGCAGCTGCTCAATGACCTCGCGTCGTCGCTTTCGGCTTGCCGAGGGAAGCGCGAGCATCACGGTATTGATGTCGTACTTCTTGATGAGTTTGCCGATCGACTCGGGATGTCGAACCTGGATTCCTCGAATATCACGCCCCGTGAGCCGGCGGTCATCATCGACGAAGCACTGGACTAGGATCGACCCGTCTTGGCCGAGCATCGAGGAGAGTCCGACACCGGCCTGCCCGGCTCCGTAGATCAGGACTCTTCTCTTCTCCAGCCCTGAAATAGCCCCGAGAGTTCGCTGGAGGATGTACCTGCCGGCCAATCGAACCCCGGTCAGTCCAAGAATCGACCCCATCCAGAATGGCAGGAAGACAAGTCTTGAGATCGAGGGTTGATCGCTTCGGAGGAAGCTGGTCGACAGGAGCACGAGGGTCGTGAGCGAGACGCCCATGCCGCATCGGTACAGCACATTCGGACCGACATATCGAAGGACCTCGTGGTAGAAACGGAAGGGAAGGAGGCAGATCACCCCCACCAGCGGGGCCGCAAAGAGGGCCCAGATCGTCTCAATTGGTGGCGTGAGTGTTCCATAGCGGATCGCCACGGCCATCCAAAACGCGGCAGCAAAGACGCTCGCGTCCAATGCAGTGATGGCGATTCGTTCTCTTCGTCGAGCGTTCAAGTGCAAGAGCTCACTTCCCCAAGGGTTTCTCGCGATGGGTCATCTCAGGCTGGATTCCAACCTTTTTAAACCTCAACGCATCTTAGCTTGCCGCTGGTCAATTCGTAGACCTCATTGGTTATCGGGCAGATCGTGCGGCCGTTGCCGGTCATAGGGAGGGGGAGTCTCTCTCCAGACTTGCTCATCCATCCGATCTGCCGAGCGGGCACCCCGACCATGAGGGCGTATGCGGGGACCTCTCGGTTGACCACCGCACCGGCGCCCACGAACGCGTATTCCCCGATCTCAACGCCGCACACGATGGTGCAATTGGCGCCGAGCGTGGCGCCGCGTCTGACCAGGGTGTCTCGATACTCGTCCTTGCGAGAGACCGCCGATCTTGGGTTGTAGACATTCGTGAAAACCATGCTTGGTCCGCAGAAGACATCATCTTCCAACGTGACGTTGTCATAGACCGAGACATTGTTCTGGATTTTCACGTTGTCACCGATCGTCACGTGATTGCTCACAAAGACGTTCTGGCCGAGCGAGCATTTCTTTCCGATGACCGCCTCGCCGCAGACGTGGACGAAGTGCCAGACTCGGCTACCCGAGCCGATACTGGCGCCGTTGTCGACGATGGCGGATGGATGAATGGTGGCATCGGGAGCGATTTTGGACATCGGTGGTTCTCCGCATCGGTTCTCCGAATCGCACGGTCAATACTCGAGGGGCAGACTGACGGTCTTTCCATCCCGGGCCGAGAGGTAGGTCGCAATGAGTACTTCGAGGCTCTTCAGTCCCTCGCGTCCGTCCGTCTCCGGTTCGGCCTTTCCACGGAGGACCTCGACCATGTTTCGATAGTACGCGGGATGGCCGAATCCGTAGACCGAAGTCGTTTCGTAATTGGCGTTGCGGACCTGTTCGTCGTACTCGCGTTCATCCGCGAATTCCCACGCTTGGATCTCATTCACCGCCACGCCACCGATTCGAACCGTGCCAGTTTCGCCGAGGATGGTGAGCGAGCCTTCGAGATTCTTCGGATAGGTCAGCATGGTGACGGCAATGGAGCCGAGGGCGCCATTTCGCCATCGGACGTTCATCACGCCGGAGTCTTCAACCTCGATATCCCGGCCCAGCGTGGCGGTCATCGCACTGACCCGATCGATCGGTCCGACCAGCCAGTCGAGAAGATCGATGTAGTGGCTGGCCTGATTCATGAACGCGCCGCCGTCGAGCTCCCAGGTTCCCCGCCAACTGTCGCTGTCGTAATACTCCTGTGGCCGGGTCCAGAAGACGTTGACGGTGGCCATGTGGATGCGACCGAACCGCTTTTCCTGGATGGCCCTGCGGAGGAGCTGCAGTGTCGCATTGAACCGGTTTTGTTTCACCACGAAGAGTCGGACTCCGGCGTCGTCGCAGGCCTCGACCATCCGTAGCCCATCTTTCCATCGCGTGGCCATCGGCTTCTCGGTGAGCACGTGTACGCCGGCACGTGCCACGTCGATGGTCTGCTTCGGGTGGAAACCGCTTGGTGTGCAGATCGCCACGATGTCGGGTTCTGCGGTCGCGAGCATGTCGCCGAGTCGTTCAAAGCGAGGCGCGTCGGTGGGCACGAAGTCCTGCTCCATCCGGGCGGGATCGGTGTCACAAACCCCGACGAGCTCGAGATCGTCGCTCAGCTCCTCAAGGGAACGAAAGTGATTCCGGGAGATTCGGCCGCAGCCCAACAGGCCGAGGCGAATTCGACGATCCAGAATGGGCTTCACTTGGCTGCCGATCAAGATGACTTCCTTTCGAGTTCCGAGCCCCCGAACTGTCGGTTTAAGGAGGCGTTCTGGATCGAGGATCGTAGCCGAAACCGCCGGCGGGTCTAAATTCGAGGCGCCCCAGCAAGACAATTCGCCACCGCGTTCTCGACCGCCGTGCAGACCGACTCGAATTCGTCCGCCGTCATCGACGGGAAGAGGGGGAGCGAGAGGCAATGCTCGAACCAGTCGTCGGTATTCGGGCACCCCGATGGCTCGATCAGGGCGGTCTTGGACCAGTGGGTCATCCGGTGCAGGGGCTTGTAGTGGACGCTCGTGCCGATTCCCTGGTCATTGATCTTCTCGATGAGTTGATTTCGATCGATTCCGGATGCGGGGTCGACCCGAATCACGAAGAGATGCCAAGCGTGATGGTTCGAAGCCTGATCCGCCGCGGGTAGCCGAATGGCATCAATGCCACCAAGCCGTTCGCGGTACGCCTCGACGAGTCGAGCTCGGGCGTTCCTGAACTCCTCGGCTCGCTCGAGTTGCGCGATGCCGATGGCGGCGGCGATGTCCGTGAGGTTGTACTTGTATCCCGCCGCGATCACGTCATATTCCCATGCAGCGCCGATCCGGGTGTGCCGATCCCACGCGGAACGATCGATTCCGTGGAGTCGCATTCTTCGCATGCGTTCCGCGACCGCGTCGTCGTTCGTCGTGACCATGCCGCCCTCACCGGTCGTGATGGTTTTGTTCGCATAGAAGCTGAAGCAGCAGGCGGTGGTTCCGATGGAAGAGCCGACTGGTTTTCCGTCGGCGTACCTCGCGGGAAACGCGTGCGCCGCGTCCTCCACGATCGAGATCCCCCGCGACTGGCAGATCTTGACGATCCCCGGGTCTTGTGTCGTCCCGAGCATTCGGCAGGGCGCGCCCGCGAAGTGCACCGGCATCACACAAGAGATTGAGGGGTGGGCGTCGAGGGCTTGAGTGAGAAGATCGGGCGTCAGCAGGCCGGTCGTCAGATCAACGTCGACGAGTCGGACCGTTCCCCCGAGATATTCGACGACTTCGGCGGTGGCGGTGAAGGTGAGCGAGGGAACGAGGACTTCCGATCCCGGCCCGACGCCGGAGGCTTCGCACGCGAGATGCAGCGCTGCCGTGCACGAGTTCACGGCGATCGCGTGGCCGGCGCCAGTCGCGTCGGCAAAGAGTTTCTCGAACTCCTGAACACGCTTGCCGCTCGTGAGCCACCCGCTCTCAAGGACCTCGCGGATGTACTCGAGTTCGTGACCGGCGAGATCTGCACGGAAGAAGGGAACGTTCATCCCCGTCATGATCGCTCATTCGACGCGTTTTTGCTAGTACGCGGAGACTCGGGGATCAGCAGGTCGCGGATGATTCCCGTGCTCGAAACGTCTTGCGATACAACACGCTGGAGCCGTCTTTTCGATCCTCAGCGACCCATCCGGCCTTCTCGTAGAAGCGTCGTGCCCGCTCATTCGAATCGGCGACGCTTAACTGGGCGGAGGAAAAACCGAGTTCCATGCACTGGCGTTCGAAGCCTCCGATGAGTTGGCCGGCGAGCCCGGACCCGCGGGTCCGTGGGCGAACGCCGATCGAAAGCAGGCCCGCCATACCGGGATCCGCGGTCGTCGCCGGTACCGAATTGCCGCGTTTCGGCGTGATCATTCCCTTGAGGAGATTCAGGACTGGACGCCTCACCGCGGGATCGACGATCGTCCTCCACGCGAGCCTGAGTGGGAACCGTCTCGCGGATGCCTTGCGATACTGGCCGAAGAGCTTCTTGTCGCCACCCACGGCGATCCCCTCGATCTCGCCGTTCGATCCTACCGCGACCATCGACACGTTCATGTCGGCGTCGAGGTAGAACTGATAGAGAAACCGTAGCCACCCGTCGCCCATACTCGACGTCCCACGGCCTGGAAACGCGTCGGCGTGGCAGGTGGCCATGCCGGCGACGTCTTCGGGCCTTGCGATCCGGATTTCATGAGAGGGGTTGGGCATTGGCGCGGTCGGACATCAAGGAACTCGGTGACCTCCGGAGATTCGGTTCGAGGTCGTCGGAAGCCGTCACTCGGCGATTATAAGCTTCCCGGATGCGAACTGCCGTCCCGTGTGGATCGAGAGTTCCGGCTGTGATGATGAGGATCGGAACCGCAGTTCCGGGTCGCCGGCGTTCTCCGTTGCGGAGTGCATCGGCCACGTGCATCTTTCATTCCCCGCATTCGTCGGCAGAGGATTGGGAGCTCGCCGGTCGCACAATGACGAGGGCCGTGCGGAGAATGATCGAGATGTCGCCGAGCAGCGTGTGGTTGGTTGCATACTTTGCCGCAAGGTCGAGCTTTCTCGGGAGAATCTCGTTGCGGTAGCACTCGGTCGGGTCGGGTGCTGTGGCGAGCAGCGCCTCCTCATCGCGGAACATGATTGAAGCCGGATCGGTGATGCCGGGGCGGACTGAGAGCACCACTTCCCATCGTTCTGGATACACCTTCGTCCACTCCGGAACCTCGGGACGAGGGCCGACAAGGCTCATGTCTCCGACGAGCACGTTCCAGAGCTGGGGTAACTCGTCGGTCTTAGTTTTTCGGATCCACTTTCCCAGCCTCGTGATTCGGGGCGTCGCCCCTGGTGTGAACGCCGGTGCGGTCTGCTTCTGGATGGACATGGAGCGGAATTTCAAGAGTGTGAATGGTCTTCCGTTCCTCCCGATCCTAGTTTGCCGAAAAATAGCCGGCCCAGTGGAGTGAATTCGCACGAGTACGCCGATCAACAGAAGCAATGGGGACAAGGCCAAGAGTGCCATTGTGCTGATGATGATGTCGAAGAGGCGTTTGAAGATCATGGGCATCACGGATCAACGAACCGGATTTCGTGCGCAGTAGAGAATGAGGAGTTGATAGGCGAGGTAGTTCACGAATCTGGTGATCCCGATCCAGAAGAAGAAGGCGGAAGTGTCGCCGATCGGGCCGACGATCAGGATCGTGCCGCAGAGGGTAGCGAGTGCGCCGATGTTCCAGAAGCCGCCGAGTTTGTTGTTTCTCGTAGCGGAGATGGTGGTGCTTAGTGGCGCCGCCACAAACTGAGCTGCGAATGCTGGGGCGAGAAATTGCAGGTACGCCCCTGCCGGGCGCCAGGCTTCTCCGAAGATTAGGGCCACGATATCGGGGCCAAAGAGGAGAATGAAGATCATCGGTGGCAGCGCGATCGCCCACATCCGGAGCATGATCTTGAAGACGTGTTGGTCTGGGCGTCCGCCATTGCTCACGAGCTCCGCCACTTTTCGAAGGTTCACGGATCCGATGATGGAGGCGGCAAGCATGATCGGTGCCGCCGCAATTCGGCTTCCGAGTTCGAACCAGCCAAGTACTTGATCGTCGAAATACGTCGCAATGCCGATGAACGGTACAACCAGCATCAATGAATTGAAGATTCCGGTCGTCGCGTTGACGGCCGGAAAACTCCGGAATCTCCAGAGCACGAACGTCGTTCGATTTGACCATTTGATCAGGCTGAACTGGAGCCATCGCTTGTTCCAGAAACTAATCAGAAGCAGTGCCGTGAATTGTCCGGTGCAGGCTCCGAGGATCAGTCCTTCAGTCTCAAGGCCAAGTAACGCGAAAGCGATCGAGGACAGGGAGGTTGTCGTGGCGAGAATCAGCCTCACGAGGCCCAGCCGGAAGAAGTCTCCGGTGCGCACCAGTAGGAACTGCATCAAGACTAGGCTGGCAGCGAGGGCGGCATAGGTTGGAACCAAAGTGGTGAAAAATACTGGTTCGAAAGCCTGTTGGTCGGTTCGAAACAGGCGAAAAATGACCGCGAGCACTGCGAGAAACGGCGTGATGCCGATGATGCACTTGACTCCGAGTCCAAGAAGCTCGCGGGCGACGGCATCGGAGCGAGGAACCGGAATGGCGACATCGAACTTTCCCGCGAGGTTGGGAATCACAATATTCGGGAGGATCATGAAGAGCGCGTAGACACCGACATTCTCGGGCTCGTAGATGCGAGTGATCACGGGAACCGAGAGCAAAGTGACAGCCTGGGCGAGGATCGTGCCGAAGCTTGCAGCTTGTACTTGTCGGTAGAAGCTGCGGCTTGAGCTTGGAGGTCGACTTTGGTCTCTCGTCATGGGTGGGACTTGGATGTTTGGCGTTGATCTGGCCAATCATCAGTGTTCTGATCGGTGGTTCGAGGGCCACCCGATGGAAGATCGGTTCGGTCTCGGGAACGAACTTGGCGATCCGGGGTCTGGCTTCGTCGCTCGGTCAAGTTCGCGGCGGTAGGTGAGGCATGTTCGATTTTACGTTTCTGGGCCTCGAAAATCATCCGGGAAGACTCCTGGCGCCCTTCGACTTCGAGCTCTGAACGGCCTCGAGGAATCGATCAGACAGTTGCCGGTAATCGTGGTGTTCTCGTACGAAGGACCCGCCGGCTTCGCCCATCGTCCGGCGTTGCTCCTTGGTAAGTTTCTGAATGCGATTGAGTCCATCCATGAGCTGTTCGATCGAGTCTGCTGGAACCGTGATGCCGCAGCCCGCCTCGCCGATCGGATCGTTGCCCGCCGAGTAAGACGCGATGACAGGGCGTTCGACGAGCATGGCGTCGAAGATCTTGTTCATGCCGATTCCGAATCGGAACAGCGACTGCTTCTTCAGGCCGACGAACACCGCGTCGCACGCTTGCAAGGTCGAGATCGCGGAGACCCGCGGCATTCGGTCGAGGAAAACGACGCCGGGGAGATCGGCCGCTGAATCCTGAATCGAACTTTTGTCCGGACCATCGCCGATGAAGATGACCTTGATCCGGGGGTCACCGAGCCCTCGGACGGCTTCGATGAGCAGCTCTAGCGGGTAGGACCGGGTGTGACTCCCAGCGTAGCCAATCAGGAACGCATCGTCCTTGCGAAGTTTAGCAAGGCACTCCATCGCATCCGCTGGAATAGACGAAGGATCAGGGCTTGCTTCAGCGGTGGTATCCACCCCGTTAGGAATGACCTTATAACGATCGGGATTCAGCTTTCTTGTCTCAAGATGATCAATCGCTCGAGGCAGGATGGAAACCACCAGATCGGCATCGCGGCAGCATCGATCTTCGGCCATCTGTGTCAACACGATCGCAGGGTGTCGAGGCGAGTAGCCGCCGAGTTCGATGGGTGAGAGGGGCCACAGGTCGTGGACCTCCCAGACGAGCGTAGCGCCGTGCTCCCTTGCGATCCTCCGGCACGGGTCGATATCGAAGGGGTGTGTGCTGGATGCGATGACCGCATCTACTCCCCGGGTCCGAAGAAATCCGCGTCGTTCCTTGTCCACGCCGCGCAGGAAACTGACGATCGATCGGATTCGACCCATCCCGTTACCCGAGTACCGAGGTGTTGGAACCCATCGATAGCGGATTCCGTCGATCCATTCCTCTTCAACCTTCCGTCCCACGGTCGGATTCAGATTCCGCAAATGACTGAAGGATCCCGCGATGATTGTGACGTCATGGCCACTTGCCACCCAATGCTTGGCGAGCTGATGAGGCCGGAATTCCATGCCGTGGCGTGGGCTTCCTGCATATTGGTTGACGAGGACGATGTTCATGAGTGTCAGTGGTGCCAGATGGTACCGGCTCGGCTGCCGAGTCAATTTTGATCGGCCTTGATGCCACTGGTGCCGTCGGTCTTCAACATCGAACCCCGCAGTCGTCGGGGAGGCCTGTTATTTCAAACGGACTCCGAAGCGGTCGAACCAGGTCGCGAGGCTGGCGGCTCGGAACAGCGTGTCCTGGACCAGCTGGGACTTGGCCAGTCGAGGTTCGAGGGTGAGAAGAGGCGTGGGATCGATGAGCTCTTGGAGTGCTTCAGAATCACGGACCCTTCCGCGGATCATGTCCCCGAATTCGGACTGCATCCAGATCTGTTGCGCCGAAGCGAATCCCATCTTGGTCCGCCGCGTCCGGATGCTCGTGGGCAGGAATTCTCGCATCGCTTCGCGAAAGACGGATTTGGATTGTCCTCTGGCGAAGAGGTGCTGAGAAGGTACGCGCATCGCATGTTCCACCAGCTCGTGGTCGATGAGGGGGACTCGTGCTTCGATGCTGTGAGCCATGCTGGATCGATCTTCGTATCGGAGAAGCGCGGGAAGGCTCCAGTGCAGTAGATCGGCTTTTCGGTGTTCCCCGAGATCGCGGGTGCCTGACATCCGTTCTGACCACGCTCGTCTTCGCATGGCCTCGAGACGAGGTCTGGGGATCAGCACCGATGCTTCTCGTCGGCGCAGGAACGCGGGGAAGTATCGCAAGCCCCGCCGGAGATCGAGGACGTTTCGATCTCCGCGATGCAGAACCCGCATGGCATGCGCCATCGCGCCGATTGGTCTTCCGGCCCTCGCCAGTTCGAGGAGCCGAAGCCACGTGAATTTTCTGTAGCCCCCGAAGGTCTCGTCTCCACCCTGGCCGTCAAGAAGCACCGGTATCCCCTGGGTGCGAGCTGCAGCCATCACGCTCCACTGCGAAAGCAGGCTCATGCTCCCGAAGGGTTCATCCTGAGCCCAGACGATTCGATCAAACAGATCGATCGCGTTCTTCTCAGTGGGAAAGACCTTTATTGGATTTGCATTCGCAGACCTGTTCACGACATCGATGTACTCCTGCTCGTCGAAGCGGCGGTCTTCGTAGCAGCTTGAAAAAGTGGTCATCTTGATGCCGAGTGCCGACGCTGCGGCACAGACGATCGACGAGGAGTCGAGCCCGCCGGAGAGGCAACTGCCCACGGGAACATCGGCCCGCATTCGCAGCGACAGCGAACGGAGGAACGTGCTCTTCGTCTGATCGACGGCGTCCTCCCAGGTCATAGTCGTATCGGTGTGGATGTGATCGAGCGACCAGTAGGTTCGTGCAGATCGCGTGCCGATCGGATCATCAAGATCGAATGAAATGATTGTGCCGGGTTCGACCGGCTCGACTCCCTCGAACATGCACCGTCTAGGCTCGTGCCCGAGGAGGCCATCGAAGAGAAAATCGTGGACCATCTGAAGATCCGCTTGGGGTTGAAATCCCTCATCGGCGGTGAACTGCTTGATCTCAGAAGCGACTGCCATGCGATGTGGAGTCGATCGCAGGTAGAGCGGCTTGATGCCGAGACGATCGCGGACGGCATGGGCGGTCCTCCGATCGAGGTCGACGAGGACGAAGGCGAACATGCCGTTGAATCGTTCGACACACGCCTCGCCCCAGGCCGACCAGGCCGCGAGAATCACTTCGGTATCGGTGGTGGTTTCGAACTTGAAGCCGCCGGTCTCGAGTTCCTTCCGCAGCTCGATGTGGTTGTAGATCTCTCCGTTGAATGACAGCCATCGACGTCCGCCACGATCGGCCATCGGTTGGTGGCCCTGATCTCCGAGCCCCACGATCGCAAGGCGTGCGTGGGCGAGTCCCCATTTTGCTGCGGAGGCGGAGTTTTCACCGAATGCACCGTCGAGGTCGCCCGTCACCACGCCTTCGCCGTCTGGTCCGCGATGACGAACCACTCGAATGGAACGTTCAAGTTCGGATCGGGTTCGGCTATCCGGTTTCTTCGTGAAGATCGCGGCGATACCGCACATGTTTATTCTCGGAGTCGCGTTGCTTCACGGGTGGAAGAGCGATGGGGCTGGAGTATCGCTTCTGGGGCAAGATACTGACTTCGGCACGACGTCGTGATTAACCATGGATCTGCAAACGGCCTGCGATATGACCAGCGATGAGTCGCGAGGCGTTGCCGTTGCCGTAGGGACGGTCAGTGTTCGTTGCCGGCGGACTCGCGGCCAGGATGGTCTTGGCGACATCACCCGTCTCGGGACTGCATATCGTGTTCCACCCGAGCTCGACGAGTTCCACCCATTCGGTCTCTGTCCGAAGCGTCACGCATGGAACGCCGTGGAAGAAGGCTTCCTTCTGGACTCCGCCGGAATCGGTTGCCACGACGGCGGCCGCGGCCTCGAGTTTGGTCATATCGAGATAGCCAAGCGGTTCGCAGACGCGAAGATGTTCTGTGGCGAATTGGAGGAGGCCGATGTGCTCGAGGGCCTTTCGTGTTCGCGGATGAAGCGGCAGGACGACTGGCATCGTCGCAGCGACTTCGGCCAGCGAATGGAAGATGCTCTTCAGGACCTCGGGATCGTCGGTGTTTTCGGCTCGATGGATGGTGACGAGCACGAACTGCTTTGCAGAGAGATCCAGGCGCTCCAGAACCGTCGACTCTCGGTCGGCGATTTTCGCGGCCGCGAGCGTCGCGTCGTACATGACGTCGCCTGAGAGCACAACCCGATCTCCCCTGATTCCTTCGTCCTCGAGATTCTTAACCGCGATTGTGGTCGGGGCAAAAAGTGTTGAGGAGAGGTGGTCGGTGGTGACTCGGTTGAGCTCCTCGGGCATCCGACGATTGAACGACCGGAGTCCCGCCTCGACGTGATCCACCGGCACGTGCAATTTCGCCGCGGCCAGTGCGCCAGCGATGGTGGAGTTGGTGTCGCCATAGACCAAGACGCGGTCCGGCTTGGTGTCGAGGATCACCTGCTCGATTTGTTCAAGCATGCGGCCGGTCTGCTGGCCGTGACTTCCAGACCCGATTCCGAGGTGGTGCGTTGGGTTCGGAATGCCGAGTTCCTCAAAGAAGACATCGGACATGCTCGCGTCATAATGCTGACCGGTGTGGAGGATCGCCTCGTGGATGCCTGCTTCGGCCAAGGCCTTGGAGACGACGGCTGCCTTCACGAACTGAGGTCGTGCGCCAACGATGCTGAGTATGTGCGGTTCTTCGGGCATGGTCCGATGTCTTGCGTAAGTTGGACATGTGACTTCGCAGGCATGTCGGTGGTTTGCAGCGATTCTCGCCGCTTTGATCGCAGCGGAAGGCGATTATGTCAGAAATGTCGCGTAGACCGCCTTCATGGTCTCTGCTTCCGACTCCCAGTTTAATTCGGATTCGATCGCTTGCCGCCCCCTTGCTCCCATCGCCGATGCCTCGGTGGGATTTTCGTAGATCCAGTCGATGGCACTTGCGATCGCATGCGAGTCCGTGGGGTCGGCCAGGATCCCGCATCGAGACCCGTCGACGATTTCTCGCCATCGTGGAAAATCGGAGGCAATCACGGGAATTCCAGCTGCCATGTACTCGAAGAGCTTCGTTGGAAGGGCCTCGATGTGCGCGGGCGAAGGCAAGTAGGGCAGGAGTCCCGCTCTAGATCCTCGCATCAATTCGACCGACTCGGATTTCTCCACCCAGCCGTGCAGCGCGATCCTCTCGCTCGAAACCTGCTTCGCGAGCCACGTAGAGAGTGTTTCGTCGGCACATTCGCCGAGAATATCGAGGCGTGGATCCTCGCGATTGCAGAGGCCAACCGCCGTCACCATTTCCCGGATGCCTCGTTGTGGTGTGATTCCACCCACGAAGATGAGCCGCCCGCCCTCGTTCGTCTCCGTATGAGCCGATCGGGCTTGGCCTCCAACCTCCGCGAGTCGCGGGAAATTGCGGAGGAGGTGCGTCCGATCCTTCGGGAAGCGATTCGCGATGTGGGTTGTCACTGCGAAAATCGCGTCGAAACGGGTCGATGCCGTTCGCTCGATGGCATCGGAGACGATGCTCACGAGCCGCCGCAAGGGCGCTGGGATCCAGTGCTTTTCCATGATGTCATCGGGAACGTGTTCGTGGACGTCATAGATCACCCGGTATCCGAGCAACTTGAGGATCAGAGCCGCCGGTATGAGCTCGGGATCATGGAAATGCACGATGTCAGGACGAAGCCGTCTCACCCGTCGCCAGATTCCCAGCGATGACAGCCCGCGTCTGATCCTCCCCTTTGTATTCGGGAGTACGTCGATCGCAACGCCGTCGGGCGGGGTGGAGGCATTGGAATTCGGCGATCTCGCCATCAGCACGACGTCATAGCCGGCTTCCGCGAGGCTGCCGCAGATCTTGCGGCAGATGCGGTTGTCATCCCACGGATGGACGGTGCTGAGTTGGAGGACGCGTGGCATTGCTTCTCTTGACTCACAGCGGGGAGTGGATCGTCGATCTGCCTTCTACCGGTCACGTTCGTTCTGGGGCGGAAGCCGTGGCGGATTCGATCTGGTTGATTCTCGTGGAGTGTGCGTGCACCAGAATAGGCCACCATATTGCAATTGCCACAGTGAGTCCGATTCCCCCGGTCAGGAGCGCTGTCGAGAAGGCGCTGCTGGCCAGACTGAATACGCCCATCAGCAACACCGCGAGCAGTGCAGGTCGCAGGCGCCCTCGGACCCTCGGAAACGCCAACAGACTAAAATCAACCATCCCGATCGCCATCAGTGCGATCAACCAGCCGGGCCAGATACCGAAGCCAGCCTGGAAGTCGAAGAAAAAGCACGTGTTGGCGGAGCCGGATTCAATAGACCCTTGAGATGGAAAGAAGTAGAACGCGTGATACACCTCGCTCGGAAGCACGATGTGGGGTTGGCCGGTGATCGCGGCGTACGGTCGGATGTTCGCCCCAGCCAGGAATCCGCGATCGGCGGCGAACTGGACGGTGTGCAGGCCGGTCTCGAAAGGAAGCACGAAGGCACGATCGATGATTCCCTGCGACATGCTGATGCTAGCGTCGAAAAGTTCCTTTCCCGATCGCCACAGGGTGAGCGAGGTCACGATGGCGATCGCTCCGGCTAGACCGGCAGGCAGCACAAGCAGTTGGGAACGGGTTCGTGCGGTCAGCGCGTAGGCGATCGCGACCGCCAGAATAGCTTTCGCCATGGGCATGCGGGCCCCCGTGATTCCGATGAGCGTCAGCAGGCCGATGATGGAGATGAGTATTGCCGCGCTCGACAATGCTCGTCTATACGTGACTTGTAATGCGAGAAGAATCAGCGTGGTCACTGCAAGCACCGTGGTGCCGAAGGAATATGCGTATTTGAGCGCAACCGAATCGAGCAGCTTGAGGCTCTCCTCGCGAGCCAGAGTCGCATTCCCGTTCGAGAAGATGATGGACCACATCCCGGTTGAGCGGATGGGGACCACTGAGAGGTACCAGACCGTCAGCAGGCCGCAGGCCGCGAGCCCCGTCCACATGATGATGCGATCGCTTCTCTCCGCTCCGGCCCGTACGAGGTCCGCATCCCGGCAGGAGATCCTGAGGTTTCGAGCCACGTCGGAGAGGAACGGAGTACAGGCAGTCCATGCCACGATTCCAAGTGGAAACACGACGGAGGACAATCTAAAGGAATCGAACAGGGGTGAATCCGGGTAGCCGTCCTTCATTACGAACGCCGCGGCCGGATTGATCACGATGGTCATCACGCAGGCGAACGCGAAGGACGGCCGCAGCAACCAGTGCGGCCGGGCGATTGCGAGCATCGCCATCAAGACGGCAGATGCGACGAAGATTGATTGAATCGATTCCAAGTTCAAGGTTGGCTTGATCCGAAGATTGCGTTTGTGTCAACCGATTCCTAGCATGCGGGACGCCGCGTTCGATTTCACCCGTCAGCGTCGAAAAAAAGGTATCAGATGCAGGAACAGATTGTACCAGTCGACCGACAGCCCGACGAAGTCGAGTCTTTCCTCCGAATCTTGATCCGCCGGAAGGCTTGGTTTCTCTCGGTGTTCTTCGTTGTTCTGAGTGTCGGCTGCGGATGGGCCATCCTGTCTGCACCGGTCTTCAACATGAATTTCAAGTACTTGATGCCTGTAGTCGCGGGTTACGAGCGTCCCTTGCTTCCAGAGGATTTTGTCACGGGCCTTTTGGAGATCGAGTGCCGAAGGGTGAATAGTGACATTGGTTCCGACGAGGAGGGGCCTGCTCCGCCTCAGAAAGCACCGGAATTCACGATCACAGCCGAAGGGCCGTTGCTCAGCTTCTCGATGCCGACGACGGAAGCGAACGCGAAGACCACCTTGGGATTGGAGAAGGGGTTGATCCAGTTCCTCGACGAGATCTACGAAGTGGAGCGTGCCAGACGTATCGAGGAGATCGTCGCGGGATTGGCTGATCTTGAGCCAGAGATCGAAGCGATCGGCCGGCAGTCTCAAGCTGGGGATTTTGACGAGCCCGTCCGCATGAGGCTTGAGGTCTTGACGAAGCGGTCCATCGAGCTCAATGCCGCCAAGTCGAGCCTCGGGCGTATCGCGGACGGAATTCTTCTCGAGGGACCGAGCCTAGAAGGGAAGC
>CALFOM010000166.1 GCA_937919685.1 uncultured Phycisphaera sp.
TCGATATCACTCGATATCAGTCGATATCATCGGCCCTCCCGCGGTCGCACCAGCGCCTCGCGGTCGCATTCCGTGATGAAACGATTCAGAGGAGTCTCTCGTGTCCAGTGTCGCTCGAACCACCATTGATGCCGTCGAGGTGTCCGGCAGAACCGTGCTTGTCCGTGTTGATTTCAACGTTCCGATGTCGGAGGGCGAGATCACCGACGACAGTCGGATTCGGGCGGCGCTCCCGACCATCCAGTCGATTCTCGACCGTGGGGGGGCGTGCGTGCTCATGAGTCATCTTGGACGCCCGTCGGGGAGTGGTTTCGAACCAGCCTTCACGTTGGCGCCGGCGGCGAACCGGCTCGCGGAACTTCTGGGCCGCCCGGTGAATCTGCCGAGCAGAGACTGCCTGGACGAATCCTCGGTCGCCGCGGTCGATTCGATCGAAGCGGGGGGTGTCATCTTGCTTGAGAACCTTCGTTTCCATAAGGCGGAGAAGAAGGGAGACGCCGAATTCGCGGCCCGCCTCGCCTCCTATGGGGACCTCTACTGCCAGGACGCATTCGGTGCGGCGCATCGCGCCGACGCTTCAATGGTCGCCGTGCCCGAAGCGATGGAGGGGCGTCCTCGGACCGCCGGCCGTCTGCTCGAGGCGGAGCTCAGATACCTCAGCGGGGCGATCGATTCGCCGGCCCGCCCGTTCGTGGCGGTCCTGGGCGGCGCGAAGATCTCGGACAAACTAGCGACCATTCGTCATCTCGCCGGTCGGGTGGACACGCTTGTCGTCGGCGGTGCCATGGCTTTCACCTTGCTCCGCGCGATGGGGCATGGCACCGGAAAAAGTCTTGTTGAAGAGTCGATGGTCAAAGAAGCCAGCGGCATCATCGATGCGGTCGCGGCGACGTCGACGACGCTCCTCCTGCCGGTGGACTTTGTGTGTGCGGGCTCACCGGCGGCCGGGGTCAAGACCACCGTCTCTGGTCGGGACATCGAGGATGGGCAGATGGGACTGGACATTGGGCCAGGTTCGGTCGAAGTGTTCACCGAGGCGATCCGCGCCGCGCGAACGGTGGTCTGGAACGGGCCGATGGGGTTGTTCGAGATCCCCCCGTTCGATCGTGGCACACTGGCGGTCGCGAAGGCGATGATCGACGCGACCACCGCAGGCGCAACCTCGGTCGTCGGAGGTGGCGACACCGCCGCGGCGGTGAATGACCTCGGCCTTGCGACGGGGTTCACGCACGTGTCGACGGGCGGTGGCGCGAGTCTCCGGATGCTCGAAGGTGGGCCGATGCCGGGCGTGGAAGCACTCGATCGGGCGTGAATCGACGCCAACGTCGGTATCGCACTCGTGTGGCGTGGCTTTCAGGCCACGCGGCGGGTAGGCTAGAGAGGCGACACCGGCATTCCGGGGCCCCCCGGTCCACCCGATAGTGGGTCGTGTTCTTATTTTGGAAACCGTCCGATCAGGAGACGATCAAGCATGTTTCATTCATTGATCACTACCGCCGCCACTGCTGTGCTGGCAACCTCGACGCTGGCCGCTGAATTAAAGGTCGGAGACAAGGCCCCTGCGGTCGAAGTCGAGGAATGGATTCAAGGCGAGACCACGGTTGGAGAGGGGAAGCCGTACGTGGTCGAATTCTGGGCCACCTGGTGCGGACCCTGTCGCCAGTCGATTCCTCACCTCAACGAGCTTTACAAGAAGTACAAGGGCAAGGGGCTATCGGTCATCGGCGTGTCCGATGAAGTGAAGGACGTCGAGAAGGTTCGAAACTTCGTTCGGAGCAAGGGTGACGGCATGAGTTATTCGGTGGCGATCGACGGGGGGGTCAAGCGAAACTTCTTCGATGCCGCCGGTCAGAAGGGGATTCCCTCTGCGTTCATCGTCGCCAACGACAATTCCATCGCGTACATCGGCCATCCGATGGATCCGAAGTTCGAGGAAATTCTCGCCAAGGTCGTCGCCGGCCGATACAGCCCGACGCTGATGAAGAAGGCGGCGCCCAAGCTCGCGGCCGCGGAACGAGCCGCCAAGGTTCGCAACTACGGCGATGCCTATCAGCACATGGACGACGTGATCAAACTCGACAACACCGTCTTCGTCCAAGTCGCCCTCGACAAGTACCGCCTCATGGCATCCGAGCAGAACGACTCGGCCGCCGCAGACCTGTGGGCGCTTGAAATGCTCGAGATGTACTCTGGTGATGCAGGGGCGCTGGCCATGATCGCGGAGTTGACGGCGGCTGATCCCGACGAAGAAACTCGTAATCTCGAGGTCGCTCGGCAGGCCGCTGACGCGATGATCAAGAAGAGCGGGACGAGAGACCCCGAGGCGCTGTCGGTATCGGCGATGGTCGCGTTCCACGAAGGCGACGCCGATCGGGCGATCCGGGAGCAGATGCAGGCGTGGATGACCGCGGATCCAGACATGAAACCAGAATTCAAGCGGAACCTCGATATCTATCGAGGCCAAGCATCCCGTCCTGGCGCCTCCCGGCGTTGACCTACGCTGGACGCACGAAGTTAATGGCCGGCTCCCTCCTCGGGGGTCGGTCGTTTTGATTCCGTCATACGAAGGTGATCACTTCATGACAGATATCGCGACCGGCATCTCCAATCTCCTCACGCGACCGGATACCGGCTCGCTCGTGAGCGCGTCGATCCTCTCCGCGGATTTCACGAGGCTCGCCTCGGATTGTCAGGCGGCTCTTGATGCAGGCGCCGACACGTTGCATGTCGATGTGATGGACGGGCATTTCGCGCCGAATCTTTCGATGGGCCCGGCGGTGTGTGGCGCGGTGCGACGAGGCATGCCCGAGGCGTTTCTCGACGTCCATCTCATGTTGACCGACCCGACGTCGTTCCTCGAGCCTTTCGCGAAAGCCGGCGCCGATCATTGCACCGGGCACATCGAGGTGCTCGAGGATCCAACGGCGTTTCGAGATCGTTGCCATCAGCTCGGCATGTCCGCAGGGATTGCGATCAATCCTGAGACACCTCTCGAAGCACTCGATGGCGTCGCAGAGCTCTTCGATCTGGTTCTGGTCATGAGCGTGCACCCTGGTTTCAGCGGACAGTCGTTTATCGAGTCGGTTCTGGAGAAGACCAGGGCCATCTCGGCCCGACTCGGCCCCACGCAACGTCTCGAAATGGACGGCGGTGTCGCGCCCGCGAACGCGGCGGCGGTTCGTGACGCCGGATGCGACGTCTTGGTCTCGGCGACCGCAATCTTTGGTGGCGACGACTACGCCACCGTCATCGAAGCGCTTCGCAACGGCGGCGGCGGTTGATGTTCGGTGGTCGTCGAACGAGGGTTCTCTGGCTGATTCGCTGCGGCGAGAACGAGTGGGATGCGGAAGATCGACTCCGAGGCGATGAGGATCTTCCTTTGACCGCGGCAGGCGAAGCAGCGACCCGGGAGGCGGTAGAACGTGCGTGTTCGTTTCCATTTCCCCGGCCTCGGGTCATACATCACCCGCTCGATCAGTCTGCGGTATCGACCGCCCGCCTCGCTGCCGCGGCGTTTGGGAGCCGCTGCCGCGGCAACGATGAACTCGCGGATCCGTCCCTCGGGGTGCTCGCGGGCATCACTCTGGAGGAACTTCGCGATCGTTTCGAACGACGGGCTCGCCAATGGGAGGAAGATCCGTCGACCTTGATGCCTCCGGATGGCGAGCCGTTTCAGGACGCTCGCGTTCGGCTCATCAAGGCGGGTCGGACGATCCTTCATCGCAATCGAACCGAGGCGGTGGGGATCGTCGTCCACGATCTTGCGGCGGGGTTCCTGCGGACGGCATTGGCGGGACTCCCGGAGGGCAATCCGAGGCGTTGGATGGAGGGACGGGGACGGGTCGAGACCTGGGCGATTCCCGCGGATGTCACGGAACGACTCGACGATGTGCTCGGGGCCGTCGGGCGAGGTGAGGGAAACTGAGTCGATTCCCCCGAATTCTCCCGGTGGCTGATATCCTCGCAGGTATCTGATGTTCCCCGGCGTGGGGATTTCATCGACCTCGATTCCGTGATTTCGAGAGAAGACCGTGGCGAAACAGACGTGGGAACAGGCCGACATCGCTGCCAAGAAGGCGGTGCCTGAAGGGCTCTGGGTCCAGTGCCTCAAATGCGGGGCGACGGTCTTTGGGAAGACGCTCGAGGCCAGTCTCGATGTCTGCCCAAAATGTGACCACCATCATCGCGTGACTGCCAGAGTTCGCATTCGACAACTCGTCGACCCCGAGAGTTTTGAACAGTTCAACGCGGACCTTACCGCGTCGGACCCGCTCGGTTTCGTCGACGTGAAGACATACCGCAGCAGAATCGAAGCCGCTCGTCTCAAGAGCGGAGAGAACGATGGATGCCTCACCGGCGTCGGATTCGTCAAGGGTCGGAAGGTCGTTCTGGCGGCAATGGACTTCACCTTTCTCGGCGGCTCGATGGGATCGGTGGTCGGCGAGAAGCTCGCGCGGGCGACCGAGCATGCCATCGACCACGATCTCCCACTGGTGATCGTCTCGTGTTCCGGCGGCGCCAGAATGCAGGAGTCGGGATATTCGCTCATGCAGATGGCGAAGACCTCCGCGGTGCTCGGGAGGTTCGATGACGCCGGAGGGCTCTTCATCTCCGTGCTTGCCGATCCAACGACCGGCGGCGTCACGGCGAGTTTTGCGATGCTTGGTGATGTGATCCTCGCGGAACCTCGGGCGCTGATCGGTTTCGCCGGACCGCGGGTGATTCGAAACACCATCCGTCAGGACCTTCCGTCAGGATTCCAGACCTCCGAATTCGTGAAGAATTCCGGTTTCGTCGATCGGATCGTCCATCGCCGTGACCTGAGAAGCGAGATCGGTCGCATCATCGACTACGCGGGCAAGTGATCGAATGACCGTACAGACGAAGCCCCGGTTCGCCGGATGGAAGGTTGTCGCCCTCACGGCCCTGCATGCCATCTGCTGGGCGGGGGCTTTTCCGCCGTTCGGCCTCTGGCCGCTCGCATTCATCTCGCTGGTTCCGCTCGCGATCGCGGCGATTCGAGCCGAGCGACGGCGGACCCTCGTGTTCTGGACGTTTCTGACCTCCGCGATCGGCTGGGCGGTCTTGAATCTCTGGGTTGGCGAGATCAGTGGGGCGGGACTGCCAGCGATGGCGATGTACCTGTCGGTCTGGACCGTGCTCGCAGCGCTCGGCATTCGTCGGTTGGAACGACGGCGTCGATTCGGATCGCTCCCCCTAGCATTGCTGCTTCCGATCGTCTGGCTTGGAATCGAGTTCATCAGAGGCTTTATTTTCTTCGACGGGTATCCCTGGTACATGCTTGGCCAGCCGTTGATCGGTTGGCTTCCACTCGTGCAGGTCGCGGACCTCGGGGGTATGGAACTGGTAGGCATCGTGCCGTCGGCGATCGCCGGCGTGCTCGCCGACGGACTGCTGAAGCGGGGAACTGTTCGGCAACGCCGGCTCGCGGGGGCCTTCACGATTCTCCTTGCGGGGCTGGTAGTGAGTTATGGTCATCTCCGCGTGCGTCCGATGGACGCGGGAATGCGCGGGCCGTCGATCATGGCGTTGCAGACCAACATTCCCCAGTCGAACAAGGTTCGATGGACCATCGAGGAACAGAGCCGGGACTTCATCTCCTTCCGGGATGCGACCTACGCCGCCGTTCGGTCGGCGATGGCTTCCGAAGTGGCAGTCGATCTTGTGATCTGGCCCGAGACCATGCTGCCCGGCCCGGGGTTCGATTCAGGATCGATTGAGGCGCTCGAGGCGGGTGGATACTGGCCGGGACGACGCTTCGCGGTCGCGGCGATGGACCTGGTCGACGCGATCGACGTGCCAATGCTCTTCGGGACCTCGACGATCATCGGGCTTCGCGACGCGGGTGGGGAGCTCGTCTGGGACCAACGATTCAACAGCATGGTGCTCTTCGATCCTTCGGATACCGGGGATGAACTTCCCGATACCGAGCCTCTTCGTTACGACAAGATCTTCCTCACGCCATTCGGTGAGACCATGCCGTACATTTCCGCCTGGCCATGGCTGCAAACGCAGATGCTGGCCTTCGGCGCCCGCGGCATGACGTTTGATCTTGATGCCGGCACGCGGATGGTTCGATTCCCGATCGAATGGGTCGACGAAGACGGACAGGTTCGGTCGACGTCGTTCGCCACTCCAATCTGCTTCGAAGACACGGTGCCGCTGCTCTGTCGCGACCTCGTCTGGTCGGAAGGCGAGAAAGTCGTCGGCGTGCTGATCAATGCGAGCAACGACGGCTGGTTCGGAACCTCCGACGGGATTCGGCGGATGCACCTGCTCGCCGCCCGATTTCGGGCGATCGAGAATCGAGTGCCAATGATCCGGGCCGTCAACACTGGGATTTCGTGTGCCATCGACAGTTCCGGTCGTGTCGTTGATCTGCTTCCGCCTCGCCAGGTGGGGATGCTCGGGCCACAGTTCGTCCGCCTCGACGACCGGTGGACCCTTTTTTCCGTGATCGGCCAATGGCCTGGTCGAAGTGTTCTCGCAATCCTCATCCTCATGCTGGCCTTCCCGGGTGGAATTGGAGGCGGACCGCCGGTCGAACCGATGAGACAGGCTGCGGTGGAACCGTCGGTCCCGAATCGCCAGGAAGGTGAAACGACATGAAAATCCAAATGTACTCGTGGCCGCTGACGGCCGGTCTGGCCGGACTCATGCTTGCGGCATGCATCGAGCCGGATCCGGCGAAACCGTGGAGCACCCGCGATCAAAGTCTGACGGCCATCGATGAACACCGACCCCAACGGGTCGTCAGGATCGAAGAATCGTGGGAGACCTCTTCCGCAGAGATGCCGAAGAGCGTTTCCAGTGGAATGGATGACTCGACGACGGAAACACTGGTGGAGGTGGTCGAGACCGTTCGCCCTCAGGTGGTCGGTCCGGTCGTTCTTTCCGGGGCGACTCCCGCGGCTCGCGCGACCTCATGGTTGCTCCAGGCCGTCACGTATCCAGAGGCGGTGATTCGGGCGAACGCGTTTGAGGCACTGGAAGGAAATCCCGAGGCGCTCTACGAGGTCGCACCGCTCGGCTTCATTGACGAGAACCGCGGGGTGCGTTTCATCGCCACGATGTCCGTTGGGGACGCCGGTCTCGAGAGTCTTGCGGCATTGATCGAGCCGTTGGTCATGGATCCTTCGGACTCGGTTCGTGCGTCAGCGATCTACGCACTGCAAGCCCTCGGCCAGTACGTCGATCCGAGCCCGCTCGCGGGCATGGTGTTCAGCAACAGCCCGGAGATTCGGGGAAACGCGTATCTGGTTCTTGGCTTGATGGGTAACTCCACCGCCATTCCGGTGATCAAGGCGCACCTCGGGAAAGGCATGCGGCTCGAGAATGCGATGCGGGTCAGATTGACCGAACTTCAGGCGGCCGAGGCGCTGGTGCGGCTTGGCGACGAAGACAGCATCGAGCCGATTCGCGCCGCATTATTCACGCCTGTCGAACAGGGCGAGCTCACCGTGCTTGCTTGCGACATGCTTGGGCGACTCGGTGACGAACAAGCCAGATCGATGCTGTTCCGTCTGATTGTCGCCAGTGGAAACCAATCTCGTCCGCCGGAGATCCAGATGGCCGCCGCCGCGGCGCTCTTCAGGCTCGGGCCGCCACTTCCTGAACAATTGTCCACGGTGGTCCTCTCGCAAGTGAATGCCAGAGATCCTCGTCGCCGTTTACAAGCTGCGGCGATCCTCGGGATCGTGCCAGGGCCGCAGGCGTTGACGGCCCTCGAAGGCCTGCTGGCAGACTCCGAGCCCATGGTCAGGACGGCGGCGGCAGGCTCGATTCTGAGTCGTACCGACAGTTGGGGATCGGCAACGGCAATCGCTTCAGATTGACACTGGGGGCCGGTAGAGGTACAAGAAACCGCTTCAAGAGGTGCTTCGTATGGACGATTCCGTTCAAGGCGCCGTTTGAATGCTTTGTCGACGAGGTGTGTCGACCTTCTGCTCTGATGTCGGCCATCGGCCGATCCGACCACCGTGTGACTCTTCGCTCCGGCGAAGCGGATCAGATCTGACCTCAAGGCTCGAACCGCACGACGGATTCGGCCGCAGGCAAACTGATCCGCATATTAGGGTTCGAAGGATTCGAACTCCTCGCCAGTCCGTTCGCTCTGAAAGGAATTCCCTCCGTGCATCTCCTGACCAAGCTCTTCATCGTTTTAGTCTCCCTCCTCGCGGTGATGATTACGCCGTTGGTGGCGGTGAATGCGATGAACGAAGAGTCGTTCAAGACCAAGTGGATGTCCGCCAATCAGGGCAAGAACGCCGCTCTTGAAAATCTTGGCTTCGAGCAGCGAGTCCGGATGGCGGAAGCCTCCGCATCAGCGGTTCAGACCAAGGAACTTGAGCTCCGAATCGCCGAACTTCAGAAGAGCGGAGACAGCAAGGTTGCCGAAGCCACCCGCCTTCAGGGTGAACTCGCGTTGGCTCGAGGTGGTCAGGAAGAGATCAATGCCCGAATCGGCATGATGGCCGAGACTCAGCAGGCTCAGCAGAAGCTTGGCGAAACGCTGGTCTCGGAACTCCGTTCGCTTCGAACCCGAGCAGTCGATGCCGAACGCCAGTCAGTCGATCTTGAAGAGGAACTGGGAATTATCCGTTCCAACCTTGAGGTCGCGGAAGCCGCGCGTCGAGCGCTCCAAGAAGAAGTTCAGCAGCTCAACGACGAGCGAGATCAGGCGGTCGACAAGATTGCTCGATACGTCGCCTATATCGGCGAACTTCCCTCCGCCCGAGCGGGTGCCAAGGCTGGATCGCTTCCCGCCGATCGTAATCTCTCGGCCACCATCATCAACGTCCGACGCTCGGAGGGATCCACCCTCGCGGAAATCAACTCCGGCAGCCGTGACGGCGTCCAGGAAGGTTGGGTCCTCACGCTCGCAGACGGCAGTCGATTCGTCGGCAACCTGCGGATCATTGAAGTCGACGTGAACCGATCAACCGGCGTCGTCGAACTCGAGGATGCCAACAACCGTGGAGAGGTCCGAGCCGGCCAGCGAGCGATCGCCCGCAAGGGTCAGTGATCAAGGATCGTTCCCGACTCGTCAGCGTTCTCAAGGCGGCATACGCCGCTCGTTTCGCAAGGAATCACCCATGAGCTCCATGACCGCACCCATTCGACGTTCCGGAGGCGACTTGGACGTCTACACCGGCCTGCTCTTCGCGGCCTGCATCGTCCTCACCGCAGGCTTGGTCTCGGTGGCGATGGCCAATCTGAACCAGGTTGAGGCATCCACCGATCCGACCGCTTCTGTGCAGTCTGAGAACGTCCTCCTCGGCCTTCCCGGCTTCGAAGTCGTCAAATGAGTCTAGGAGCAGGCCAAGGTTCTGGCTTGCCCTGCTGACTCAAAGATCCAACCGGCGCGGGCGTCTCTCGATCGAGAGACGCCCGCGCTCTGTTTCCGGCGTCCGCTTCACTCCTCGGGTATTCTCCCGAGACGCCTTCGGCGACCGATCTTTGTGATGGGCCGCTGCAGGCCTCTTGAGACGACTCGTCCTTCCTCCACGGACACCCTTCATCATGTTCTTCGATTCCATTCTTGGTTGGTTCAGTGTTGATATGGGCATCGACCTGGGGACGTGCAACACCCTCGTCTGTGTCCGTGGTGAAGGCATCGTTCTGAACGAACCCTCGGTCGTGGCCGTCCGAAAGGGCACCAATCGGGTCATCAACAACGGGACTGCCGTGGGGTGGGCTGCGAAAGACATGCTCGGGAAGACCCCAGGGTCGATCTCGGCAATTCGGCCGCTCAAAGACGGCGTGATCAGCGACTTTGAGATCACCGAAGCGATGTTGAGTTACTTCATCAAAAAGGTCAACGGTCGAAGTCGCATCTTCGGCCCTCGGGTCGTCATTGCGATCCCCTCCGGAATCACCGCGGTCGAGAAACGAGCCGTGCTCGACTCGGCGGAGCGAGCGGGTGCCAGGAAGGTCTATCTTGTCGAGGAGCCGATGGCGGCTGGAATCGGCGCCGGTCTCCCGATCTCCGAACCCACGGCAAGCATGATCGTCGACATCGGCGGCGGCACGACGGAAGTGGCCATCATGTCTTTGGCCGACATTGCGAGTTGCGAATCAATCCGGGTCGCCGGTGACGATTTTGACGAGTCGATCATCAGTCACATGAAGAAAAGTTACGGTCTGACCATCGGCGAGCAGACCGCGGAGCGGATCAAGATCGAGATCGGTTCGGCGGCTCCCGTCGGCGAGAGCATGAACATGGAAGTTCGAGGTCGGGACATGGTCACCGGTCTGCCTCGCAAGACCGTGGTCACCAGCGACGAGATTCGCGAAGCACTCATGGAGCCCGTCAACCAGATCGTCGAAGCTGTGATCCGCACGCTCGAGCAAGCCGAGCCGGAACTTTCGGCGGATCTGGTCGACAACGGAATCATGCTGGCAGGGGGCGGGGCGTTGCTCCGAGGTATCGGGGTCGTCATCTCCAATGCCACCGGGCTCGACGTTCGGATCGCGGAGGATCCATTGACCTGTGTTGCCCGAGGAACCAGTATCTACCTCGATAGTCTCGATGACTGGAAGGCGACGCTCGAATCAGATCTCGACGAAGCCTGAGCCGCTCGACGGGAGGCTCCTGATCAACCGTACACGTCATGCTTCGATGGGCCCGTTTTCACTGGCGATGCTGGTGGTTCTTGTCTTGTCGGTATTGCCCACCAGTTGGCTTGTTCCATGGACAAATCGCCTTTCGGAGATCACCCGGCTTCCGTTGGTGCCACTGGGCGACGTGGCGACCTCTGTGCGAATTTGGCTCACCGTGGATGGGAGTGACCTGGCGAATCGCGAGCAGTTTGATCTGCTGGAGACCGAGCGAAACGAGTACCGAAGGCGATTCCATGCCGCGGCGGAACGCGTTCGTGAACTCGAAGGCCTGGTGGAGTCGCTCCGTGGCCTTCCTCCGACCGGCGAGGTGGGAGAGTTCGTGGCCATCGAGGTGGATGTGGTCGGTGGCGATCCGAGCAACCCGGCCTCGCCGCTGCAAGTGAATGCCGGAACTCGGCGTGGCATTCTGCCGGGGGCCGTTGCGGTGCATCGGGGCGACACCCTGGTCGGTCGCGTTCTGGCCGACGTCGGCCCAACCACGGCATGGGTTCGTCCCGCGGTGGCATTCGGGCTTCTCGATGCACGGCTCGTCGATGACCGGGGAGGGTCCGCCGGAACGCTGGGACGCGATGGCGTGCCGGTCCAACTCCGACCCGATGGATCAGGCTGGACGACGACGGTCGATCGGTCCGCGATGGTTGAGATCGGGATGGTCGCGAGATTGCATGATCCCGGTTGGTCGAGATTTGCGCAGGGACTTTTGATCGGCGTGGTCAGGGAGATCCGCACGCTTGAGTCGAACCCGACCCGAAGAACGATCCGCATTGATGTCCTCAACGATCCGCAGCGACTTGACCACTTCCTGGTGGTCAGTCCGAAGAGCGATGAGAGGGGGCCATCATGAGGCTTGGCATCTTCGTCATCGCGTTGGCCATCTGTCTCGTGCTCGATTCGAGCTTTCTGATGGCATTGTCGATCGGCGGTGTTCATCCGATGTCCACCGCGGTGCTGTTGGTGTTCGTCGGCTTATTCGCCCCCCGTCGAACCGTCCTGTGGACTTCCCTGGCGGCAGGGATTCTCCTCGATCTCGCCACGGTCTCGACCTATCGAGTCGACGAGCCGTTCTTTCTCATCGGGCCGTATGCGATGGGATGCGTTTTTGGGGCCAATCTCATCCTCCCCATTCGCACGATGCTCTTCCGCCGGAATCCCATCGCGGTCGGACTGCTGACCATTCCCTATCTTCTGGCGGTAGACGTCGTGTTCATGGCGGTCTGGATGATTCGAGGATTCTATGCAGAGACTTCGACGCCCTGGGGCGACGCCTCGGCAGTGTCGGAACTCGGACGAAGAATGGGCGAGGCGATCTACTCCGGCGGTTTTGGAATCCCGTTCGCCTGGGTCCTCCTCCTCACTTGGTCGAGTTGGCGATTCGAGGTCGGGATGGTTCGGCGCTGACCGACCACGGTGGAGTCCCGCGAGGGGGCCGGAGCGGGTATCTTCGGGGGTATGCAAGGCCTGGTCTTCTTCGATGATGGACGCGGTCACTTCGGGCCCATGACCGATCTTCGGTCGGCGGTGGATCTTCGGAGTGGAATCCTCACCTCTGCCGAGCGGCTTTCCCGTGAGGTCGGTCTACCGGTGATCGGGATGATTGTCCCGGGATCGCTCGAAGGGGTCGTCGCCGCGGCCCATCCGGACCTCGCAGTGAACATCATGCCCGAAGGTGAGGGGCCGTTTCTGGTCCTGAATGCACGCTTGCTCGAACTCCCGACCGGAGATTTACCGGCCTTGGGGACGGCGATGGTGGATTCCGACGACCAATCGATCGGGTCGGCACTGCTCGATCGGTCATCGCTTCAATCACTGATCGAGCATCGGGAACTTCCGGACGGCGTGTCACGATCCTCCAAGGTTGACCTCCCGCTGGCGAGGGCGGCTTGGGATGTCTTCGCGACCGCCGGGAGTCGAATCGCATCCGATCTGGATCTTCTTGCAGCGGAGATCGGGGCGTCGAGCGATCCTCGAACTCAAGGGGCGATGGTTCTGGGAGATCATCCCGTGCAGGTCGACGACACCGTCGGAATCGATCCAGGCGTCGTGCTGGATGCTCGTGAGGGGGCGATCTTCATCGGCCCGGGAGTTCATCTGGGGATTCACGCGGCCATCCACGGCCCTTGCGCCGTTCTCGATGGCACGCGAATCGCAGACCATGCGACCATCAAGGCGAACACCGTGATCGGGCCACACTGCCGCATCGGTGGTGAAGTCGGTGGAACGGTCTTCCAAGGCTTCGCCAACAAGAGTCACGACGGTCATCTTGGTGATAGTTGGGTCGGTTCCTGGGCGAATCTGGGCGCGGCCACAGTGAACTCGAACCTGCTCAACACCTACGGCGAGGTCACGATGAAGTTGACCCCGGGTGGGCCGCGGATTCGGAGTGGACGCCAATTCCTCGGCTGCATCGTTGGCGATCACGCCAAGACGGCGATCGGCACGAGAATCATGACTGGTACCGCGATTGGAACAGGCGCGATGGTGGCCACGAGTACGCCGCCGCCTGCGACCACGCCGGCATTCGCTTGGTTGACGGATGACGGGACGAGGTCGTACCGGTTCGAGAAGTTCATCGAGGTCGCGCGGGCGGTGATGGCCCGACGGAAGATCGTCCTCGAGGTCGGCGTCGAGGATCGGCTCCGCGTTCTGCACGCGGAGGCCACCGCGGAGGGCGGGTCGTGACCGCCCCAACGTCGGCCGTCGACCGACCCGAAGTCTTGTATCTCATCGACGGTTATGCCCAGTTCTTTCGGGCGTATCACGCCATCCGGACCGAGATGCACAGCCCGGTCACCAACGAGCCGACGCACATGACCTTCGGCTTCACGGACATGATCCTGAAGTTGTTCCGGGAGTATCGGCCGAGCCACCTCGCGGTGGCGCTCGACGTGTCCGGCGATCGTGGCACGTTTCGCTCGCAGATCTTTCCTGAGTACAAGGCCAATCGTGACGCGCCGCCTTCGGATCTGAAGCCGCAGGTGGATCGATGTCTTGAGGTGCTGGGTCAACTCGGCGTTCCCTCCTTCGGGCTTGAAGGGTTCGAGGCGGACGACGTCATCGCAACGATCGTGCGTCGGATGCGTCGAGAGCATCCCGAGGTCGATATTCGGATCATCTCGAAGGATAAGGATCTCCAGCAGTTGTTGGACGAGCAGGTTTCGTTGATCGATGTGCACAAGGACACCTCGACCGGCCCGGTCGAACTCGCGGAGAAGACCGCCGACCCCAAACGCGGCCTTCCCGGAATCAGGCCGGACCAAGTCGTCGACATGCTGACCTTGATGGGGGACAACGCCGACAACGTTCCAGGCGTGGAAGGCATCGGGCCCAAGACGGCGGCGAGCCTTGTCGCGGAGTTCGGATCGATCGAGGGCGTCTACGAATGCATCGACGGCGAAGAGGAGATTCGAGATGCCAAGCGTCGGATCAAGGGCAAGCGGCGTGAAAACCTGCTCGCAGCCCGTGATCGAATCCCCCTGGGGCGAACCCTCATCACGCTCAAGGATGATTGCGAAATCGCTTTCGATTTGGAGGACACGACCGTCCGCTTGGAGCGCGTCGACGCGGCGGTGATCGACGAGTCGATGCGGGTACTGGGCTTCACGCGTCACCGAGATGGATTTCGATCGTTGCTTCAGGCGCCCGAGCTTGAGACGGCGAAGGTGTCCGCTCCGGTGGCGGAAGCTGCGGCGGATGACGCGGCGGGAACGCTGTTCGATTTTGGTGATGGCGCGATCTCGGTCACGGCGTCACCAACCTTGGAGCCGGTCGATGGTGACTACCGGATCATCTCGACGTTGGAGGAGCTCGAGACGGTCGTGAACCGATCCCGGGAGTCGGGTCTGGTCGCGATCGACACCGAGACCGATTCGCTGGGACCGCGTACCGCGAAACTGGCGGGGGTCTCCGTTTCTTGGGAGATCGGATCGGGCGTCTACGTGCCACTGCGTTCCCCTGAATCGAAGGATCATCTTGATCTCGAGACCGCACGGCCTGGACTGAAACGACTGCTCGAAGATCCGACCATCGGCAAGGTTGGCCACAACCTGAAGTTCGACCTTGTGGTGCTGCGAGCCCACGGTTTCGAGGTCCGGGGCAT
>CALFOM010000167.1 GCA_937919685.1 uncultured Phycisphaera sp.
CACAAGCGAATGCTTGCTTGGGCGAGCGACTCCACGCCAAGCCATGGCGGATAGAAGCGTTTTTACTCATATCCACCTCCAGATAACCGTTTTTATTGTCCCGTATCGGTTTTTCTCGTACTGTGGTAACGGATTTTCTCGCTGCGAGCCGAGATATACGCATATTTCGCAATTCCAACGTGTTTTTCTCGGAGCAATCCATGACGAGCCAGGATCCCCAATCAAATGCCCTGAGGCCAGCCGGATACACCGACTTGGTCGATCGGTACGGACTCGAGGTGATTCCGAACTGGCACCGGTCCCTCGTCGCCCAAGGAAACACACACCGCGTGGCTACGGTCGATGCGATGGTCGAGGAGACCTACCCAGCCTCGTACTGGCCAGGCGAGTCGCTCGGCGATCACCTGGAATTTGCGCTGAAGTACGACGGCACCAACCTCGGGATCCTCGCGAGGGTTTTTGCGGCCGCTGACCCGCACGACATCGAGGCCTATCTCGAGTCAAAGCCGACCGGCAAGTACGTTCGCCGCATCTGGTTTCTCTACGAGTTCTTGACCGGCGAACAGCTCTCTCTGGATGACCTCACTCGCGGGAACTACGTCGACCTCCTTGAATCCAAGGAGTATTACACCGCCTCCAAGGCGACACGAATCAAGCGACAGAGAGTGAACGACAACCTCCTCGGAAGCCAGCAGTTCTGCCCGACGGTGAGGCGGACCGATGCGCTTCGCGAGTTCGAAGCAGCTGATCTCCCGCGCAAGTGCCAAGAAGCTGTGTCGTCTTACTCGCCTGAGCTCCTCAAGCGAGCACGGAGCCACCTCTACACGAAGGAGACCAAGTCCTCGTTTGAGATCGAGCGCATCACGCCAACTTCTAATCGCACCGAGCGCTTCATCTCGATGCTGCAGCTTGCAGAAAATGAGGACTTCTGCGACAAGCCCCGCCTGATGGACCTGCAGAATCGGATCGTCGATCCGAGGTTCAAGGCCACCGACTATCGCGACAGTCAGAACTACGTTGGCGAAACCGTGGCATGGCAGAACGAACGCATCCACTACGTGTGCCCCAAACCTGAAGACATCCACGAGCTCATGGATGGCCTGATCGCATCACACCAACGCCTTGAGGAAGGCGGCGCCTCTGTTGTCGTTCATGCGGCATCGATCGCCTACGGGTTTGTCTTCATGCATCCATTCGAGGACGGTAACGGACGGATTCACCGCTTCCTCATCCACAACATCCTCGCCCGTCGAGAATTCACCCCTGAGGGCATCATGTTCCCGGTCTCGGCGGCGATGTTGAATACGCCCGCCGAATACGATGCGTCGCTCGAGGCATACTCGCGTCCCATACTGGAGCTCGCCGAATACACGCTTGACGATGACGGGCGAATGACGGTGACCAACGACGTCGCCGTCTGGTATCGATACGTCGACATGACGGCGCAGACGGAAGCGCTGTACCGATTCATCGAGCAAACAATCGACTCTGAGCTCGTCGGAGAGCTGGTGTTTCTGGCGAACTACGACAAGACCAAAGGCCTGCTTCAAGAGATCGTCGACATGCCTGACCGGAGGATCGATCTGTTCATTCGTTTCTGCCTCCAGAACAACGGCCAACTCTCCGCTCAAAAGCGGGCCAGCCATTTCGAATTCCTCACGGATGACGAAGTGTCGCGCATGGAGGCGGCGGTTCAAACGGCGTACGGGAACGGCACGACGGTGGACGACACCACAGCGCAGCTGTGACGATTCGCAGATAGCTCCAACCAGCGATCGCAATCGGATAGAAACCGATATCTTTGCTGATAACCATTGTGGTTGCTATCCGATAGGTGCGTCATGCCTTCTCGCTCTCAAGAAACCGATGCACGAGCAATCAGCATCTTCCGGAACGAAGGCGGCGTCCTTCGAACACGCGACGCACTCGCGAGAGGCATCCACCCCAGCGTTTCTGCATCTCGTGCAGGTTGTCGTCGATCAGGATGCGTTTCTGCTCCGGAATCCACAGAGCACGAAGGCTTCGTTCTTTGATCGCCTCGATGATTCTGGTCGGTCGCTTGAGAACTTGTTTGGTGCCGATGGTAAGCCGGTGAACTACCTCTTGAAGGATGCCGTCGTCTGCTGACGAGTAGTACGACCTGTCCAGCGAAAGTAGATCCCGCACTTGGTCGAGGTCGAGGGGCGGCTCGGGACATCCGAGGTCGCGCAGAATACGCTCGACCTTGGCGTCGATGTCCCGCGCCGTTCCCGCAGTGACGACTTCAAGTGACAAGAGGCTCTCAGCTCCGTTCGTTGGTCTCGACGACAACCCTCACGAACTCGCGGAGAATTCGCTCCTCATCGTTCGAGAGTGGCTTGCTCCCTTGAGAACACGCCGCGAATCGAACCGCCTCACGGATCCAACGACTCCGTGCGTCGCTCGACGTGCCCGGCGAGCTCCATGAGCTTCGTCGCATCAGCGTGAAGGAAATTCGCAAGTGCGAAGATGACACGAGGCTCGGTAGCGGATGTGTCTTCATCCTCAGCCTGAAGCACCTCGGCCGCTTCTATCCCCGCTTGGTTTGCAGAGTCTTCCACGCGGAGCTTTCGCTGTCGACGCGAAAGCTCGATGAACTTGCCCAACGCAACTCGACTGGAGCTGAATTCGTTTGGCCGGCCGACTCGCTGCGTCGGGACCGTTCTACCCTTTTACTCCGATCGCTCAATAAACCTTATTGCGGGGTAGAGCAGTCTGGTAGCTCGTCGGGCTCATAACCCGGAGGTCGCAGGTTCGAATCCTGAGTCAGAAGACCGAGGGCGGGGTCGTTGGGCCCGACCGCTCCCGCGGCGGCGAGTTCTCTGGCGGGAGCAAGGACCGGCCGGCGCTTGAACGTTGGCTCCGCGTCATCAACGCCACGGAGGCTGTTCGCGTCTCCTTGCTTCACTTGCGACGACGGCGCCGCTTGTGGGCGCTGGCAGATTTCTGCGATCGCCCGGAGGCGATTTTACGTTCTTGTCGATCTAGTCGGTCTTGCCGGTCTTGCCGGTCATGTCGTTCCGCGAGTGACTTGGCATTCCGAGCCTGCTCTTCGCTCAGACTCACGAAATTGGCAAAGCGTCTCTGGTCTAGCTCGCCCGACGTCAATGCAGGCCCGATCGCACATCCAGACTCGCCTTCATGGCTGCAGTTTCGAAACTGGCAGCGCTGCGCAATCTGAATGACATCGTCGAACAACGTCTTGAGTCCATGCTCGCATTCTGAAAGCTGGCACTCTCGAACCCCAGGGTTGTCGACCAGCACGCCACCGCTCGGCAGCAAGTGCAGGGAACGAGCCGTGGTGGTGTGTCGGCCCTTTCCATCGGTGTCGCGGATGCTCCCGGTCGCCAAGTCGCCGGCTCCGAGCGCGTTCGCCAACGTGGACTTCCCAACTCCAGACGAACCCAGCAACGCGACCGACTCTCCAGGTCCACACCAACTTCGCAAGCGGGTCACTTGCTCAGGATCGCGAGCGTCCAGCGATTCAACGACCAAGCCGGGATGAAGCTGCTCGGCCTGACGGCGATACTCATCAGCGGAATCACATAGATCGACTTTCGTCAAGACCACGATGGGACGGATTCCCGCATCCAACGCGAGCGCGAGGTATCGCTCGATGCGAGAGAGATTGAAGTCTTCATTGCACGAAGTGGTGATGAAGAGCGTGTCGATGTTCGCGGCGATGATCTGCGGCTTGACCTCTTCGCCCGCGGCCTTTCGAAACAGGACCGTCTTCCGCTCGAGTCGTTGCAGTACGCGGTCGGCACCCGCGTCGAGCACGACCCAGTCACCCACGGCAATGCCTCCGACGGCTTCCGCGGACTGGACTGGAATTCCGAATTCGCCCGCTTCACCGAGGAGAAGGACGCGGATGCCATGGTGCGAGGACACCCGAGCCACCTTGATCGCAGTCGACCCATGGTCCGCGATCTGCTGCTGGAAGAACGGCTTCCATCCGGTTCTGAGGAGTTGGTCGTCGGTCATCTCCACGGACGATACTCCAATGGCTCCTGAAATTCGCGCACGGCCCACTCGGATGACCTCGTTCCGGCGATGCCATTCGGTTGGTTGCGAAGAAAATGATCGCCCTCGTCGCAGGTCCGTGGCCCGATGACGAGGTGCATCAATCACCGGTTCGGCCGTGAGGGGCTGCTCGACTTCCTCCCGGAATCGAACTCAAAACACCGAACGTCGCCTTCATGCGAGGGCGGGGTTCTTCGTTGCCGAGCTCGTGGTCGGGGCCGTAACGACGCCAGGCAGATCGAGGAGCAGGCGGGCGATCGCCGCGGCGGCATCGATTCATCGATTCATCTATTCATCGGTTAGGCTGTGGATACCGGCAGCGGCTCGATGCGATCGGCGAGGCTGTCCGAACCTGTCCGAACTGGTATCTCAGACACCGACCGCCACGAGGAGGCTCAGCATGATGCAGGATCCAGATACTCGGATCTCGCGACGGATCGCCCTCAAGGGCGCCGCGGCGAGCGGTGTGGTAGTCGTCGTTGGAGGCGCGTTTGCCCAAAATCCCTCGAAGCAGGCGGGAGCTCCGCTGAAGGCCGTCACGGGTTCGAACGACGAGTGGTTCGCACAACGGGCGTGGAGCGTGAGCGCCAACAAGGTTCTACCGGGATCAGATGGGGCCGCCGGCACCGTCACCACCCTGGCCAAGCGAATCGAGCATCCAACGTCTGCCGAGGAGATCGCCGGCATCGTGAAGTCGCTTCCGGCGACCACCCCGATCGCCTGCGTCTGCGGCGGACACGAATCGTCGGGTGTGGCGCTCGTCGCGGACCGCGATGCGGTGATCCTCGACCTCGGTCGGCTCAAGTCGATCGAGTTCGAGTCGACCGACGACGGAAACCTGGTCACGGTGGGGTCAGGCGTGGTCTTCCGCGAACTCGTCGAGGCGGTCAAGGACCACGGCGGCGCGTTGCCCGTCGGAACCGGTCCCGGCGTCGGCGTGGCCGGGTACGCCCTCAACGGTGGGCTGAGCAGTTACTTCTCCAGGCGGCTTGGCCTGCTGGGGCAGCGTGCCGTGAAGATGACCGTGGTAACCGCCGACGGCGAGATCCGCGTGCTGACGCCGGAGGACGAACTGTTCACGGCGATGCTCGGTGCGGGAAGTGCGCTGGCCATCGTCGTCGACATGACCTTTGAGTTGGCCGACGCCAGCGCCATCAAGGGCGCCGAACAGCGCGTCTTCGGATATGAGACGCGGGCCCAGGCGGTCGAGTTCTCGAGGAAGGCGATGCAGTTCATGAAGGAGAGGGTGATGCCGAACGAGTCGGTCTCGCTCGAGGTCGTCGTGACGGGCACCAAGGCGATCGTCGCGACGACGGTCTTCTACGACACTTTCGAGGGCAGCACCACCGAATTCGTCGAGCCGCTTGAGGCCATTGCATCGGACATGAAGCTCCCGACGTTCGCGCAGGCCCACTGGGGCTCGTGGTACGAGGCCGCCGCAGCGCTGTGGCCGGTGATCGCGGAGCAGAAAGGCGCCCCGCTCGCGACGAGCTATCACTGTGCCGGGACGACGGGGATTCCCGAGGACGCCGTGCTCGACTTCGTGGCCGACGTCGTAGTCGGCGAAGCGCCGCTCGACGAAGCCGAGATGTCGATCGTCGAGATCCGCACGCTCGGCGGCGAGGCCCAGCGAGGGCTGAGGATCCCCAGTGGCAACTGCGATCACGCGTTCTTCGTGGATCTCGTCACGCTCTACGACGCCAGTACCAAGTCGCCGGCCCAGCGACAGGAGATCGTCGATCTCACGAACCGGGTCGTCGACAAGTCCCGTGCGGTCACGGGGCTCGGCGTCGACTTCAGCGGCACCCATTCGCAACCGGACGACGTCGACCGATCCGCGGTCGCCGCCGAAATCTTCGGATCGGCCCCGATGGCCCGTCTCGTCGAGGCGCAGAAGAAGAAGATGGATCCTGAAAATCGGTTCAGGTTCAATCCCTTCGCGAAGTTCGTGGGGTGACCGTGACCGGTCGCGGCGCTTC